>JALCQM010000001.1 GCA_022651245.1 Lactobacillus sp.
CTTACGTGACCTTCGACGATAACAAGAAGGAAGGTTCCTTTGTTCGTTTGCCACAACGCGACGAACTCGAACCAGAAATCGACGAAGCCCTCGTCGTTGAATACTACAACCAAGTGCTGTAATATTCATCCCTATCAGCTTTTGCTGTTATGGTTACAAAAAGCGCCGCGCAATTGTGTGGCGCTTTTTGTTTTGCTGACGATTCACCTTGCACAATTGTCCATTAAAAGCGCCGTCGAAGTGGTATTGTGACCACTTTGACGGCGCTTTTAACCATTCGAACAATGATCTACTTACTTCCAGCCTAATGCTGGGGCAATGTCTTTCATAATGGTATCGAGAATATGCACGTTATAATCGAGGCCCAAAGTCGACGGCACCGTGATCAAGATCGTATCTGCTTCTTGGATGGCCTCGTCTTCGGCGAGTTCCTTCACTAATTGGTCAGGTTCGCCAACATACATCTTACCGAAGATCGTCGGATTCTGATGGTAAGCGAGGTAACCGACTTCATCTTGAGTTTGGCTGCCTTCGGCGAACAACTTCGCATCGAGGTCGTTGACGATCGGCATGATCGAGCGGGTCACTAATGTCCGCGGCTTGAAATCATGGCCGGCTTTTTGCCAGGCGTCTTTGAACGCCCGCAGTTGCTTGGCTTGCTGAACGTGGAACGGCTCGTTGGTTTCGTAATTGACCAGCGTGGACGATTGCAAGTTCATGCCGTGCTCGGCGGCCCAAATCGCGGTGGCCTGACTGCCGGCGCCCCACCAGATCCGCTGGTGCAGCGTTGGTGAGAATGGCTCTAACCGCCGCAAACCAGGTTCTTGTGGGAACATCGGCTGCGCATTAGGCTGAGCGAACGGTTCGCCTTTCAATAAGTCCAAAAACTTCAAAGTCCGCGCCCGGGCGATGTCTTTGATCTCCTCTTCGGAGTAGTCATAGCCCCAATAGCGCCAGCCGTCTTCAACTTGTTCAGGAGAGCCCCGGCCGACCCCAAGCTGCACCCGATTCTGCGACAAGACATCAGTGGACATCACGTTTTCCGCCATCATGAACGGATTCTCGTAGCGCATGTCGACCAAGCCTGTGCCGATCTCGATCTTGGACGTCTTCGCCCCGACCGCGGCCATCAATGGATATGGTGTCCCGATTTGATCGGCAAAATGGTGCACCCGATACCAGGCGCCATCGATGCCGAGCTTCTCGGCTTCAACCGCCAAGTCCACGGATTCTGCGTAGCTTTGCGCGGCGCTGGTCACCATCGAGTTATTCTTCTGCCAAAAACCAAAACTCAAAAAACCAATCTTCTTCGTCATCTGCTCAACCCCTCTACCGAAATATTCACAGCAAAACAAACTTTGACTCTATGCCGAGTATGACCAATATTGACAGGAACGTCAAGCCCGCGTTTTACGGTGCCGTATCATGACCCTTTTTTAGGGTCGACCATCGTCAGCTGGATGCGCTCACGAGCCATGTCAACGGCATCGATCCAGACTTCTACGATGTCGCCGATCGCCACCACTGTCTTCGGATCACGCACGTACCGATCGGTCATTTTGGAGACGTGCACTAGCCCGTCATGCTTCACCCCGATGTCCACGAAAGCGCCGAAGTCGACCACGTTGCGGACGGTGCCTTCGAGCTTCATCCCCGGCTTCAAGTCCGCCATCGTCAAAACGTCTTGGCGCAAGAGCGGCGCCGCCATGCTATCCCGCAGGTCCCGGCCCGGCGTCTGCAGGCTCGCCACGATGTCGTGCACCGTTTCGGTGCCGACACCTTCATTGACCAGCGGCGCCACGTCAACGGCGGCCACTTTGACCCGCGCCTCTTGCTCACCTAACGCCGTGGCTGCCACCCCGGCTGCGGCCAGGATCTGCTTGGCAACGGGGTAACTTTCCGGATGGATGTCGGTGTTATCTAGCGGATTCTTGCCACCGATGATGCGTAAAAACCCGACCGATTGCTCGAATGCTTTAGGGCCTAAACGCGGCACCTTTTTCAACTCCGCCCGACTGCTGTAGCGACCGTTGTCATCCCGATAACGGACGATGTTTTGCGCGATCGTCTTAGACAACCCGGAGATGCGCGCCAACAACTGATAACTGGCCGTATTCAGATTGACGCCGACTTGGTTGACGGCACGTTCGACCACGACGTCGACTTCACTCGCCAACGCTTTGGTCGGCAAGTCGTGTTGGTACTGCCCCACACCGACGGCACTGGGATCGATCTTGACCAACTCAGCCAACGGGTCTTGCAGGCGGCGGGCAATACTGATCGCGCTGCGCTGCTCAACGTGCAAGTCCGGGAACTCGTCGCGGGCTTCTTGGCTCGCCGAGTACACCGACGCTCCCGCTTCGTTGACGATCACATAGTAGACTTCCCGTGCCAACTGCCGCAAGGTCTCAGCCACGAACTGTTCAGACTCGCGGCTGGCGGTGCCGTTACCGATCGCAATCATTTCGACTTGGTACTGCTCGATCAATGCCAACAACTCTTTACCTGCCACCTTGCGTTTAGCTTCTGGGGCCGGCTTGTGCGGGTAAATCACCGCTTTGGCCAAGAACTTGCCATTTTCGTCAACAACGGCGAGCTTGCAGCCAGTCCGGTAGGCCGGATCGAAGCCCAACACGACCTTGCCTTTGATTGGCGCCTGCATCAACAAGTGATATAAGTTCTGCCCGAACACCTGGATCGATTGGGCTTCCGCCGCTTCAGTCAAGGTGTTGCGAACTTCCCGCTCGATTGCCGGGCCGATGAAGCGCTTATAGGCATCTTGGTACGCGGCTTCGATAAACGCCGTCGCTGCGCTTGCTGGCCGCTTACCGATCAGGCGGAAGTGGAGGTAGGCGTGGATCTCTTCTGGTGCTACTTTGACCTTCACCGTGAGGATCTTTTCTTTTTCCCCGCGATTCAGCGCCAAGGTGCGCGTTGCCGACAGCTTGCGGACGGGTTCGTCGAATTCATAATATTGCTGGTAAACACCTTTTTCGTCAAGTTCCTTACCTTTGGTTTTAACTCGGGCTTGGACGATACCTTTGCGTTGCGTGTATTGACGCACCCAGTTGCGGATCGTCGCCACTTCGCTGAACGTTTCCGCTAAGATCTCGTGGGCCCCAGCCAGCACGTCCGCGACGCTGGTGACTTCCTTGGCCGGGGCCACATAACGCCGCGCTTCTGTTTCCAAGGATCCTTTCGGAAACGTCAACAGCCAGCGGGCAAAAGGCTCAAGACCGTGTGCTTTGGCCACCATCGCCTTGGTTTGGCGTTTTTGCTTGTACGGCAGATAAATATCTTCCACATCTTGCAGTTTCGTCGTGGCGCGGATCTGTTGTTCCAGCTTGGGGGTAAGCTTGCCTTGTTCTGTGATTGCCTTGATCACCGCGGTTTGGCGGTCTTGCAACGCCGTGACCCGCTGATACGCGGCTTCGATTGCCTGGATCTGCACTTCATCCAGGCTGCCGGTCATTTCCTTACGGTAGCGGGCGATGAACGGCACCGTGTTCCCGTCTTGCATCAAACTCAAAACGGTGTTGACCTGCCGGTTGGTGATGTCGGTCAGCTCCCGTTGAACGAGTTGAATCGTTTGCGCTTCAGCCAATTTATTTTCCTCACAATCCCTTTCGTGATACAACTATGGTACCCGTAAACCCCGAAGCCGTCCAGATTAACGTTCAGCGCTTGCAACCCGGTGGCCGGCATGGTAAACTCAGCGCAATTGAATACGCGTATCTGGGGTGCTATTTAGCTGAGATTATACCCATCGAACCTGATCCAGGTAATGCTGGCGCAGGAAGATCACATGCTGTGCGTTGCGCACGGCGTCTTTTTTGCCGACTTAGTGCGATTGCCCTCCAGTTACTCTATTCAGAGAAAGTGGAGGTTTTTTGTATGGGAAAAACAAGCGTGAAGAAACTCGCATTGTTGGCGATGATGATTGCTTTAGACGTGGTGTTGTCCCCGCTTTTTCGGATCGAAGGGATGGCCCCGATGTCCAGTGTCATGAACGTGCTCGCCGCGGTGGTGATGGGCCCGCTGTACGCCACCTTGATGGCGGTGATCTGCGCGCTCATCCGTATGGGGCTGATGGGGATCCCGCCGTTGGCCTTGACTGGCGCCGTGTTTGGCGCTTGCCTTGCTGGCTGGGGGTACCGCTTGACCCACCATTATTGGGGCGCCGTCTTGGGTGAGATCATCGGCACCGGGGTGATTGGGTCGCTATTGTCCTTTCCGGTGATGGTTTGGTTCACCGGCAGTACGCAGTCACTGTATTGGTTCGTGTACACCCCGCGCTTTTTCGGCGGCGCAATTTCGGGTTCCGTGATCGCCTTAGTCGTGTTGTTCCAACTCGACCGACTGAAAATGACCACTAAACTGCAACAACTCTTCACGGAGGCCTTGTCACATGTCAAACCCACTCGTTGAGTATTTTGCCACCGCCTTCGCGCAGCCACTGCCGTTGTCCACGCCACCGTTGGTTCAGTGTCTGACCAACGAGATCAGCGTCGAAGCCGTGGCCAACGCCTTGCTGGCAATCAACGCCAAGCCGGTAATGGCAGACGATCCCCGAGAATTAGGCGCTTTTCTTGCGCAAAGTGATGCCGCCTTATTGAACCTCGGTCACCTGTCAGAAACCCGCGAAGCCAGCCTCCGCCTCGCCAGCACCACCGCTTCGCAACAAGCAGTACCCGTCGTAGTCGACTTGGTTGGTATCGGCGCCAGTCCGATTCGTGACGCCCTTGGCCACCAGCTTCTGGGAGATGACCCCGCCGTGGTCAAAGGCAACCTGAGTGAAATGCGCCACTTGGTCGGGCTCAAGAGTCGCGCTCGCGGGGTCGACAACGATCAAGCTGACAGCGATGCGGCAGCCTTAAGGGAGTTGGCCCACCACTTGCAGACCATCAGTCGCGACTACCCGCACACGGTTTTCTTAGCCACCGGCCCGACCGATCTGGTGGTCAGTGCCACTGCTACCTGGCAACTGCACAACGGTGTCCCACAACTCGACCGCTTCACCGGCACTGGCGATATCGTCGGCGCGCTGATCGCCGCCGGTCTGGGCGCCGGCTTCGAGGCGCTGGCCGCGACGGTCCTCGCCGTCAGTTACTTCAATCGCTGTGGCGAGGCCGCGGACAGCTTATCTCCACAGGCCGGCCTCGCCACTTTCCGCCTGGCGGTGCTCGATCAGCTGTCCACCTTAGGGACGGCAGCTAATTGGGCGCAAGCGGTCAAAGGAGAAGAACTATGAACGCAGCAGATTTGACGCTTTACCTCGTCACCAATCGTTACCAAGACGACACCAAGACGTTTCTCGCCAAGGTCGACGCCGCCTGCGCCAATGGCGTCACCATGGTGCAACTGCGGGAGAAGGCCCTCAGCACCCGGGATTACGACACGCTGGCGCTTCAGGTAAAAACGATCACCGATCGTTACCAGCTTCCCTTGATCATCGATGATCGCGTCGATATCTGCCTGGCTGTGGATGCCGCCGGCGTTCACATCGGCGACTCGGAGTTACCCGTCGCCGTAACGCGACGCCTTCTAGGTCCCGACAAACTGCTCGGGGTCTCGGCTAAAACGGTCGCCACCGCCCAAGCTGCGGCCGCAGATGGCGCCGATTACCTTGGCGTCGGCGCCATCTACCCCACCCAAACCAAAGCCCACGCCCGCCGCACGTCGCTAGAAACGCTGATCGCGATCACGACCGCAGTCACCGTGCCGGTGGTTGCCATCGGCGGGGTCAAAGCCGCCAATATTGCCAGCTTCCAAGGCAGCGGCATCGCTGGCGTCGCGATCGTTAGCGAGATCATGCAAGCGCCCGACATTGCCGGCAAGGTCCGAGAAATCCGGGCGCAACTTAAGGCGATTAAGGGACACCACCCCTCGGTTTAACCCAACCGCGGGGCTTTTTGTTGGGTGCACGTGGTAAGAGCGTCTGGCTTGTTTGGCAAAAGGCCAACATGATACGGTGGAATTAAAGAAAGGAGGTAACCCTATGCGCCTGCTGACGAAAATCGGCCTGGGCCTTTTCGCCTTCGTCATGCTGCTCGAAGCCGCGCTTGTCGCCGGTTACTGGTGGCCACTCGCCCCACTGCGCACCGTCATGCATAGCTATCCGCAACTCGGCCGGTGGGTCATGTTGACGCTAGCGGCGCTCGTCGCTTTCGGCGGCCTAGTCATTTTACTAGTCGCCTTACTGCGCCGTACCCATCACCGCCAGCTCACGCTCCCACAGAAGCGCGGTCAAGTGAGCGTCTCCCAGCAAGCCATCGAAAATGCGGTCACCCGGGCGGTCAAACGCCAGCATGACCTGCGCGCCGTGGCGGTGCAAGTGGCCTTGAACCCACGCGATGGGGCGCGGGCCAAGATTATCGCTGAGCCGCGCCAGGCCACAGACCTCATCGCCTTAGCCAAGGCAATCGAAGCCACCGCGAAACACCAGCTCACCAGCAGCTTGGGCGTTGACGCCAAGCAAGTCAAAGTCACCTTACGCCCGGCCCCTTAGAAGAAAGGAACGCTGACAATGACAACAGGAAAAATCGGCGGCCTCACCGGGATTGTGATCGCGGCGGCGGCTTTGCAATGGGGCTGGTCTGGCTTACTGCTATTAGGATTGGCCGGGCTAGCCGGGTACGCAAGCGAACGCTGGTTGTGGCCCCAACGCCAAGCCTTGTGGCGGTGGTTGCGGGCCGGCAAACAGCGCTTGAAAAAGGAGGATTGACCATCGTGGATGAGTTAACGACATTGAAAGCAAACAGTCACTTAACCTTCGATGACCGGGTGCTCGAAAAGATCGCCGGGATCTGTGCCCAAGACATCGATGGCCTACTCGAAATGGACGGCAACATGCTCGACAGTCTCACTGAAACGCTGGGCAAAGATGCCCGGATCACTAAAGGCATCTCGGCTGAAGTCGGCGAAACCGACGTCACGATCGAAATGACCGCGATCGTCGCTTACGACACCGATACGCAAGCCCTATTTGAGACACTTTGCGAACGCATCAGCCGCGCTGTCACCCACATGACGGGCTTAAAATTGAATGAGTTGAACCTGCACATCCAAGACGTCTTGACGCGCAAGGAATGGAAGGCTGCCAAAGCCTAATGAGGAGGACTACTATGACGACTGACCACACCCTGCATTTTGACGACCACGTGCTCGAAAAGATCGTGGCGCTGACTGCCCAAGATATCCCCGGCCTGTACCGCCTAGAAGGCAACTTGATCACTAACGTCACGGATAAACTACGCAAGACCCCTGACCAAACCAAAGGCGTCGCGATCGACATCGACGACGATCAGCACGTGCAAGTGACCTTAGACGCCATCTTATATTACGGTCAAGCCGCACAAGACGTCTTCGCCGAAGTCACCGAAGCGATCACCGAACGCGTGCTGGAACTCACCGGCTTAACGGTCGATAAGATCGAAATGACCGTCAAAGACATGCTGACCGAAGACGAAATCGCCGCACAAACAGACAAGGACGCTGATGACAAAGACGAGAAGCAAGCACCAGCGATGGCTTGAATTGGAATAAATTAACACTTTAGTGCAAAGAAAAGATGCCACATCATCGCAAGCTTCAAACGCGATGTCGTGGCATCTTTTTTAATCGGAATGTTTATGAATTATCAACTCCTATTATTCAGTTTTTGCTGTCTATAGGCTGAACGCGTAACTTAGCCATCCGCGCCTTCATAAGCGGTTTAATCCCACCTGCTTCAAGAATTTTCATTGCTTGATTACTTAGATTTTCCCCGTGCATTATCTCCCCAGTTTCCTCTATGGTCACTGTGCCGGTTTTAATATCTACCGACAGATTTTGACCGTCAGCTACTCTCTGACTGATCCCCTTACAAACTATCAGCGGCATACCCAGGTTGATGGAATTTCGATAAAAGATTCGTGCAAAGGAGTCTGCAATGATAGCACTCGCACCCATATTAATCAGTGCAATCGGTGCGTGCTCACGACTCGAGCCACAGCCAAAATTCTTACCTGCCACAACTAATCCATTTTTAGGGAAGTTTTCGGCAATTGTTTCATCAACACCTGCTAAACAATGACTCGCAATTTCCTTAGGATCAGTCAATGCCAAAAAATGTCCCGGATAGATCTGATCTGTATCAATATTGTTACCAACAACGATGATCTGTCCTCTAAAGAAACTTTTCATTGTCCCACCTCAACTACTTCTCGCGGATCTGTGATTTTGCCTGCTAAAATACTTGCGGCAACCGTTGCCGGACTAGCCAAATAGATTTTAGCCTCAGTTGAACCCATTCGCCCTGGAAAATTTCGGTTAGTACTGCTAATACATACTTCGCCTGCAGCCAAAATTCCTTGGTGTGCTCCCAAGCAAGCCCCACAACCCGGCGTCGCAATGGTTGCACCTGCCAAAATTAAATCTTTCATATATCCTTTCTCCATACATTCTTCCATTACTTCAGCAGAGGCAGGAACAACAATCAACTTCTTATACTTGGGAATTCGATGACCCTTCAAAATTCGCGCAGCCTCAGCGATATCTTCCGTTCTACCACCAGTGCAACTACCAACATACCCCTGATCAACTTCAACATCCCCTTGAGACACAACATCGGATAATGTTGCAACATTATCGACGCTGTCAGGACAGGATAAAGTAGGACCAATGATTGAGACATCGAATTGATGACTTTCCTCATATTCGAAATCAGGGTCTGAATACTGTACTTCAAAAGGGCGTACCGCGCGAGCATTCACATAGTCTAAAACATCCTGGTTTGGCTGCATATATGCAGTTTTTGCACCCATCTCAACTGCCATATTACAAATTGTCATCCGCCCAGCAACATTTAACTGATCAACATAGCTACCCGTAAAATCGATGGCTTTATAAACCGCGCCATCCGCTTTTAACTTACCTAACACTGTGAGAATAACATCTTTGGGATAAACCCCCTGAGAGGTCGTTCCATCTAAACGTACCTCGATTACCTCAGGAACCCTAAACCAAAGCTCACCAGTTAAAAGGATACTAGCCATATCCGTCGCCCCCACGCCAGTACCAAAAGCGCCAAAAGCGCCATGAGTGGTCGTATGACTATCGGTGGCTACTAAAATCATTCCAGGATAAGCCAACCCGGCTTCCGGCATCACCTGATGGCAAACCCCACAATTTGTATCAAAATGATATTTCAAATAATTTTTCTTCGCAAATTCACGCATTTCTTTATGATTTTGTGCACTTTTTATATCTGGCGTTGGTGCATAGTGATCAAACACAAAGGCACACCGCTCATTGTCCCACACCTTCTCACCGCCCATTTCATAGAAAGAATAAACGGTCTGTAAATACAAATCATTAATTTCAGCAAAATCAACTTTCGCTGTGACGATTTCACCAGCATGAACTTCTTTTCGACCACTATTTTTGGCTAAAATCTTCTCAATTGCATGCATTTGATTCACTCCTAACTTAGGACACTACTACGACATGATAAAGATTCGTGCTAAAATGCCCGAAAGAATCAAGATCACCGCACCCCCGATTCGAGTTGAAATTGCTGAGTATGGCAATAGTTCCATTCGGTGTGCAGCGCCCAAAATCGCTAAATCTCCAGTACCGCCCATATCTGTCGAGCAAAGTCCTGTTGTAATACCCGCCTCAATTGGATAAAAACCTAGTAATTTACCCATTGCCATTGCGGCGACGCAGCCCCCAACCACAGCAGCCAAAATCAAAATCACTCGAGTCGACGTCACTGCGTTCAAAACATCTGCCATCTTGACTTCTGAGACACCTAAGCAAACTAAAATCACGTTGCCAAAGTTCTTAATAAACAATTGTTGCCAGTTATAACAGGCCTCCTCAATATATGTAGGTAATTTTCCGCTCAACTTGAGAATACAGCAAAGGATTATCATCCACGCAAATTCATGTATTAGCGGCACAAAGTGATTTAGCAACGTCCCAACACACATAAAGATAACGGAAACAAGGATACCAACACCGAGTTTTTGATAATCATCAGTCTTAGATTCCATTTCAACATCTTGAATCTCTAATTTTCCTCGAGCAATCAATTTACCGTCACCCGACCAAGAGCTCTTCACTTTTCCCAGGCGATTCATTAGCCCGCCAAAAATAATGGCAAAAGCATTGGCTAAGGCAATACTAGAAGACATTTCTGCTAATAATGCACTGGAAGAGGTGTGCCAAGTTGAACTGATCATCTGAGACATCGGAATTGCGCCAGCACCGATGCCGCCGCCTAAAACGGGTAGTGCGACGAAAAACATAGCTTCAGTTGGATTAAAGCCAATAATCCAAGCAACAACATAAACTGCAACAATAGCCGCGGCCTGGCAGGCGATAATACACGGTAAATATCTGACAATTGCTGCCCTTAAACTGCCACGGTCAAGTCCCAAAAGACTTCCAGCAATCAAGACAACAATTCCATAGTTTAGGAAATTGATGGGATCACCGGTGAAGTCGCTGACCGCCTTAATCGTGGTTGTTGGCAGTACGTGCAGATAAACCAACAAAGAAGAACCAAACAAGGCGACAAATGCACTGCCACCAAAATAGCTTCGAATTATAGGTAAGCGCTTACCTATTTCGCTTAAAATTGCTGCCAGCGGAATTACAACTGCTAATCCACCAGTAATTCCTGCTGGCAGAACATCAAGATACATACAAACAATAACGACAGCAAAAATAACTAAGAAGGATACCGGACTTAAGCCAATAATCTTATATTTCTTTTTCTTCTTCTCAATATCCTTTACACTTGTTGATACGTTTTGCATGATCAACACTCCTTATTCTGTTCATAAGCAAATTAGACAAAAATATGGATAGAAGCAGGCCCCAAAAATTGTAAAAATTAAATATCGTATACAATATCCAATGTGAATGTACAACTCTTCTCAAACTATGTCAATCAAATAATATCTATTAAACCGCAGTCTAAGTTAAGTATGTATCCAAAAACAGCTTAACATTGTGAATCATTAATTAATCAATGTTGTTCAATTCTTACTTTGAAAAGAAAACACTAATTTGTATTTTGCTTTCTATAAAGCGCTTTATTGCCACAGATTCTGATATAATGTATACGAAATACACAATTCCAAAACTGTATTACTTATTTCAGTTAAAAGATTTCAAAAGGTAGGATATCAATGCAACCAATTAAAATCGTTCCTGCAAGAGAAAGAATTACTGCCACACTCAGAAAAGCGATTCTCGCTGGCGAATATCAAAGTGGACAAGAGCTCAGTCTCACACAAATTGCCTCAGATTTAGGCGTCAGCCGTACCCCCGTTCGTGAAGCTTTCCAAACACTAGCAGCAGAAGGCTTTATCGACCTGCGCATGAATAAAGGGGCTATTGTCAAAAACATTGACGAAAAATTTGTGACAGACCATTTCGAAATGCGCATCTTACTAGAGGGTGAAGCTGTCTACCGCGCTACTAACCGCCATTATGATGTCTCGAAATTGCTAGCAGATTGCCAATATGCTGCTGACAACCCTCAGAAGTTTTCGCTACAGGACTATACAGCACTAAACCAACAAATTCATACGTCAATTTGGAAAGCTGCAGACAATCAGCGACTATACGAACTTCTCAAAAATTTTTGGAACGGCCCTAGTGTTAGCGACGGAAACGAACTTACTCATCACCTCATTTCTGTCCAGGAACATATTAAAATGTTAACCTTAATGAAATCCGGTAACGCAAAAGAAGCGCGTGAAGTGATGACAGACCATATCAAACGAAGTATGAATAACATTTTGCAAAGTTTTCAAGATCGAAAGCTTTAACTTATTTACCTCTATATAAGCTCGTGATTCGGAATACTTGTCTTGTTTATTTTTCTGACACAAAAAGTAGACACTCCCGTAGCTTTCATCTATTCTTAATGCAGTGAGGCGCGAATCACCTCAAATTCACAGTCTCCAGGGAGTTGTTTGCATGAAAAAGAAACCCGCTTTATACCTCGCACTTATTTTTGGTTTAGCCACGTTATTCACGACCTTCTTCACTCGGCCCGCCACGACGCAAGCCACAGAGAAGACCTACACCTTTTACACCGATGTGGGCTATGCCCCGTTCGAATTCGCCGATAAGAATAATAAGTACGTCGGCATCGATATTGATTTGATCCATGCAATCGCCAAAGCGGAAGGCTTCAAGGCCAGCGTCAAGCCTGTGGGCTTCAACGCGGCGGTGCAAGCGCTGGAAGCTAAGCAGATCGACGGCGTCATCGCCGGCATGACCATCACGCCGGAGCGGCAACAAAAATTCGCCATGTCCAAGCCCTACTATCCGACCGGCCCTGTTGCCGCCGTCAAAAAAGGCGCCAATATCCACAGCCTCAAGGACCTGCGCGGCAAGCGCGTTGCGATCAAAACCGGGACTGCGGCGGCAGATTACGCCACGAGTATCCAAAAGAAGTACGGCTTCACCACCGTCACTTTCGATGATTCCAACAACATGTACCAAGACGTGATCACCGGCAATTCGGTCGCCTGCTTCGATGACCAGCCGGTATTACAATATTCGATCGCAACTGGTATGAACCTCCAAATCGTCGCCAAGCCCGAAACCGTCAAGTATTACGGGATCGCCTTGAATAAGGGCCGCAACGACGACTTGCTGGCGAAGATCAACGCCGGGATCAAGAAGGTCAAAGCTGATGGCACCTACGACAAGATCGTTGCCAAGTACCTTGGCAACGGCACCGTCGCCTCGCAGAAGAAGAAGAACGCTAAGACGCAAGAAAGTGATCGGAGCTTCTTCGGGTTGCTACGCGAAAACAAGACGACCTTACTGGACGGCTTGAAAGAAACCTTGTACCTGACGATTGTTGCGATCGTCTGCGCCACGGTCGTCGGGGTCTTAGTCGGCCTGCTCGGCGTGATGCCAAACCGCTTCGCACGCGGCGTCGCCACGACCTTCATCTACATTTTCCGGGGGTTGCCATTACTGGTGTTAGCCTTGTTCGTTTACACCGGGATCCCGAGTCTGACTGGGACCAAGATTCCCGCCTTCATCGCCGGGATCGTGACCTTGACTTTGAACGAAGGGGCGTACACCGCCGCCTTCGTCCAAGGGGGGATCGATGCCGTCGAAGTCGGCCAAATGGAAGCCGCCCGTAGCCTAGGCTTGCCTTGGCGCAAAGCCATGCGCTATGTGATCTTGCCGCAAGGGCTGAAGATCATGATCCCAAGTTTCATCAACCAGTTCATCATCACCTTGAAGGACACCTCGATCTTGAGCGTGATCGGCTTGATGGAACTGACGCAAACCGGGAAGATCATCATTGCCCGCAACATGGAAGGCTTCAAGATCTGGACGATGGTCGCCTTGATCTACTTGATCATCATCACCGTCCTCACTTGGCTCTCCCACTGGGTCGAACGCCGCGTCAAAGGCTAAACCGCAAACAGCGCACGACTAAACCTGATACAAAGGTTTGGTCGTGCGCTGTTTTTTCACGAAAAGCGTTAATCTGCTACCGTAAACCCATAGTGGCGAATGTGGGCCTTCAACAGCACCAAATATCGCTGCGCCGTATCGCTTAACTCGATCTTCTTATGTTGCAAGTACCCCAGTGTCATCGAATCCTCAACGTCTAAAGGGATCGCCACGATCTTCTCGTCATTGAGCTCGCTAGAGATGATGCCACTGGAGATCGTGTAGCCGTCTAGGCCGACCATCAAGTTGAAAATGGTAGCGCGGTCGGAGATCTGGATGTGCTTTTTATGTGGCAAAGTGCTTAAGATCTCTTCAGCAAAGTAAAACGAATTCGTATCCCCTTGCTCATACGACAAGTAGGGATACGGCGCCAAGTCCGCCAACGTTAGGCGGGCTTTTTTGGTCAGCGGGTTGTCGCGCCCAACGAAAACGTGCGGCAGGGCCGTAAACAACGGCGTAAAGACCAGGTCCTTCTCTGCAATCAGCCGGCGCATCACCGTTTCGTTGAAGTGGTTGAGGTACGTGACGCCGATCTCCGACTTGAAGTGCTGGATATCATCGAGCACGTTCTCAGTTTGGGTCTCGCGTAAGGTGAACTGGTATTCGGCCCCACCAATCTCCTTGACCAGCTGGACGAAGGCATGCACCACGAACGCGTAATGTTGCGCGGAAACGCTGAAGCTTTGCTTGCGGACCGTGTCTTGGCCAAAATGCTCGTTCAGCAAGTTGACTTGATCCAGGACCCCACGCGAATAGTTGATAAACTCGCGCCCGGCGTCCGTCAAGGTAATGCCTACCTTGCTGCGATAGAAAAGCTGGAGGTGGTACTCCTTCTCCAGCTCCTTCATCGCTTGGGATAGCGACGGTTGGCTGATGAAGAGTTGCTTGGCGGCCTCATTGATCGAACCGGTGGCGGCGATTTTTTCAAGGTATTCGAGTTGTTGGATGCGCATAGCGATCTCCTTATAGGTTTTACCTATTATAGCATCTAATTAATGGGTATTATCTATTTTCTCACCTTCCTGATAGACTAATCTCATTAAATCATTCGGAGGCAAGCTCATGACACAATCTCGTTTTCAACTCGTTGGTTCCTTATTACGCCCCAGCGACTTACTCACCTACAAAGACCAAATCGAACACCGCGAAGACATTCAGTATCCCTTCTATCAAGACTTCGCCGGCTACCAAGCCACCGAGACCCAAGACATTACCCACGTGATCGCCGAACAAAAGGCGCACGGGATCGACGTTTTGACCGACGGCGAATACTCCAAGTCGATGTGGCACCTAGATTTCATCTGGGGCTTTGGCGGCATCGAACGCCATATTGCCGATCATGGATACACGTTCGAAGACCATGACGGCAGCAATTTCGAGACCCGCAAGGACATTGCCTTGACCATCACCGCCCCGCTTTCCGGTAAAAACCACCACTTCATCGATATTTTCAAAGAGGTTAAAGCCCAAGCCGGGGACACACCGGTGAAAACTACGGTATGGGGCGCGGCGCACGCTTACACTGAACTGGCTGTTTTCGATCATCTATATGGTGACGGTCAAGTCTACCAAACCGCCGCTGAGCTGAAAGCTGGCTTGATCAACGCCTACAAAGAATTCCTGTTCGACTACCGGCAAGCTGGCGGCCAAGTCATCCAATTCGATGACTGCCTCTGGGAACTGTTCGCCGACGATAACCAAAAGAGTTTCTTCGCGGCTGGTAATGGCGGCGTCGCGGACCTCGCCGACGAATTCGTCGCCATCAACAATGCCGTCTGTGATTACGGCCACGAACTTGGGTTGAAAGTCTGGACCCACAATTGCCGTGGCAACTACGCCTCGCGTCACGCCGCTGGGGGCAGTTACGCGGCAATCGCGACCAAGTTCCTCAAGGATCAACATTATGACCGCTTCTTCCTGGAATGGGACGACGACCGCGCCGGTGACATCTCGGCCCTCAAGGCGCTACAAGACCGGCCGAACGTCGAAGTCGTGTTGGGCCTCTTATCTAGCAAAAACGCCGGCCTAGATGATGAACAGCGCGTCTTACGGCTGCTCGACCAGGCCAGCGCGATCTTGCCTAAGGAAAACCTCTACCTTTCCCATCAATGTGGGTTCGCCTCTTGCGACGGCGGGAACGAATTGAGTGCCGATCAAGAATGGGCCAAGATCGATCAAGGCCAGCAACTGGCCGCCGCTTACTGGGCCTAAACCATGTCAAAAAAGCCTCTGCAGCCCCGTACGCGGGTGTTGCAGAGGCTTTTTTAGTGGTCAAAATGTGAATGGCTTGACCTGCCGCACCACGTCTACGACCGAGCCGTCGCGGCCTTCGACCACGGCGACAACGCGATCTTCCCATTGCAGTGGATCCGGCGCGCCAACTAAAGCATACGCCTTGTCACGCAAGGCTTCGATCGTGACGTGTTTGATGCCTGCCGCGTCGAGTTGCGCGATGATGTCAGGGCGGGCAGGGTTGACCGCGATGCCGTAATCGGTCACTAGCACATCGACGGCATCCCCTGGCGTGGTGACGGTGACCACCGAATCACACACCGTAGGCATCCGCCCGCGCGTCAGCGGCGTTACGATGATGCAACACTTAGCCCCTGCCGCCGTGTCTGGGTGGCCGCCGGGTGCGCCGCGCAAAACGCCGTCGGAACCGGTGACCACATTAACGTTGAAATCGACATCCACTTCCAGCGCCGATAACACCACGAAATCGAGGTTGTTCACGAACGCCCCTTTGTTCCCCGGGTTGGCATACTGGTCGAGGCTGCACTCCAAATGCCGCGGTTCGCTGGCAAAATGCGCAATCGCCCCTTGGTCAAAATCCTGGGTATCCAAGATATACTTCACAAGTCCCTTATCCTGCAGGTCACAAATCGCCTTGCTAGTGCCTCCTAAGGCAAAACTCATCTTGATTTGCCGCGCCGTCATCGCTTGTTCCAAAAACCGATTAACGGCCAACGACGGACCACCGACCCCGGTTTGAAACGAAAAGCCGTCTTTAAAATCCGGGCTGGCCGCGATTACCTTGGCCACATCTTGGGCCATCATCAGCTCGCGGGGATCTTGGGTCATGCGCGCTTCTTTCGTCGCGATCTTGCTGGCATCCCCGACTTGGTCGATCACGCACACCGCATCGACGTCGACCGCATTGATCGCGGCCGGTTCGTTGGGAAAATCCGCCAAGGTATCGGTAACCACGATCACGTGATCGGCATAATGGGCGTCATCGATCGCAAATCCGAGTGAGCCACAGTTATTCTTGCCGTTGATCCCACTGGCGTTACCGAACTCATCGCTTGACGCCGCCGCCAAAAAGGCGATGTCGATATGCACTTCACCCGCGGCGATGGCCCTTGGCCGCCCGCCATGGCTGCGGATGACCGCCGGCGTTTTTAACTTACCGGCCGAAATGGCTTCACCGATCACGCCGCGCACCCCGCTGGTTTGGACACCGGTAATCTGGCCATTTTCGATGTATTGGGCGAAGTTTGCTTGCGCGTCGCCTAAAGACGTCGCGGCAACGGTGATGTCCTTGAGCCCTAAGTCTTCGATCAAGACCTTCGCGGCCAGGGCGGCTACCTTGTCACCATTGCGGTACTCGGTGTGGAAAGAAAAGGTCATCCCGTCATGGGCCCCACACGCCTCACACGCGGCCTTAAGGGAAGCGTATAACTTAGTGGCTTTAGGCTTGATTGCTTGGGTGATCGTCGGCGCCGCCTTGTGCAGGCGCTGACCGTCTCGCGCATACTTACCTTGATAAACAGGGCGGCCGGCTAAAACCGCCTCTGGAATCTCTCGTTTCACAGCATTTAACATGTCTTCCTCCTTGAAAAGAGTGTGTGCCGGCGCGCTTTTAGGTGCGCCCGCTGTCTTGTAGGCGGCACCGTTGCACCGGAAAACCCACTTTACAGCTCTCCGTGGTAAATCCCGATTTCTTTGGCCTGCGCCAACACGCGCCGGGCATCGTCGAAGAATGGGACATCGACTAACTTGCCATCCACGGTATAGACGCCAACGCCGGAATCTTGCTGGGCGTTGAACGACCGGATCAATTTTTCGGCATAGGCGATTTCGGCCTTGGTCGGTTCAAATGTCTGGTGCACGAAGGCGATCTGCCGCGGGTTGATCAAGCTCTTGCCATCGAAGCCGAGCTTGCGGGCTTGCAAGGTTTCCGCTTCGAAGCCAGCTTGGTCGTCTAAATTCGGCCACATGGTATCAAAACACTGGACACCCGCTGCTCGTGCCGCCATCACCACTTGGGAGCGGGCCACGAACATTTCGAGGCCGCCTTGTTCGATCTTGACGTGGAGGCTTTTGCGCAAGTCCCCTGCGGAAATCGCGGCGCCAAATAAGCGCTTGGACGCCGTACAGATCTCGTAGGCATGCATGATGCCAATCGGGCTTTCCAGCGCCGCCATCAACAACGTCCGCCCTGGGGTGACGCCGAATTCTTTTTCCGCAGCAGCCACCGCGTCTTCGACGGCGTGCACGTCCGCGGCACTTTCACACTTGGCGATCCGGATGCCATCGACCCCGGCGGCCACGCACACCCGGACGTCTTCTTGCCAGTGCGGCGTGTCCAACCCATTGATGCGCACGATCACTTCGGTATCGCCATAGTCGATGTGCTTCAAGGCGTTGAAAAGGGAAAAGCGCGCGCTGTCTTTTTGGTTTTCGGCGACGGCGTCTTCTAAGTCCATGATGATGCTATCGACGCCATAGATGTAGGCGTCTTTCAACAGGTTCGGCTTTTGTGCGTTCATGAACATCATGCTGCGACGAATACGCACTTTTTGTGGGGTTGGTCGTGGTATCATGCGAGCACCCCCCAAGCGATCCCGGCGGCGCTAAGATCGGCGCTGCGGTACACCGCCGTTTCGATCCGCGCTTTCAACGTGCAATCCAAAGCGCCTTTGTCCACGATCGCCACTTCACCGCTAGTCACGCCGAGTCGCGCCAAGGTCGCTTCAGCCACCGCCTTGATTTGGCGGCCATACTGATTCAAAACGCTACTTTGAATGTCCAGCGTCAACTCGGCGGCTGGCCGTACGGTCACTTGGGCGTCGCTCGACTCCAAGGTTCCTGCGAGTGCTTCATGTTTTAGTTCCATCACGAGTTCCTCCTTCTTGCTACCCTTTTATCTAACGGCGTTGCCCGCCAGAAGTAAAAGTCGCAAAGCGCATGGCTGACCATGCCAATTCGGCATGCACCACTAGGTAAAATCGCCGGCCGGATGCGGTATACTGAACCTAAATCAGGCGTAAAAGGAATGATACTCAATGGATGAACGCGATTTCACCTTATTGCTGACGTTGGCGCAAACGCAAAACATCACGCACGCGGCGGAAAAGCTCTACCAATCTCAATCTTCGCTGTCCAAACGGCTGACCGCCTTGGAAACCCAGCTTGGCGCGACGCTATTCGTCCGCGACCGCAAAGGTATCCGCCTCACCGCCCAAGGCGACATCGTCGTACGGCGGATCCAGCAAGCACAACACCAACTAGACGACATGCGCCGCGAATTGGCGCTTGCCGAGCACGTGGTCGCCGGGCACATTCGTCTCGGGGTGTCCGTCAACTACGCGCGCTACCTGTTGCCGGATGTCTTGGCCAGCTTCATGGCCGCCTATCCGCACGTCGCCGTGCACGTCACCAGCGGCGACTCGCGGGCGCTATACCGCCGCTTGCTGAACGGCGACTTAGACGGGGCGATCTTGCGCGGCGACTTCGCCTGGCCCGGCGTGAAACAATTGTTACAACGCGAGGCGTTGTGCGTGATCAAGCCGGTCCAAGCGTCACCCGACCTCCCTTACATCGGCCGCAAAACGGACTTGGGGATGGCGCACCAGATCAACCAATGGTTCCGCGAAAATGCCATCCCCCGTCCCGAACCTGAGCGGTACGTCGATGACCTCGCGACCTGCGTGGCCTTGGTGCAACGCGGGCGCGGGTGGGCCTTGGTGCCAGAAATCGCGTTGGCAGACTTTACCGGCCAGGTGACTGCCGCGCATTTTGCCAATGGGGAACCCTTCGAGCGCTCCACCTACTTGATGCTCCCAACGGCCTTGGCGGCGCAACCACAGATTAAGGCCTTCACGCAAACGCTGACCCAAGCCAGAAAGGACTAATTGCGATGCCTCCAGAAATCATGACGATCTATCCCAACGACCACCACGGGCTGGCCTTGGTCGACAGCTTGTTGGCCGCCGAAGGCATCACCCGCGACGGCAACCTCGATTACACCTGTGCCTTATTGCAAGGGTCGGTCATCGTCGCCACCGGCAGCCTATTCAAAAACACGTTACGCTGCGTGGCAGTCAGCGCGGCGCACCAAGGCGAAGGCTTGATGAACCAGTTGGTTTCCCACTTGATTGCCACCGCGCAAACTCGCGGCGCCACCCACCTTTTCGTCTACACCAAGGTCAAAGCGGCCAAGCACTTCGCCGACTTAGGCTTCCACGAAATCGCCCGCGTCGGGGAGCAGTTGGTGTTTTTGGAAAACCGACTGCACGGCTTTGCGCAGTATCGCCAGGCGCTAACGCCTAGCGCCAAGCGGCCCGCCGCGGCCATCGTGATGAACGCCAACCCTTTTTCCAATGGGCACCGGTACTTGATCGAACAAGCCGCAAAAGCTAATGCCGTCGTTCACCTCTTCATGGTGTCCGATGACGCCAGCTTGATTCCGTATGCTGTTCGCAAACAGCTGATCTTAGCCGGGATCGCAGACCTCCCCAACGTGATTCCCCACGACACCGGTGACTATTTGATCTCTAGCGCCACGTTCCCTAGTTATTTTCTCCAAGACAGCGAGTTGGTGATCCGCACCCAAGCCGCCTTAGACGCGCAGCTGTTCCTACAGATCGCCACCACTTTAAGCATCACCCGCCGCTATGTCGGCACCGAGCCGACCAGCACCGTCACCGGCTTATACAACCAAGTCCTGCAAGCGACGCTGCCAGCTGCCGGCGTTGACTTAACGGTGGTCCCGCGGCTGACGCAAGCCGGCCAGCCGATCAGCGCGTCGAACATCCGCCAAGCGCTACACAACGGTGATCTCGCCGCGATCCGCCCCTGGGTGCCGGCCACCACCTACGCCTTTTTCGCCAGCGCCGCTGGACAGGCCGTGATCGCTAAACTCCAAGAGGCCAATGCGGTCAAGCATTACTAATCGCACTAGTGTATACTCAGCCCATATATAGGAGGGGTAACTAATATGGGTAAATCTGTCATCACTGGTCTGTTGGCACTCAGCTTAAGCATGACTTTAGCCGCGTGCGGCAGCCAATCCGAGAACACCAGTAGCAGCACTCAAAACAGCCGCATCGTCAAAAAGGCAGACACGGTTTCTGGCCGCCAAAGTACCACGTCTGGTGAAAGCGCGACGGCCAGCAGCCAAGCAACGACACCATGGAACGCGGCCAAAGCCTCGCAACTTGCCAGCTTCATGGCCAGTTGGGGCCAATCGATGGGCCAACAATACAAGTCGTACGCGCCTGGCAACAGCGTCGATTTCTACGGGGTACAAGAACCCGATGACCTCACTCGCATGGCCCCAGCCGTCGACGAGCAAAAGATCAGCATCGCCTGGTCGAACACCGGTGAAATGGGGACTGAGTATGCCTTAGTCGCAGTCTATTCGGACGCCGAAACGGCCCCGTATGCCGGAAAGCACCTTTACTTCTTCACCTTGCGCCACGGCCAGCCCGTGGTCTTGATTACCATGCAAAACCAAGGCAACGAAAACAATTGGCTATACTTCAAACCCACCGCCAACACCGACCTACAAAACGGCTTCGCTAAAATCGTCAACAGTTGAGCGCGGTCAGCAGCTAGGCGCTACGGGTCGGGGATGGCGACTGGCGTATCGGACTACTTCCGCCCCATCATCGCGGAAGCAGTCCTAGCGCACATATTGGCCTCGTGCTCGTTCGCAAGTATTCAAGCGTTATTAACCATTTTTTAATCAGGTCCTCATGTGCCGGCCATCCCCGCCCCGGCAAAGAAGAAGCTTATTGGCGATGGTTGTGAATAAGTTAATTTCCGTGATATTGCTAGTTTTTAAGCCAAAACGGTCCCACAAGGAGACCAATTGCGTTACAATATTCTTGTAACCGCAAACATTCTAACGATCCGACACCCCAAGCGCCGGATCTCCCAAGGAGGAACTATGTATGGCTTACAAGACCATTAACCCCTATACCAATGAAACACTGAAGACATATCCTAACGCGACGGATGCGGAACTTGAATCCGCCCTCGCGACGGGCCACGCGTTGTATCAAACCTGGCGCAACGAGACACCCGCCAGCCGCCAACCCGTTTTACACAAAGTGGCAGAACTAATGCGAGCGGAAAAAACGCCGCTAGCGGAAACCATCACCAAAGAAATGGGCAAGCTGATCGGTGAAGCTGAGGCTGAAGTCGACTTGTGTGCTGACATCGCAGATTACTTCGCTGAACACGGTGCCGACTTCCTCGCGCCGACGGACCTACCGACAGACGCCGGGAAAGCCTACTACGTCAAGCAAGCCGTCGGTGTTTTGGTCATGGTTGAGCCGTGGAACTTCCCTTACTATCAGATCATGCGGGTGTTTGCCCCGAACTACATCGTCGGTAACCCGATGATCTTGAAGCACGCCTCGAACACGCCAAGTTGTGCTGCGGCCTTCGCAGACCTAGTCTCCCGGGCTGGTGCCCCTGCAGGCAGCTTGACCAACTTGTTCATCAGCTACGACCAAGTCAGCAAAGCGATCGCCGACCCCCGTGTGGCTGGGGTCGCATTGACCGGGTCCGAACGCGGCGGCGCTGCCGTGGCGCAAGAAGCCGGCGCGAACTTGAAGAAGTCGACAATGGAACTCGGCGGTAACGACGCCTTCGTGATTTTGGATGACGCTGACTGGGATCTGGTCAAGTCTTTGGCCGTCGACGCCCGCTTATTCAACGCCGGCCAAGTTTGCTCGGCGTCCAAGCGCTTCATCGTGGCAGCAGACAAGTACGATGAATTCGTCGCCTTCATGACCCAAGAATTCGCCAAGGTCAAGCCAGGGGACCCGTTGGACCGCAACACTACCCTCGCCCCGCTGTCTTCAGCGAGTGCCAAGACCAAGTTGCAAAAACAAGTCGACGCAGCCGTGGCGGCAGGTGCCACTGTGGCATACGGTAACGAACCCGTCGACTTGCCTGGGCAATTCTTCCCGGCGACGATCCTGACGAACATCACCAAAGACAACCCAGCTTATAATGAAGAAATGTTTGGTCCAGTAGCGGCAATCTACAAGGCCGACACCGAAGCAGACGCAATCGCTTTGGCCAACGACTCCAGCTACGGCCTAGGCTCCACCGTCTTTTCCAAAGACCCACAACATGCCGATGCCGTGGCGCGGCAAATTGAAGCGGGGATGACCACGATCAACCGTGCTTGGATCACCGCACCAGAATTGCCATTTGGCGGGGTCAAGAACTCTGGTTACGGCCGTGAGCTTTATCAACTCGGCTTAGACGCTTTCGTCAACGAGCATTTGATCTTGAATGCAGAGGCCTAGACTTTTCATTACAATTATGATATTAGCATTATCTTTTCAGAAAATGCGGACAGGACGAGGCGAACGTGGTAAGCTGTAAGCGTGGTCCGTAATCTGCCACGTATTAATCAATTCGTCATTTCATGCGCGCCACCTCCAAGCCGGGAGGTGGCCTTTTTTTTGTATTTACCCGCAAATACAACGAAATCGATTAAATTTACAGCCTAAACCAAAGCCTCACCAAATCGATACAGATGGTGAGGCGTTTTTTTACATGTGGCAGGTATCGTAGGAACTGTTCCAGAAAACAGCGACCTAAAGGAGAGTCATCATGAAAAAGTTACCCCTTGCCTTCGCGGCATTCGCATTGATCACGACCGGTGTTTTAGCAGGCTGTTCGAGCAAAAAGGCCTCGGCTAAGGACCAAAAGCCGCTGACCATGGTCTTTTATCCCAATGAAAGTGCTAAGTCCTTCGCCCCATCGCGCCAAGCATTACAAAAGCAACTGGAAAAAGCGACCGGTCGCACCGTCAAGATGCAAACCACGACCGATTATAACGTGGCGATCCAAGCCTTGGCCTCTGGGAAGGCGCAGTTGGCGACCTTCGGGGCCAGCGGCTACATCCACGCCCACAGCCTCAACAAAAACGTGGTGCCGATCGCCGCGATTTCCGGCCCTAAAGGTACGTTAGATGGTGCCGCTTACCGCTCCTACTTGATGGTACCGGCGGACAAAGCGGCCCAATACAAAGTCGGTGACAAGTACAGCGTCGCCAAACTCAAAGGCGGCCGCTTCAGCTTCGTCTCCAATACTTCGACGTCTGGGTTTGCCATTCCTAGCACTAGCCTCAGCCGCGCCTTCGGGATCAAAGACACGCACCTGTTGGAGAAATCCGGCCCGTACTTCTCCAAAGTCTTGTACGGCGGCTCCCACCAAGGGAGTGCGGTGAACTTGTTCAAGGGCGATGTCGATGCCGCGGCGTTTGACGACACCGACCTGCGTCCTTACCTGGACGTCACCAAAGGCGACTACGATACCGCTGGTTCCGAATTCACCGTCAAGCAAAACGCGCCAGAACCTTTCCAAGGGCTGGCCGGTAAAAAAGCCGTCGCGATCGCCGTCTTACCGGTGCAACGCGAACCGTGGGTAGTCAACACTAAGGCCTTAGATAAAGGCACGGTCACCAAGTTGAAGAAGCTCCTTTTCTCTAAGCAATTCAACAACGATAAGGACTTGTTCTCGCCTGAAGGGGCCAAGAACCCGAAGTTGTTCATCAAGGCGACGCCAGAAACTAAGCTGGTGCCGGTCGATGACAAGTGGTACCAACCAACTCACAAACTGATTGGGATGTAGCCTATGCTCACGATCACAGGACTGAATAAAACCTATCCAAATCACAAACGGGGCTTAAAAGACGTGACCCTCACCTTCACGCCAGGAGTGACCGCGATCATCGGTCCGTCTGGCGCCGGGAAAACCACCCTATTGCGCAGTATCAACCGTTTGATCACGCCAGAATCCGGCACCGTCGTCTTAGGCGACCAAGAGATCCGCACGGCCAACGCCAAGGCATTGCGCCGCGTCCGCCGGCAAATCGGGATGATTTTTCAAGATTACAACTTGATCGAAGAACTCGCCGCGATCGACAACGTCTTACACGGCTGCTTAGGCGCCAAATCCTGGTTGGCTGGGATCTTGGGGCGGTACACGGCCGCAGAACAAGAACGCGCCTTGCGCCTCTTGAGCGAAGTCGGACTGGCCGATTTTGCCACGCAGCGGTGTGCCGACTTGTCTGGCGGTCAAAAACAGCGCGTCGGCATCGCCCGCGCCTTGATGCAAGAGCCGCAGGTGATTTTATGTGATGAACCGATCGCGTCCTTAGACCCGGCGTCGACGCAAGCGGTGATGACCCTGTTGACTGACCTCGCCAAGCGCGGCTTGATGATCATCGTCAACTTGCACCAAGTCGATATCGCGCGTGATTATGCCGACCACATCGTCGGCGTCAACCACGGACAAATCGTTTTTGACGGCCCGACCAGCGCCTTGGATGAAGTCGCTTTAGCCAAGATCTACCACAAAGAGGCGGTGGTCACAGATGCCTAACGTTTACTTGCGCCGCACGAACCGGCGGCGGTGGCTGGCCTTCGTGACGGCGTGCGCGTTGTTAGTCGCCGGTCAACTGTGGTTACACTTGGATAGCCGCCAAGCCTTCACCGGTGTTTGGGCCGGCCTCGCCTGGCTGTGGGACAACTTCATGCCGGATCAAGCCGCCTGGCACGACCTGCCCACGATCGCGTACCAACTGTGGCGCACGGTGGTGATCGCTATTGCCGCCACTAGCACCGCAGCGATCGTCGCCGTCGGGCTGGGCCTGGCTGGGGCCACGACGACCGGGCGGGTACGCTGGTTGCGCGGCGGCGTGCGCCTGTTCGCGTCGGTGATGCGGAATTTTCCCTTCGTCGCCTGGGCGCTGATCTTATTGTTTTCCTTCAAGCAAAATGACTTCACCGGTTTCTTGGCCTTGTTCTTGATGACGATCGGCTATTTGACCCGGGCTTTCATCGAAACGCTCGAAGAAGTCGGCGGCGGCGCGATCGAAGCCTTAGAAGCCACTGGGGCCCGCTATTGGCCGATCGTTATCCAAGGCGTCTTACCCGCGGCGATCGGCGGCTTGTTATCTTGGGTGCTGTACATGATCGAAAACAATATCCGCGATGCCACCTTGGTCGGGATGCTGACAGGGACCGGCATCGGGTTTACCTTCGACTTGTATTTCAAAAGCTTCCGCTACCCTAGCGCCGGCTTGGTGGTGGTGGCCTTGATCATCACCACGATCGTTATCGAACTGTTAGCCACTCACTTAAGGCAGGTGTTGACCCATTGATTGCAAAATCCCTTCCCATGACTCAAGCCCCACAACCGCCGGTTCGGCCGCTGCGCCCCGCGCAACGTGCCACTCGCGGCCTCTTGCTGACGCTGGCGGTGATCAGCATCTATGCCGGACTCACCATGCAAACCGACCACCTCGATTGGGGCGTGGCCGTCACCAGCTTCTGGCACAATCTCCAGTTGATGATCGCCCACCCGCACCTCGGCCAAGACACCTGGCCGGCGCTGTGGCAAGCGTTCACCAATACCATCGCCTTGGCTTTGCTGACGACGCTGCTTGGCGCAGTGATCGCCTTTTTCCTCGCTTTGGCCACGGCGCGGCCTTTTGCCCCCCGACTGCTGGCCTTAGCGATGCGCAGCCTGATGGCCGTGATCCGCGCGATCCCCACGATCTTGTGGGTTCTAGTGTACGCGACGGTGATCGGGCTAGGCAATGAAGCCGCCGTGGTGGGGTTGACTTTCCACTCGGTCGCCTATTTGACCAAGGCCTTCGCCGAAGCGATGGAAACCGTGCCACCGGCGAAGTTAGCCGCCTTACGCGCCACCGGTTGCGGTTTTTGGCTGACCGTGCGGCACGCCTTGTGGCCGGAAGTCCGCGCTAGCCTCTTGAGCTGGACCTTCATCCGCTTCGAGATCAACTTTACCAACGCCGTTGCCGTAGGGGCAGCCGCGGGTACTGGCGGTATCGGCTACAACTTGTTCATGGCCAGTGCGTTCAACTTCGATTTTCAAGAAGTTGGGCTGATTGTCTACCTCTTGTTAGCCTTCGCCATCGGCCTTGAGTTGATCGCGATCCGCATGCGCCGGCACCTCGCACATTAAAAAAAGGAGTTCTCCAATGACGATAGAAGCCGTGATTTTCGACTGGGCCGGCACCACCATCGATTATGGTAGCCGGGCCCCCCTGTTAGCCTTCAAACGCACCTTCGCCGATTATGGCGTGGTGGTTTCTGAAGACGCGATCCGCAAAGATATGGGCTTAGACAAGCGGGTACACATCCGCAAATTACTCGGCGACCCAGATGTGGCCGCCTACTTTCAAGAGCGGCACCAACAATTAGCCACAGACGAGTTAGTCGCCGAGATCTTCGCCCGCTTTAAAGCTACCTTGCTCCAGATCCTTCCTGAAACCGCGACCTTAAAACCGGGCGTCGCGTCACTGATCGCCTTTTTGACCGCTAACCATATTCCGTATGGCACCACCTCGGGTTACGATGCCGACATGCTGGCGACGCTGTTACCGCTAGTGGCCACGCGCGGCTACCGCCCGCAAGTCAACATCACGTCTGAGCAAACCAACGGCAACGGCCGCCCTGATCCAGCCATGAACCGCCTGGCGATGCTGCAGCTTGGCGTGCACGACCCGGCGCGCGTCTTGATCGTTGGCGACACCGTCAATGACGTTTTGGCCGCGCAAAATGCCGGCGCCAACGCCGTCGGGATCATCGAAGGCGCCAACTTGCTAGCCTTATCGCAACAAGAATGGGACGCCTTACCGGCCACGGCGCAACAACAACACCGCCAAGCGGTCCGCACCGCCTACGCCAACGCCGGCGCCGATGTGATCGTCAACTCGGCGGCGGATTTACTGGAACTGATCAAACGCGAATGTGATTTGGAGGCGGCGCAATGACACCATATTTACTTTTAACTCCTGGCCCTTTGACCACCACTGATAGCGTCAAGGCGGCGATGCAACACGATTATTCGACTTGGGATGACGACTATAACGCGATCACGCAGCGTTTGCGGGCGGGACTGTTACGTTTGGGGCAAGCAGGCAGTGACACTTACGCCAGCATTTTGCTTCAAGGCAGCGGCACCTATGCCGTTGAAGCCACCCTGCAAACCGCAATTCCTCGCACCGGCGCCAGCGTCTTGGTCGGCGTCAACGGCGCATACGGCCGGCGGATCAGCGAGATGCTTGATTACCTCGAGATCCCCCATGTGGTCGTATCCGGCGACGAAACCGCGCCGCTGGCCTTGGCGGATCTACTGGCTGCGGCCCAAGCACACCCGGAGCTGACGCATTTTGCCATGATCCACTGCGAAACCACCACCGGCGTCTTGAACCCGATCGAAACCATCGTGCCGGCGATGCATGAGCGCGGCTTGATTACCATTGTCGACGCGATGTCCAGTTTTGCCGGCATCCCCATCGCAACGGAAATGCTCGGCATCGACTACTTGATCTCCAGCGCCAACAAGTGCTTGCAAGGCGTCCCAGGCTTCGGCTTCGTGCTCGCCAAGCGGACCACGATCGCCCAAACTAAAGGCAACGCCCGTAGCCTGTCGCTCGACTTGTACGAGCAGCTCGCCTGCATGGAAGCCTTCAACGGCAAGTGGCGCTTCACCTCACCGACGCATGTGGTACTTGCCGCCGCGCAAGCCCTCGATGAACTGATCGCAGAAGGCGGCGTGGCGGCGCGGTACCACCGTTACCGCGAGTGCCAGCACCTGTTGGCGACGGGGATGCAAGAACTCGGCTTTGACCGCATCGTGGCCCCAGCCGATCAAAGCCCGATCATCACCAGCTTCGCCTACCCAACCCCAGACTTCGATTTTCCCGCGTTTTACAACGCCTTAAAAGCGCGCGGTTTCGTGATCTACCCGGGGAAAGTGGCCGCGTTGCCAAGTTTCCGCATTGGTAACATCGGCGACCTCAACACCACCGATATCCAAGCGTTACTCGCCGCGATCCAAGTCGTTCAGCAAACGCTGACCGTGAGCGCGTAACTCACCGAATCTATATGACCAAAGGACAAGAGACGGCCCCTGTGACACCCGCATTTAGGGTTTTCACAGGGGCCGCTTCTTTTACGCTCAAGGCCGATTCCTATCCTGCTTTCAATCATTGCGCTCTTGTCGCCATTCCTGGCGTTTAAATTGTTTAGGTCATTGACCACTGTCATGTAAGGGATTACACTTTCACTAAAAGCATTTCCACCCGCCAATCCCTAGGAGGCAAGCGATGATTCCCAAAACCAACCGCCAAGTCCGTTGGCTCGTCTATGGCATTCGCAGTGTGACTATTCTCGGCAGCATCACGATCTTGCTGGTGCCGGCATTTTTCAAAGGCTGGGTGCCGCTGTGGCTCCCTATTATGACGTTTGCACTCGGGGCCATCACGTACGCGGTTTGTCTGACGCAAAGTCGGCGCCCGTGACCAAGTGGAGGTATGAGTATGAAGCAACTAATCGGTATTTTCTATGGGCTCGGCGGCTTGAGTATTGTGGTGCTGGCCGCGATCGATTTCACCGTGGGTGGCGCCCCTTGGCCGAAGCGAGTGGCAATGCTCGCCGGCCTGGTGATTTTTGGCGTCATGTATCTGGCGGCGTCCAGGGCTTGGCTACTGGGCAAGCTGCAACTCTCGGTGGTGGCCAACCGCCTTGCTAGGCCACTAACAACCGCCGCCTTGGTGGTGGGAAGCGTGATGATCGGGTGGTTCTTATCGCTGCATGCTCTCACGGCGCATGGGCTCGCCATGGCCGTGACCGGGTTGACTTACCTGCTCTGTAGTTGGCTTGAGACCCTGCCGACTGGCCACGTAAAATCCAGATCATAAGCCAACTCATTCAGGCGTCATCACCTTTGTCTTAGTGAGGTGACGGCGCCTTTTACGTCTGAATTTGCGGGGTACACAAGGTTTCAGGTATACTTAACTTACTTTCGTTAAGGAGGAAACCATGCGAGATTGGCTATTCCGCTTCGTCAAGGGCGCCTTCATTGGGTCCGGCTTCATCTTACCAGGCGTTTCTGGCGGCGCACTGGCGGCAGTGTTTGGCATCTACGAGCGCTTGATCGGCTTCTTAGCCCACATCACCCGCGACTGGCGCGCCAACCTGCGCTTTTTCTTACCCGTCGGCTTAGGCGGGCTGTTCGGTGTTTTCACCTTGTCCTTTGCCGTCAGCTTCTTTTTAGGGGCTTATGAGGCCCAGATCCTGTGGTTTTTCGTCGGCTGTATCATCGGCACCATCCCCGCCTTGTGGCAACAAGCCGGCAAGGAAGGTCGCAGTGGTCGCCATCCATGGATCACGGCGATTGCCTTCGTCCTCAGCCTGGGCTTCTTATTATTCGGTGAAAAAGCCTTCGCTGGCGGCGTCACCCCCAGTTTCACCATGTGGGTCATCGCCGGTGGGCTGATCGCTTTGGGGATCATCGTCCCCGGCTTGAGCCCATCAAATTTCTTAGTGTACATGGGGCTGTACAAAGCGATGGCCGATGGCATCAAAACCATCGACTTCGGCGTCTTACTCCCGTTGGCGTTAGGTGCTTTGTTATGTTTGATCTTGTTGGCGAAGTTGATGGATTGGGCCTTTGCTCGCGCCTATGCCGACTTATTCCACATCATTCTCGGCGTCGTGTTCGCTTCGACGGTCATGATCATCCCGCGCGACTTCAACTACCTCAGCCTCGGCACCTTGGTCTGCGTGGCGACTTGCCTCGCCGGCATCGCCTTAGGCCACTGGATGAGTGCTTTGGAACAGCGCTATGGCGTCGCTTAAATTCAAAAAGCACGCGCAAGACTGGCTTTGGGCCGGCATTGCGTGTGCTTTTTAGTTTACGGCGCGATAAACGTCGCCGGGACGGCATGTTGCCCGGTGGCCTCACCGGTCGCCAGCTGCACCGCTAATTCGCCAACTTGTTGAAAATGGTGATCGATCGTCGGAATCTTGAGCAATTGTCCGGACAGCTGGGCCTCTTGCCCCACGATCAACGGCACCGACAAGCCGTGGTCCTGATAATAACGCCAAGCATTGGCGGCGATGTCATCACCATTGGCAAAAATGCCATCAACCCCTGCTTGCGCCAACTTAGCGGCAGCTTGATAGCCGTCCGCATTCGCCATCACATCGTTGACTAACAGTTCTGGTTCCGGCGCACCCCCGAAGACGGTGCGGTAGGCGGCCACCATCGCCGCAGCGGTCGCCGAGATTCGCGGCGCTCGCGGCAAAAAGGAGCCAACCCTCTTGGCCCCTTTGGCTTTCAACCAGCGGTAGCCTTCGAGGTACGTCTCGCCCCGATCGGCATAGGCCGCTGGTAAATCGACCGCGCCTGGGTCGTGACAAATCACCACCGGCCCGTACTTTTGGTAAGGACACATCGCCGTCAACGGCAGCGCGTGCGAGGTGAAGATCAAGCCGTCGTAAGCCTTGCGCCGCAGCTGTTCCAAGTAGTGTTTCTCTAACGTTTCGTCGTAATTGGAAGGCAATAACACCACGTGGTAGCCGCGCGCAAAGGCCGCTTGGGTCAAGGCGTGAGTCAGCTCGGAAAAATACGGGTGCTCCCGCATCGGGGTCACGACGCCGATCCCCATCGTGTGGCCTGCACTTAAATCACGAGCCACAGCGTTAGGCACATAATCCAGCTGCCGCACCACTTTCATGACCGCGGCGCGAACAGGATCAGACACATAGGGGCGGTGATTGATCACGCGCGAAACTGTCGCGACCGAATAGCCGCTCAATCGCGCAATGTCGTGAATATTGGTCATTTTGCCAACACCTCCCCTCCCACTGTACCAGATTTAGGCGAGTAATTGCCGGCGAATCTTCTCTAACGCCCCAGCACTCGCCTGGGCTTGGGTCAGGTCGGCTGCATGCGCCTGCACGGCATCCAAGGCCTGCGCCATGATGGCGTCAGTATCCGCCGTATCCGGTACGATTACCGCAACCACCATGTCAATCTGCTGATCGGTGCCCCACGCCAGCGGCTGAGCGAAACTCATCACCACGGTTTCCGGCACCTTGACACTGGCACTGGAGGCGTGGGTGACGGCGATGTGTTCAGCGAGCACATGGGCGCCTAACGCTTCGCTGGCCAAGAACCCAGAGCGCAATTCTTGGGTCGCAAGGTCCAACTTCATTCCGGCAAAACCTGCCAGCTTCGCGATCGCCGTTAATTCAGATGGATCACTCAAGCTGTTATCAACGCTAACCTGCTTTTTTAATAATGCGAACATGATATTTTCCTCCTCTGGTGGTTGCCTAACTTCTTAACAAACCCAGCATAGATTCAGAAACGCGTTACAGGTCAAGCGCTTTCGCGAAAAAAATCACAGACTTTTTTCAACTCGCTCTGAAGCCGCCGTGGGCGCGTAAAAAGCCTGGACTTGTTCAACGTCGTCGAAATGGTGCTTGGTCGTGCCGATGATCTGATAGTCCTCATGGCCCTTGCCGGCAATCAAGACCACATCGCCAGCCTGCGCCTGTCCCAACGCATAGGCGATCGCCTGGCGCCGATCGCTCAAGCGCGTGTACGTTGCCGGGTCCAGGCCCGCCACCATCTGGTCGATGATCGCTTCCGGATCTTCGGTACGCGGATTGTCGGCAGTGAAAATCGGATCGGTCGCCTGTTGCCATGCAATGGTCGCCATTTGCGGGCGCTTTTCGGCGTCGCGATCGCCACCACAGCCGACGACGCAAAACACGCGGCGCTTGGCAAAGGCGGTAATCGTCTGCAAGACATTCGCCAAGCCGTCTGGCGTGTGGGCATAATCCACGATTACTGTGGCATTCACCGGCGTGGGCACGACTTGAAAACGGCCTGGCACGCCAGCCGCGCTTTCTAGCGCGCGAATGATCAGGCGTGGGGACAAGCCGTGCACATAGGTGGCGCCAAAAGCCGCCAAGGCGTTGGCAACATTGAACGCCCCCATCAACTGTAAGTGCACCGGATAGCGGTGCCCAGCGATGGTGAGGAAAAACCGGGTGCCATCCGGGCCAACTTGGATGTCGCGGGCTTGTAAGTCCCCGCGGCCCTTGATCCCATAAGTCAGCACGTTGGCCGCCGTGCGGTCGAGCAAGCGGCGGCCATAGGGATCATCGATGTTGATCACCGCAGACTTCACCTTCCGGCCGTGATGGTAGGTATTGCCGAGTTGTTCAAACAACAACGCCTTGGCTTCAAAATACGCCTCGAACGTGTGGTGATAATCGAGGTGGTCTTCGGTCAAGTTGGTGAATACCGCCGTGTCAAAATCGATCCCGCGCACCCGCCCTTGGGCCAAGCCGATCGACGAGACCTCCATTGCGCAAGCCTTTTTCCCTGCGGCCAACATCTCGTGCAAATACACTTGGTTAGTGTAACTATCAGGGGTCGTGTTCACCGCGGCGTGCGTTTCTTGGCCACCGGTAGCATACAGCGTGCCGATCACGCCGCAGTCGCGCTTCGCTGCCGCCAAGATTCGAGCGATCAAGTGCGTCACGGTCGTCTTCCCGTTGGTGCCAGTGACGCCGAACATTTTCAGTTCAGCGCTCGGGTCGCCGTAAAACACAACGCTCAGTTGCGCCAAGGCTTGGTGCGTATCCGGTACCTGCACGATCATCGCCCCGCTAGCGGCAACGGGCTGCTGGACCACGACCAACACTGCGCCCTTGGCGATCGCCTCTTGGACATGGGCGTGGCCGTCAAAATGCTGGCCTTTGATCGCGACAAAACACCCACCTGGTTGCACCTGCCGCGTATCCGGCGTCAGGCTGGTCACCACCAGCTTCTCCGTAGCCAGGCGCTGGCGGGTTTCTTGATCAAGATTTAATAACGACGCACACTCACTGATTCGCATCACAACCATCCTTCCTTTTGTTCTCAATCAGTATCGCGAAGCAACCATAAAATTGCCTTAAATGGTGGCGAGTGTGCTACAAGATTAGACGAAGACAGCCCAATAACCGCAAATGAAAATATTTGACTAGTTTAGGCGCAGAACTATTTTTCAGAATACATTCACCAATTTCAGATATCGGTATAGTCCGATTTTTAATCGGCTTTGTTCACACGCAATACTCGTAAGTCTCTTCAGCTACTACCCCTAACGATTATCAAACTTAATAATGAGCTGATTCCAAACGCTTATACGGTCTACCTCAAACGAAAATAATAACAGGATATAATCATAGATAATATTATTGATATGATTGACAGGATTTTTAAAATGTTCTATGCTGTACTCGTAAGCGCTTAACAAGAACCATCTGTTTGTCACTCTAGTTATATTTTTTGGAGACCACATTGAAAATTCTACAAGTATTGAATAACAACGTTTTACTTGTGGAAGATGGCGACGACAAGCAGCAGATTATCTGGGGTAAGGGCATTGGATTTAAGTCAACCGCTGGAACTGATTACGTTCCTCAAGCTGACGACCACATCTTCTTACCTGTATCACATGATGATGACGAGTGGATTGATTCATTCAAAGAACTGGCTAGCGAGATTCCGCGATCATACTTTGAACTTACGGATATGCTTGTTGGCATTGCCCAGCAAGATATTCAAAAAGATTTCGACGGCCATCTCCTAGTTCCGCTTACTGACCACATTTATTTTGCCGTTCAACGCATGCGCAATGGCACTATCCTCAGGAATCCAATGCTGTTCGATATTCAGCGATTCTTTCCCAAGGAGTATGAGGTCGGAAAACAGGCTCTTAGAATGATTGAACATCTTTCTGGCATTATGCCACCTGATGACGAAGCAGCTTTTATTGCGATGCACCTTATTGAGCACGAACTCAACGGTACTGATATGGCGGTTCACTCCGTCGCGGATTGTTTAGAAATCCTTGACGGTGTCAATCATATTATGGCTGAAGACTTTGGCAACCGATTCTCAGAAAGTTCCGTCGCCACGTCGCGAATGGCAACTCACCTATACTACCTGTTGCTTAGTACCAAAGCCGATCACCGACGCCGTATTCAAGCAAAGGCAGATGCAGCACTACTTCTGCAGATGTCCGCACAGTATCCAGCTGCTCGTCATACCTTGGATAGAATAGTCGTTTACTTGGAACGACATATTAACTACCACTTCAACGATTCCGATCGACTCTTCCTCATCATTCACATCATTCATATCATCGATTAATGGCTTGTGACATTAAGTTGGCAATACCTGTTCGATGCAAAAGGGAAAACTCTCTTTTGCGTTGCGGGTATTGCCTTTTTACTTGTCATAAAGTCGGTATTCTTCCCCAGATGCTCTACTTGCTCGCTAAATTCTACATCACTGCTATTATCACAATTTTGGAGGTTACTATGTTTGGTTTAGGTAAAAAAGATTCCCGTATCGCTAGCCCTTGTGCTGGCGCGCTCTTAAATATCTCCGACGTCTCTGACGAAGTGTTCGCTTCAAAAACTATGGGAGACGGATTTGCCGTTGTTCCGATCGATGGCGTAATTACAGCACCGTTAGCTGGTACGATTCAGATGATTTTTCCAACAAAACACGCAATTTCCGTCAAGACTGCACAGGGTCTGAAGGTGCTTGTACACATGGGTTTCGATACCGTTGAGCTTGAAGGTGAGCCTTTTACTCTGGACGTCAAGGTTGGTGACAAGGTAAAACTTGGCACTCCTCTAGCTAAGATGAATCTGGACCAGATCAAAGAATCCGGGCGAGAAACGACAGTTGTCGTTATTTACACCAATATGGATCTACTATCCGATTTTCCAAAAATTCAGTCTGGTTCAACCGTCACCGATGCCCAAGTTCTGGGTGAACTTCTGTACAAATAGAATATTGAGGAGATAACCATGGAAAAATACGAGGAAATTAGTAAACAACTCATTGACGAGATGGGCGGTCTCGACAATGTTCAAAGTGTTGCGCGTTGCTATACTCGTCTGCGTCTACGCATTAAAGACGATTCAAAGGTGCAACTCGACAAAATCAGTACGCTCGATGGAGTTGTTCAAGCCACATCCGCTCAAGGTAAGCTACAGGTTGTCATGCCTGAATACTTGGACAAAGTCTATAACTACATGAGTGAACAAATGGGTGGCAGTTCAAACGCAGCTGCCAGTATCGAGCCAACAACCAAGGAACCGTGGACACCTAAGCGCGTTTTGAACAGCATCTTAGATGCCATTTCAAATTCCTTAACGCCAATGATTGGCGGCTTGGCTATGACGGGATTATTCCTGGCCCTGCTCAATCTGCTAACGGTCACTCATGTTATTACCCAAGGTAGCCAGACCTACGTCCTACTCCACATGATGGGTAATTCACTCTTTTACTTTATGCCATTTATGGTGGCGTATGGTGCCTCGCGATACTTCAAAGCCAACCCAATTCTTAGCTTGATTCTGGCTGGTATGCTCATGTCCCCTGAATTCACAAAGATGGTCGCAGCGGGCGGCTCTATTCACCTTTTTGGTTTGCCAGTCGCAGCACTGAATTATGAGACCACTCTAGTGCCAATTCTCGTCACAGTCTGGGTTCAATCTATGGTCGAAAAACTTTTCGATCGCCCATTCTTCAACAAATTTGGGCTCGTTAAGAACTTCCCTGTTCTGCTGATTATGGGGCCTCTTGCATTGCTTGTTACCGCACCAATTGGTGAAACTCTCGCCAGCTATATTGCCAACGGCGCATTATGGATTTATAACCAAGCACCAGTCGTTGGTATCACCGCGCTTTCTCTCCTAATTCCATTTTTCATCATCACCGGATCTCACTGGGTATTTTTCCCAGTCGCTTTTGCCAGCCTAAAAAGTCTTGGCTACGACCCATTTCTCTGGGTTACCTTCGCGGTTTGGAACTTTGCCGAACTGGGTATGACTCTCGCCATTCTGCTTAGGGCGAAAAAACGCAGCACGCGTAGTTTAGCAGCATCTTCTGCCTTCTCTATTGCCGCCTCTGGGATAACTGAGCCAGCCGTCTATGGCTTAATGTTAAAAATGAAAAAGCCAATTATTCCGTCTGTTATCGCATCTGGCATCGGTGGCCTATTCTTTAGTCTCATGCACGTTAAAGTGTTTTCTCTAGTTACCGTTTCCCTCCTGAGTCTGCCACAGTTCATCGATCCTAAGGGGGGTAATAACTTTGTCGCAGCGCTTATAGGTGCACTTATCACAGTAGTTGCCGGTTTCGTACTCAACTACTTCTGGAAATTCGATGAATCTATGTTTGAGGATAACGACTCAGAGCCTATAGCCGAAGAAACTGTAAACAAATAACACACAAGGAGAATACAACATGGTTAAACGACTTATCAACGCCAGTACAAGCGAAGCATTGCGTTTCACCGGAGCAGAACTTAAACAAAGCATTAAGGCCTCCGAGGGCCGTATCATCATGAGCGAGAATATCGTGACACAAGAAAATCTAGACAGTATCACAACCGCTGAAATTGCAGCTGCATTTGGCGCCGATTTAATTCTCTGTAATCGATTAGATGTCTACAATCCTAAAATTTTTGGGCTCTACCCTGGCGAACGTAATCTATATGCTGCGCCCGTTCATGACGGAAAAGAGAGTGCTGACCGACTGCGTGCATATACCGGCCGACCAATCGGGATTAATATTGAACCAATCGGTGACAATCCCGATATGCTCGAGAAACAGATCTCAATCAATGAGGGGTGTCGTGCAAGTGAAGCCGTTATTAAAAAATCAGAGGAAATGGGCTTCCAGTTCATGGTTCTGACTGGTAATCCCGGTACGGGCGTAACTAATGAAGCCACAATTCACAGTATTCAACTGGCTAAAAAATACTTCAGTGGTCTGATTGTTGCTGGTAAGATGCATGCCTCTGGTGTAGATGAACCCCTGATGACAGTTGAAACAGCTAAACAGTTTATTGAGGCCGGAGCAGATGTCATCTTGGCACCGGCGGTCGGCACAGTCCCTAGCTTCAATGAAACCGAAATGACTGCTGTTGTTAAACAGGTTCATAATATGGGTGGCTTGGTCATGAGCGCAATTGGCACTAGCCAAGAAGGTGCTGGCCACAATGTACTACAACAAATCGCCATCCGTAACAAGATCTGCGGTGTCGACATGCAACATGTTGGTGACTCTGCCTGGGGCTTCGAATCCCCCGTCGAAAACCTCTACGCGGTTTCAAAAGCAATCCGCGGCGAGCGTCATACCATTCAGCGCATGGCACGTTCGATTAACCGTTAACTCATGAATGAGAACAACTCCCCCAAGAAAATTAGAGGGAGTTGTTCTTATATCCGGCGTCAGGCTGGTCACCACCAGCTTCTCCGTAGCCAGGCGCTGGCGGGTCTGTTGATCAAGATTTAATAACGACGCACACTCACTGATTCGCATCACAAACATCCTTCCTTTTGTTCTCAATCGGTATCGCGAAGCAACCATAAAATTGCCTTAAATGGTGGCGAGTGTGCTACAATATGATTGAAGGGAGCGGTTGCATATGGTACAAACTAGTCTATTATTGGTTCTTATTCTCGCACTTGTCGGCACCTTGGCGCTCTTTGTGGGGTTGACCCAGCGCGTCAGCGTTCGCCAGGAGTCGGTTGAAGCACAGCTTGCCTATTATCAACGGCTACTGCAAGCCGGCAAGATCACACCACAAAAGTACGCAGCAATCCGCCAAGAATTGTTACGCTAAATTTAAAATTGAATAACATACTAAAATGGAGCAAGCCAGCTTGCCCCATTTTTTTGTGTTTGACCACTGCCGGCGGTTCGGTTCCTTTCTCGTCAACATGCGACGCCCTAGTGGTGAGCGAATCTCTTAATTTGTAACATGCGTCTTCAAGAATACAAAAATAATGCCGTTACACCGACGACAGAATCGCGGTGTGGCGGCATTCTCAATGGCTAATTTATAAGCAAAAATCGCACTGAACTAAGGTGACCCCATCCCGAAAAATTGGAGGCCGAAGTCTATGTCCATTCACGCGGGTGAACGCCCCGCCTACTAATCTTACAGTCGTTAGCAGTGCAGGTGATCGGTGGTCGTAAAACGGTCGGGCCAGATTCTTACCTCTAGCGTGCGGCGTCACCGTCAATGCGGGAAGCAGGGATTCTTATCGCCATCGACGCTGAGGACCTTCTCGCTGCCGGATTAAGGGCTAAGCGAACATCGGTGATATGGCGTACTGGGCGCAATTGAAGCGTGCTGTGGCATCGGGGTGAATCTATATAGGACACGGTAGACAATGGAGTGGCAGCATTTCGGTGCGCCGCTTCTATGGAGCCCGCGTGAGCCGAGAAGGAGCATGTCCTGATTCTCGATCTCGACGGGTACAACCCAGGAAATCCTGGGCGACTCAGCCAGTGTTTAGGCACCCCCGTGACTAACGTTGACACCAGCACCATGAGCAAACTCATGGCCCGACCTGAGTGCGGCGGTCGTCCAACTCGCCAGCTTGTGATCGGTAATTGTATTATACCCCGATTTTTTGAAAGCGCAACCATTTATTTAGCATGTGCTCAAAATCCCCTTGTTATTCGATGATCTCGCGGTTAGGATCGCGCCAGTTGAGTAGCCAGACAACGGCCAACAACACCAAGACCCCGATGAAGACGGCGTGCAGACCAGCTAGCAGGACCGCTTGCGCTTGCGTGGACCCGGCGCGACCGGCGACGACGCGATTCAACGTCGCCATGCTGACGGGGCCGCGCTGAGCGTTGAGGACCAGGTTCAAGACCGCGCCATAAACGCCGGTCATGACCGTTTGGCCTAGTGAGCGCCCCAGCGTCAACAAGGCCGTGGCGGAACCGATCAGGTCACTGGGGGCAAGGTGCTGACTCAACACCGTGTTCATGCTGATCACAATGCCCATGCCGGCGCCGTTCACCGCGGCGATCACGTAGAACCCCCAAGCAGGAAAAGCGCGCCCGGAGAAGACTAGGCTAGCGTAAAACAACCACTGCACGCTGACGACCACTAAGGTCAAGCGGCGCGGCACCACATGGCGCAAGAGCCAAGCCACGGCAAAAGACGACGCAAGCCACATGACCGAACTCGACGACACCACCAAACCCGCTTGCGTCGCGGCGAGATGGTACAGCGCCTGCAACCAAATTGGAAAATAGACTTGGTAGGCGATCAACACCCCGCTCAAGATCGCGGCCGTCAGGATCTGGATGCTGAAGGTACGGCTGGTGAACAACGCCGGGGCGATCAAAGGCTCCTGGGCCTTTTTCTCCTGATGAATCAAGCCGACGAGGCCGCCACCGGCGATGACCGCTAAGCCCCCCGCCAGCCACAGATGCGTTGCCAAGGCCTGTACCGCCAACAATAAGCTGACCAGCGCCACGCTCAGCCAGGCGATCCCGCCGATATCCAAGTGCAGTTGCGCCGGATGTCGGGTCTCCTGGTACCCCCAAGCGATCAAGGCCAAGACCAAGACCAAGACCCCTAGTGGTACGTTGACGAAAAAGACCCAATGCCAACTCAAGGTATCCACCAAAAAGCCGCCTAACAGCGGCCCCAGTAAAGCCGATAGCCCCCAGGCGGTGTTGTTCAGCGCCAACACTTGCGCACGGTGCGCGTAATCAAAAAAGTCGGCGATGATAGTGAAGGTCAACGGCATCACCGCACCTGCCCCGATACCTTGCACCGCCCGGGCGGCGATCAGCCATAAGATGTTCGGCGCCAGGCCGCTGCCCAGCGAGCCAAGCGTGAAAACAGCCACGCCCCAGGCGAACACCGCCTTGCGCCCATAAGCATCTGCGAGCTTGCCATACACCGGCGTGGTCACCGCCGTCGTCAACAAATACGCCGCCATGATCCAACTTTGCCAGGCAAGTCCGTGCAAGGCAGCGATGATCGCCGGCAGTGCGGTGGTAACGATGGTGACTTCCACCGAGGTCATAAAAGTAGCAATAAAAACCGCGAGCATCACCAGCCCGCGACGCGAAATCGACATGAAGGTTCCTCCTCAAGTTACCTATTTATGCTACCGCACAAGCCGCCGCGAGACCAAACCCAATTCTGTCCACTTCCTTGTGAAAAGCGCGCCAACTGGCCTATATTCGCAAAATAAACTATACTTCCACCCCTTTTTCCCGGATAATGAGGCTATTACCTATGGAGGGGTGAATTGAATGTCAACATATACCACACCAAAGCGGCGCCTCGTCTTAGGGCTCGTCGCCTTGGCCACGACAATGGGACTCGTGGGCTGCGGGAGCCAAAGCACGCTGTCCAAAGAACAGGCGACGACCAAGATCCGGTCCGCGCAAACCACCAAGGCGGCCTTAGCGACCCGCACCGACAAAGCAACAGCAAAGGCCAAGAAACTCAAGGTCCAAAAGGCCCTATTGTTGGCCGAAGTTGCCAAAGGCAAAAAGGCGCAAACCAAGGCCGAAAGTGATCGCGACGCCACCAGCAGCTCGGTTGCAGCGTCTTCAAGCAAAGCCGCAGTGGCCGCCAGTCAAGCGGCTAGCGCCAGTGCAGCCGCTGCCTCTAGCCGCGCGGTTGCGGCCAGCCAGTCGCAAGCTGCCGCCGCCAGTCAAGCAGCCGCAGCCGCCAGCCAAGCGGCCAGTGCCAGTCAGGCTGCGGCAGCCCAAGCCACAACCGCTGGCGGTACCGGGGCAACTAACGGTGGGGATCTGAACACCGCGGCGACCGGCCAGATTGTCGGCAATAAGAACTCGAAGATCTATCATGTGCCCGGCCAAGCCGGCTACAACATGAACTCAGCCAATGCCGTGTATTTCAATTCGGAAGCCGAAGCGCAAGCAGCCGGTTACCGCAAGTCGTTACGCTAGGAGGCCCTGATGAAAAAATTACTGACCTTACTCGTCACCAGCGCCGCCTTACTGCTAGCTGCCGGTTGCGGCCAACAAAGCGACCAAGCGACAAAAACGCAACAAAGCCGCCTGACCGCTTTGACCAAGGCCAACAAGGCCACGGCCAAAGCCGTCAGCAGCAAAGAAAGCGCCAACCGCAAAACAGCCGCCAAGATCAGCAGCTTACAAGCAGCGCTGAACAGCCAAAACCAGGCCGCAGAAGACGCTAAAAGTGACGCCAACGAACTCGCCGGCACCAAAACTACCGCCAAGTCAACGGCGACAGACACCAGCGCGACCTTAGCGGCCAAAGATTACAGCGGCCAACAAGAAATCACCGTCAACGGCGACAAGCCCGGCTTTTCTGCCAGTGAACTCAGCACCACCGCTGGGGCCTGGGAACGCTATAGCGACCTCGACGGCCACAATCGGGCAACAGACGCCAATGCGCTGCTCAATCAATCCTTGATGCCGACCAGCAAACGCGAGCCCCTTACCTGGGACCCGACCGGCTGGCATAATCGCCGCACCGCTCATGGTTGGCTGTACAACCGCAGCCACTTGATTGGTTTCCAATTATCGGGCGAAAATAATAACCCGAAGAACCTGATCACCGGCACTCAGTCGCTGAATAACCCGTTGATGCTGGCACACGAAATGGACATCGCCACATACCTCAAAGGCGATGCCAAACGCTACGTCCGCTACGAAGTACGCCCGATTTTCCGCGGCACTGAACTCGTCGCCCGCGGCGTGCAAATGCGCGCCCAAAGTATCGGCGACAACACGATCAGCTTCAACGTCTACATCTTCAACATCGAGTCCGGTTACACGATCGACTACGCGACCGGCACCAGCACCGCGAGTTAAACATAGCACCACGCAAAAAGGAGAGCGATCTTATGCTCTCCTTTTTGCGTGTATTCGTGGCGATATCGTTACTCTGCTTGTTTACCAGCTTCGACGTATGCCAGTGAGTTGAACATATCGAATTTGAACTCGCCATCAGCGTATAGCGCGTGAGTGACGCTGGCGTTATGCAACGTACTTTGCCCGTGCAGTGGGTAACCCAGCGCTTCTAACCACAGTAAGATCACGGTGCCATGCGCAACTACCATGACGCGGCCGGCGTCTTGAGTTACGATCTGCCGGATTGCATGATCAAACCGTTGCTGAACCGCGACGTGATCTTCAGCGGCAACATCGAGTTGGTGGACGCCGTCTGCAATTTGGGCTAACGTGGCCGTGCTGGGATCGGGCAAAATGTCGGCTAACGCGGTCGCCCGTTCACTGATCAAGCGCCCTTCAAACGACGCGTAGTTTTCCTCGCGCAGCCCTTTGGACACCTTCACTAACTGACTGGCTTGGTTATTGGCCGCCAATGCCAGCTGCGCCGTATCTTGAGCCCGCACCAAATCACTCGCGTAGGCCGTATTAAACTGAATCCCCGCTTGCCGAAACCCGCGTCCTAATGCTTGGGCGTCGGCGCGCCCTGCTGGCGTCAAGGCAGAGTCTGCCATGCCTTGCACGCGACGGGCAACGTTATATTCCGTTTGGCCGTGGCGGATCAAGTATAATTCTGTCATGCGTTTTCCCTCCCATTTACAATGACGCCATTGTACCATACTGATGCGGCTTGGCCGGAACCAAAAAGCGGCCTTAAGCGTTTCGCGCTTAAAACCGCTTTTGAGTTGTCGAGCTCCGCTCTGGTTTCTTCGTCGAGCTGCGCAAGCCAACGCAATTGCGTGTAAGTCGTCCCGGTCCCGCCGCGTACCGCGACGCACCCAGGCCGCCTTACACACATTGCTATAACCGGCTTGCTCCGCTCTGGTTTTCTTCGCTCTCGGTTTAGAAGACCATTAAGCTGATCCCAACCAGCAGTAAAATCACCGCGAAGTAGAAGCTCGAGCCTAGGCTAAAACCGATAAAAGATGAGGTGTGTTGATTCCCCTCTTTTTGCACCATGCGCAAGGTCTTGCGACTGATGTAAAACTGCCACAGCGCCAGTAAGATGATGACGGCGCCACCCAATCGTGTCCACATACACCCTACCTCCTTTATGCCCCAGGATACGCTTTCACCAAGGTATATTCAATGATAAGAATACTAAGGGTGAAGGGCTTTCAAGAGCAGCTCAACGATTTCATCTGTGGCGTGCGCGCTGTCCAAGGTGGCGTCATTCGGCGGTAACATTACGACGGGCAAGGCATAACTCAAGACTGCCCCGGCGAAGGTCCGGAAAATACGGATCAGCGGCCAATCGACCAGCTCGCCTTGCTCCTGCAGCTGGTGGAAGATCGGGCCAAAGCCGTGATCGAACTGAGTAATCAACGCCTGCGCCGCATTTTGGACCAAACTCGTTTGCAGCAGCGCCTCTTGCACAAAGACGCGGATCACCGCCCGGTTGTCGAGCGCAAACTGTAGCCGATCGGCAACGATCAGGCGCAAGAAGGCCTCCAGGCTGGTGGCCGCATACGGGGCGATTTCCGCCACGAATTCTGAAGCCGCCGCAGGGACGACCAGGTTGCCCAGCGAACTCAAGATCGCATCGCGAATCTCCGCTTTGGTTTTAAAGTGCTTATAGACGGTGCCTTCCGAGACGCCGGCGCGCTTGGCGATGTCTGCCGTGCTGGTGCGGTCAAAGCCTTGTTCGGAAAAAAGGGTCAAACAGGCACGCAATACCGCTTTTTGCTTAGCCGACAGGTCTGAGTCTTCCAGGCTCTTGGCAAACAGCGTCTCGACATTATTCACTCCCATGAGCTCGTCCTCCAATTCTGACTCTTAGTTTAACACAGCTCACACCTTGCGATAACGCCGCATCCCCCGCACATTCAGCGCTGTCAGCACCAGCAGGAACAACAGGAGCACGCCGATATCTAATCCGAGGCCGGACAACTTGGTGCCGTACATGATGATCTGCGTCATCGCGTTGCCGGCATAGGTCAGCGGCAAGACGTAAGAGATATCCTTGACCCAAGACGCCAACGAATCCAGCGGCACGATGCCCGAGAAGAACACTTGTGGGATCACGATGATCGGAATGAACTGCATCATCTGGAATTCCGATTGCGCCAGCGTCGACATCAAGATGCCGAAGGCCAAGGCCACCAACGCCAACAAGAAGTTGATCACCATCACCGCCGCCAAGGTGCCGGTGATCTCAACGCCCATGAAGCCGACGGTACACAAGACGATGATCACAGTTTGGATCAAGGCTAAGATCCCGTAGCTCAACATGTAGCCGAGCACGATCTCACCGCGCCGGACTGGGGTGGCCAATAACCGGTCCAAGGTGCCAGTCGTCCGCTCCTTCAATAAGGCCATGCCCGAAATCAAGAACACGAAGAAGAACACGAAGAAGCCCATCAAAATCGGCACGATCTTATCAAAAAAGCCGGTATCCTTGTCGCCGTACTGATAATGGTTGGTGATTTTGGTGCTGGCCGCCGGTTTGGCTTGTGGGGCCTTGAGGATGGCAGCTGCTTGCGGTGACACCTTAGCCAAGGTCGCCGCCATTTGCGTCACCGTCTGACTCAGCTTGGTCGTGGTTTGCTTCAGGGTTTTGATCCCGTTAGCCGTCAACGCCGCGTTGAAGCCGACCTTGACCAGGCTGGTTTTAGTCGCGTCGGTGTTGGCATAGGTCACGGTATAGTGGTTGGCGCTAGTTTCGTGGATCACCGCGTCGACTTTTTGGGCCTTCAACGCCTTTTGCGCGCTGTGGTTGGTGGCGCGCTTTTGCACCGTCACGTGCTTGACGTCGTTCAACGCGCTGCGCACCTGGCCGTCGACGCCGACGGTCGCCACCGTCACGCTGGTAGTCGCACTTTGGGTAAAGATCAGCTTCATCAAGAACATGATCAACACTGGGGCCACAAACATCATCGCCAACGTGCGCTTGTCCCGCACCAGTTCGCTGATCACGCGCCGGGCAATATAGATTGATCGCATTTAAGCCACCCCTTCCGCTTTCAAAAAGACTTGTTCGATCGTCTGAACGTCGTACTGCGCCTCTAGCATCGATGGCGCCCCGTAGGCCATCACCTTACCGCCTAACAATAAGGCCACGTCATCGACTAGCTCCGCTTCATCCATCACGTGGGTCGTGATCAAGATCCCACGCCCGGCATCGCGCAACTTGTGCAGCTCACCCCAGATCTTGCGCCGCAACGCCGGGTCAATGCCGACGGTCGGCTCGTCTAAAATCAAGAGTTCTGGGTCGCCAAGCAACGCGATCGCCAGCGACAAGCGCCGCTTCATCCCCCCGGAATACCCGGAGACTGCCTTTTTCAAGTCCGGGGTCAAGTCGACCACCGCCGCAACATGGGCGATCTCCGTGGCCATATCGGCTTTAGCCACGCCTTTCATCCGGCCGAAGAAACGCAGGTTCTCTTCGGCGCTCAATGCTTCATACAACGCGTCATCTTGGGCCATATAGCCGATCCGCCCGAGGAGCTGCCGGTTAGGCATCTGTGTGTTCAAGACGGCGGCCGAACCACCATCGGCCACTTCCATACCTAACGCCGTTTTGATCACGGTCGACTTCCCCGCCCCACTAGGCCCGATCAAGCCGAGGATCTCACCGCCTGCGACCGTTAGTGAGACGTCCGCCAACACGGTTTGCTTGCCAAAACGCTTCTGTAGATGCTTTAACGCAATCAATGGTTCTGTCATTTTTCTGCCACCCTTCGCCTTAGTGAGTTCGCACTCACTTGATGAGGCTAGTGTACGCGTCGTCAAAGTGAGTGTCAACTCACTTTTAACCCAAAATGCCCAAATTCTTCACAATTAGGCGCACCGTTAACGAAACCTTAGGGCTTTGGACACACTTTCGCCACGACTATTAGCGATACTAGAAGCATCGACAAACGAAAGGAAGAGCGCCTATGCACACCCTACAAAACATCGTCGTGATCTCGTTATCGCTCAGTTTGATCGCCGCTTCCACCATCGTCGCCACCCGCAACAAGAAGCGGCAATTGATTCGCATCAGAAGCAGCCGGTGAGCGGTTGCGTAGTCGTCGCTTGGCCATTCACTCGAATCGGCAAGCGACGATTTTTTTTGCTGTGCATCGCCGCCTTCGCGCGTATACTGAAGATAGCGCTTAATCTGATTCACGGAGGCCTTTTATGCAAACCATTCAGCACACCCTCACGACGCCACTCAGCCAGGGGGCCCAAGTGTCGGGCTACCTCTTGGACAACAGCCCCGAAATCGCCCCAGACCGGTTGCGGCCGGCGATCGTCTTGTGTCCTGGCGGCGGCTACGCGATGACGTCTGATCGGGAAGCCGAGCCCGTCGCGATCCAATTCTTAGCGCGGGGCTGGCACGTGTTCGTGTTGCGCTACAGCGTCGGCCCTGCGCACCCTTTTCCCACGGCCTTATGCGAACTGGCGAGCACGGTCGCCTGGGTGCGCGCGCAGCATGACGCCTGGCACGTTGATCCTACGCAGATCGTCCTGGCGGGCTTCTCCGCTGGCGGCCACTTAGCGGCGACCCTCGGCACGCTTTGGGACCACCCGCTGCTGCAAGACTACGGTTTCTCTGCGGCGCAGATCCAGCCCAACGCCATGCTACTGGGCTACCCTGTGATCTCAAGCGGCGAATACGCCCATGCCGGCTCGTTTGCCAACTTGCTCGGGCCAGCGCCGACGCCAGCCGTACAGGAGTTGGTGTCCGCGGAAAAACAAGTCTCCGTGCACACCCCACCTGCCTTCATTTGGGGGACCTTCGCCGACCCTACTGTTCCCGTTGAAAATGGCCTGCTATTCGCTAACGCCTTACACGCCCACGGGATCGATTGCGAACTCCACCTATTTGCCCATGGTGGCCATGGCTTGAGCCTGGGTACCCGCGAAACCAGTGCGCCTGACGGCTGGGGCATCGAACCGCCAGTTCAGCCTTGGCTCGATCTTTTTGCCACGTGGCTGGGCACGGTGGTCGCAAATTAAGCATAAAAAAATACGCCTACCGTACGCGAGGATAGGCGTTTTTTTTAGTGCTTCGCTGGTTTCAAGGCGTGTTTCGTCGGTAACACCTGGAGAAAGCTGGTGCTCAACACTAAAAGGCCGCCGACCACCTCGGCCAGGCCGAAGTGGCTGTGGAAACACAAGATGGCCACCACGGTCGCGGTCAGCGGTTCGAACACGTTGAGCATCCCCACCTGCGTCGGCCGCAACGCGGTCAAGCTTTGCAGGTACAACAGATACGCGAACAGCGTCCCGAACACGGTCACATAGGCGATCCCTAAGATGATCGGCAAGGTGATGTGCGCCGGTGCCAGCCAGACGATCGCCGGTGATAGGAGCACGCCGGCAAACAGCATCGCCCACGCGACCACGATCGGCGCGTCCACGACCCGTAAAATATGGATCGGCAACAATGTGTACAAGGCGGCCCCTAACCCGGCGCCGATACCCCAGGCGAGGCCGGCCGGCGACAGGGCCAACGATCCCAAGTGCCCGTGCGTCACTAACAATAAGATGCCCATAAACGCGATTGCCAGTGACAACACGTCGATGCGCCGCGGCCAGTGCCAATGCTTCAACGCCAAGTACACCACGATGAATAGTGGGCCCAAGTACTGCAACACGGTGATCGTCGGGGCATTCGTCGCGGCCACCCCGGCAAAATAGGTGAACTGCGAGATCAACACGCCGAAAACCCCAAACGCCAAGGCTTGTCCCAGCAAGTGCGGTTGCCGCACCACCGCCAACGTTTCCGTGCGCCGGGTTGCCAGACACCAACCCATCAACAACGCCCCCGCCCCTAATAGGCGCACGGCGACTAACCAATCCGGCCGCAACCCGCAATCATCGAAGAGCCACTGAGCCACATTCCCTGACACGCCCCACAGGACCGGTCCCAAAATCGCGCAAACCAAGCCCTTTTGTTTTTCCGTCATTACCACGCCTCCAACATCTGAGGCTATCCTACCGCGCCCAGCAGGCGGCCGCAATGGGCGGTTCAGATTTACGGGTGAAGACTGGGTGAATTGTCGGTTGGCCTACAGCCCAAATTCAATCAAAGAATTCCTCTGGCTTCTGATCAGGGAAAAATTCGAAAAATCGATAGGCATTGTTGTAACTGATATCTTCAACAATTTGGCCAAGATAGGCCTCATCATCCGGGACACGGCCGGCTGCTGCAAGTCTGCCATAGAAATCGCACAACACGCGGCGAAAATACTCGTGACGGGGATATGACAAGAATGACCGCGAGTCTGTCAACATCCCAACGAAATTTGGCAACAAACTCTGCTGTGCAAATATTCTTAACTGAGTCGTCATTCCCTCCGCAGTATCGTTGAACCACCAGCCGGCCCCCAACTGCAAGCGCTGAACACCTCCAGAAATAAAACACGGTATCATTGTTGCAATTGCCAGCCAGTCATTAGGATTCAAAGAGTAGAAGATGCTCTTAGGAATCGCATCCTCACTTTGCATCTTGGTGTATAACTTTTGAATTTGTAGAACGATATCTGCTTGCGTACCGACGGCATCGTAACCAGTATCTGGGCCAAGTGTGGCATACATCGGTCGATTTAAATCACGTGCTGAATTGATATGGAACTGCATAGTCCAACCAAACTCATGATTCAATCGCATCAATTCTTCTAGTAACGCTGTCAAAAAGATATTACGATCATCGTTAGATAACGCCCGGCCTTTGACGGCTTTTTGCATGATGGTATTGACCTCAGATTCTGAGGCATCAATGAATTGATACGTCAATAGACTATGATCAGACAAGCGCCCGCCCAACCCATGGAAAAACTCAAAGCGCTGATGTAATGCGCGTTTAAGACTGGAAAAATCGTCAATCATTACGCCCGCTTGAGTACCAAGTTCTTGCAAGTAATCATCAAAATTTGGCTTTTCGAGCTGCATCAGTTTGTCCGGCCGCATTGCTGGTAATGTACGGAACCCAGACTGATGTTCCTCGGCTTTTAATAACTTATGGTACCGCAAATCACTCGCAGGATCATCGGTAGTACAAACCGCCTGTACGCTGGAATTTTTGATCAGATTTCTTGGTTTGAAGGCGTCCGTCTGCAATAATGCGTTGGCCTTCTCCCAGATCTTGGGGGCAGAATGGGTATCAAAACGTCCATTAATGCCAAAAAAACGTCGCAGCTCCAAATGAGTCCATTCATACAAGGGATTGCCTGCTGCCTTTTCGACCGTCTTGGCCCATGCCAAAAACTTCTGATACTCATCCCCATCACCAGTGATTAACTCTTCCGGCACCCCGTTTGCGCGCATCAGACGCCACTTATAGTGATCGCCATACGTGCCTTCATTCAACCATACACGGGTAATGTTCGGATAATTGTTGTTCTCGTAAATCTCTTTCGGATTAAGATGACAATGAAAATCAATGATTGGCATGGCCTTGGCGTGATCATTGTAGAGTTTCTTTGCCATTTCATTACTGAGTAAAAAATCTTGATCAAGTAGTGCCATTGTTTGTGCCTCCTTAATACGTTGATTTCCCAGGTATTATTGTACTGGGACGTTTATTATCAACATACGCGATTCATTAGAACCATCAGAAATTACTGTTTATGCTCAGATTTAACGCTTTGCGTTACTGCATCCACTGCAAGATTCCAGATCAAACAATCTTAAAGCTCAACTAGCTAGGCTTCGAGTTCTACCACAAACGCCTCGTATGGTGCCAAATAAATATCTCCGGCATTGCTCAAATCACGTTTAATATTTTGGATAATAACCCGTGTTGGTACCTGCTTTAACGTATAGTAGTTTATATCTTTCGAAAGGTTAACGACGATGAGCCATCGTTGATTTTTATATCGGCGCGTATATGCGAATACGTTCGGTGCTGAATCCTCAAGGTTATATTCTCCCCAAACAATCAGTGGCGTCGTATGTCGTAAACGGATTAATCTTTGATAGGTAAAAAAAACTGATTCAGGGTCTGATAATGCTGCCTCAACATTTACATTCGAATAATTAGCGTTAATCGCTAACCAAGGCTTACCTTTAGTGAAACCGGCACCTCTCGTGTCGTCCCACTGCATTGGTGTTCGCGCATTGTCTCGCCCCATAACATTAATGCGAGCGAGAATTTTTTTTACGTCTTCACCCGCGGCGACTTGCGAGGAGTAATAGTTTAGTGATTCGATATCAGCAACCTGTGTAATGCTAGAAAATGGGTAATTAGTCATCCCAATTTCTTCACCTTGATAGACGTACGGCGTTCCTTTCATCAAATGCAGTAGAATAGCAAATGCTTTGGCGCTACGTACCCGATACTGCTTATCATCCCCCCACCTTGATACGATGCGAGGTTGATCATGATTATTCCAATAGAGACTATTCCATCCTTCAGCACCTAATTCAACCTGCCACTTACTCAATATTGACTTCAAATTTGGTACGCTAAAGTTTTGAAGGTCAAACTTGCTTTCACCCTGATCTAACAGCATGTGTTCAAATTGGAAAACCATCGAGAGTTCTTGCCGGTTCTCACCAGAATACAGCTTAGCAATGGCAGGTGTCGCACTACCAGTTTCACCAACTGTCAGCAAATCCTTATTGCCAAATGTTGCGCGATTCATTTCTTGAAGATAGTCGTGTAACTGGGGCCCATTAAAGACCAATGGCTTGTCTGGTAATTTTCCAATCGCATCAATAACGTCTAGACGAAATCCTCCGATTCCCATATCAATCCAATAATTAATCATCTTGTATAAGGAATTACGCACGGCTGGATTTGTCCAATTGAGATCAGGCTGTTTTTTACTAAACAGATGTAAGTAATACTGATTAGTAACGGTATCTAACTCCCACGCAGAATCATTCCACGCCGCCGGTAATCCATTAGGTGCGTGCCCATCAACGGCATCACGCCAAACGTAATAATCGCGATACGTGTTATCCTTACCGCGACGAGATTCTACAAACCACGCATGCTCATCAGAAGTATGATTGAGTACCAAGTCCATCACAATTCGGATATGGTGTTTCTTTGCGGCAGCAATTAGCTCCCGCATATCTGCCATTGTCCCAAATTCGGACATAATTTGATAATAATCGCTAACATCATAACCGTTATCATCGTTTGGGGACTCATACACTGGTGAAAGCCAAATGACATCAACACCGAGTTTTTCAAGATAATCCAAACGGCTAGTCACACCACATAAATCTCCAATACCGTCACCGTTACTGTCTTGGAAACTTCGAGGATAGACTTGGTACACTACCGCTGATTGCCACCAATGCCCCATCTTTATCTCTCCTTTGGTGTATGCTGCCACTTAAGATCGATGGCATTTAAAAAAGTACGTGCAACAAGAAAATGTCCATACTCATTGGGATGTACGCGATCTAAAGATAGCGTATAGCTAGATTCAATAGTCAGAAACTGATCAATAACCGACTGAACATCAATCATTCGAACATGGTTGCTTTGGGCTAATATTTCAACCACTTCTTGATACGCCGACAACCGCCTCCGCATAGGATCCTGTATATTTTTTTCGAACATAAACGGACTCATTAGTACTGGTGTGGCCTTTGCCGACCTTGTCATATCAATTAAAAGCTGATAATTATTGCCAAATTGTTCAGTTGTTATAGCCTGTTTACTTCGTTGAAACCGTTGATCGTACCACCGCCATACATCATTAATCCCGATGAGGATACAGACAATCTGTGGACAATACGTCAACACATCTGCTTCGAAACGTTCTAATAACTGCGCGCTATCATCTCCACTTACCCCAGCATTCACCACCATATTGGCAAATTCCGGATAAGTCGTCACTAGTGCCTGACTAATGAAACGAACGTAGCCTTGACCCATTCCCGCAAAAGCACCAGCGGGTATGCTTTTATCACGTCCTGCATCAGTGACTGAGTCCCCAGCGAAGACGATGACGTCATTTTCATGAATTAGCATCTTTGCTCCTAACGCGTTAATCGCAATGTCTGAATTCCATAGGGTGTCATTGGTACGACAATTTTTTGATTCTTAATTGGCAATTCAGTTAAGGCCGTCTTTTCGTCGAGCTGTACTAGTTGTACACGCGTTACAGGAAAATGAAGCTGAAGTGGCAGCGATTCACTACTGCCACTTTCATCATGGAAACGAACAATAATTGCTTGACCATCCTCACTCAGTTTAATCGTATCCAATGCAGTTGCCTGCTTGGTCTCAAAAGTCATCAATGGCGGAAGCTTTCCAGACACAGGCAATAGTGATTGATTCAATTCAGTTGCATGTTTAATGACTGAACCTTCCAAAAAATCACCAGCATGTGGAAGCAACGAGTACGTAAAGTCATGTCCACCTAAGTCCGCAGACTCATCTGGGTATTCCCCTGCCTTAAGTAAAGTCAGGGATAACTGTTTGTCTTTAACGCGGTAGCCGTACTTACTATCATTAAGCAACGCCAAACCATAGTCATGTTGTGACAAATCAGCCCATTTATGTGCAACTGTTTCAAACTTTGCCTGATCCCAGCTAGTATTATCAGTCGTTGAACGCAGAACATTGCCATACTGAATATCGAAGCGCGCATTATCTGCCAGAATATTCGTGTTAAATGCGACACGAAGCAATTGTCTCCGCGCTTTCCAATCAACATGCGTTACAAAATCAATTCTTGGTGATCCAGCATAAACAATCATCGTTTGTGTTATCGTCGAACTCGCAATGTGGTAACGAAACTCAATTGCGGCGTGGGCTTCGTCGTTTACAGCTATTCTCATCTCATCAGCGGTTACTTCAGTAGCTTTTTCAGAATAATCCCTGTCAATATTCCAGTTTTCAAAATCTAGAGGTCGGTCTTCGTAACAAGTAATTACATTTCCCCCACGAGTATCATCTAAATAGTTCCGTCCATTATGCCGATCTTGAATCTGTAATATTATCCCGTTGGAATTAAATTCGATGATGTAATCGGTCGTGATTATTTCTTTGTCTGTTATCTTTGCCATCGGAGAATCAGCAATTGTTCCCGATGGTAGTGTCTGCGTGCTTAGCGCTGGAACCGTAACAAGAGCCTCATGCCCACCAACCGAAACTAATTCTTTCACAGGCCACGCCAGCGAATTATACAAGCCATGTATTGGTGGAAGCTGGGAATCTAATTGCTGATTTAGTTTGGATATCTCCCCAAACAATCGCTCAAATTCAGTATTTGCATCCTGATAAACCTCATGAATCGATGACCCCGGCAATATGTCGTGAAATTGATTGCGCAATAAAATCTCCCAAAGTGATTTTATTTCAGCAGTAGGGTAGTCTACATCATAGGTCACCATTGCTGTCGTATAACGAATTTCCAGTGCACGTAATGCCCATTCGGCGCGCCGATTGCTTTGTTTTATTTTTGCTTGAGAGGTATAAGTACCCCGATGATATTCTAAATATAATTCTCCTCGCCAAGTCGCAATCAAATCTGGCTCTTGTTTTACCGTTTGATTCAGTCGATCAAAGTAATCATCAACACGTCCCTGGCGGACATGTGGCATCCCTGGCAATTCATCAAGAATCGCAACATTACGAATCTGCTCGCGAGTTGGTCCACCACCGCCATCGCCAAAGCCATAACTCAATAAAATATCCGAGTTAATTATTTTATCTGCATAAACACGGTAGCTTCCCGTAATAGACTGTGGCGTAATCTGACCATTGTAGGTATACATCCAGTTATCATTACGCTGCTGCTCTAAGCCATCGTCTACTGTGGTAACAAAATGCGTCAGCACAGTAGAGCCATCAATGCCTTGCCAGTAAAAAGTATCATGCGGCATACGATTGGTGTCATTCCAACTGATTTTAGTCGTCATAAAGTTTTGTATACCAAAGCCTCGCATAATCTGCGGTAACGCTGCTGAATATCCAAACACATCTGGCAGCCACAAAACATTCTGCTTAGCTCGAAAATGATTCCAAAAATATTGACCACCGTATAGGAATTGGCGCGTTAATGATTCCCCATTAGGGATATTAGTGTCTGGTTCTAACCATGTTCCCCCGTTTGCCTCCCAACGGCCTTCAGCAATACGCTTTGAAACTTTGGCAAATAATTCGGGGTAATCATTTTCTAAAAATACATAGTCTTGTGGTGTACTCTGAAAAAAATGATACTCTGGGAATTCATTCATTAATCGTAAGACTGTCGAAAACGAACGGGCAATCTTCTCGTGAGTATGCCGTAACCGCCATAACCATGCGACATCAATATGTGTATGACCGACTGCCGTAATTTGGTAATTGGGTTTTTCCTGCGCATGAGCAGCAATGAATTCCTTAACTTGAGCAGTAATTTCTACGCTAATATTTCGTACCCGTACAGGTGTGACATTAGCCCAATCGTACTGCTGCAAACAACGCTTAAGCAACTTGATATAGCCGTACTTTAGTGGTTCGGTCTCGGGCAGAACTTTGACGACACCAGCTATATTTGACAGATATGCATACGCATCAACCACCTCCTGCGCTACCATACCAGCACTCAATTTCCGTAAAGTATATTGTTGGCGCTGAGGATGCCCACCTCCCTCCAGTCCAGTCCACAACTTAATTGCTACCTCTAATTTTTGCCCACTAAATGAATCATCTAGATACATCGTCTCATGATTACTATCGACGGCTTGATAGGGCTTGTGATCAAGAAAGACTAAGCCTTCAAAGCCACTATTACCACCTGCCCCAGTTCGTCCTAACACCATATGCACGGCATAATGAGCTGGGGCAGAAAAAGCGGGTACTGATAAAGCAAATCGAAGCCAGTAATAGCTATCACGGCCTTCCCAGGTATCTCCAATTGCTATTGGTTTAGGATCATCGCTTGATGGTTCCCACCGCTTATCTTCTCTTAGATCTTCTGAGATGGTCAGATTGGTGATAGTCTTGAAATCTGCATAAACATACTCATGTAAAATACCTATTTGCTGATCTATCCGTCGCAAAAATATTTCATCCGCTACTGTCATTGTCAATCTCTCCTCCGATATGTGACTGTATAGGTCCCAGATCCGATAGTTGCCTTTTTTTGGCGAGTTCCTGTAAATAGAATCTTGTCATGCTCCATTATCGTTGCGACATCATCAAGAATAACCGTTGCTGTTGTATTAGCGGGAATCTCTATCTGCATGTGCACTAAATGCTCGCTTATTTCCCAACGCATGCAGATCCGACCATACCCACTTTGATATCCGCCTTCGGCAAACCCCAATCGTGCGTCCAATCGTGGATGAATTAGAATATGCTGATAGCCAGGAGATTGCATTGTAATCCCTAAAACCCCCGCGTAAAGCCAAGACCCAACTGCGCCATAGGCATAGTGATTAAAAGAGTTCATTTCGGGGCTCCAGAATGTGCCGTCTTGTTTAATGCCATCCCAGTGCTCCCAAATTGTGGTAGCGCCCGCCTTCACCTGATACAGCCACGATGGATAACTTGTTTGCAATAAAAGAGAATACGCCTCAGAACTCAAACCGTTATCACTAAGCGCTTGGCAAAAATACGGCGTTCCCAAAAATCCAGTAAGCAAATGGCCTCCTGAAGCTCGTAATAACGTCACCAATTGGTTTGCGATTTGTGCACGCCATTTTTTGGGAACTAAATCAAATACCAGCGTAATGATATGCGCAGTCTGTGTTTGCTCTGACAAACGCCCGTCTTCCTCAAAGAAACGCTTCTGATACGCATCACGCACCCGCTGTGCGAGCGTCGCATATTCATCAGCCAAAGCGTGTTTTCCCAATACGCGACAAACGTATGAAAATATTCTAGTTGAATGGGCAAAATATGCAGTACTAGTCAGTACAGTGGGAGTCGCTCCAAAGTAGCTATCCGATTCAGAATCCAGTGCCACCCAGTCGCCAAACTGTAGCTTATAATCCAACAGATAATGACTTGCATTTTTTGCCATACAGTCTACCCATCGCTTCATACTGCAAAATTGATGACGTAAAATTTGTACGTCACCATAGGTCTGATACAGTTGCCATGGCAGTAACACCGCGACATCAGCCCAACCAGAGGCTGAATCGGTGCCGTACTGCAATAAGGGGTCCTCTTGTATCTCTGGCTGATTGCTTAATATATCTGGTACCACATCGGGAACCCCACCATCGGCACGCTGTGCTAATGACACATCCTGCAACCACTTTTTAAAGAAGGCATAGCCATTAGCCAAATAGTTGGCTGTTGACGAAAAAATTTGGGCATCACCAGTCCACCCCAGCCGTTCATCACGTTGCGGACAGTCCGTAGGAATATCGACAAAATTACTTTTTAGTCCCCACGCAATATTGTGGTGCAATTGGTTGACTAATGGTTGACCACACTTAAAATCGCTGGTAAATGACATATCAGAATGAATAACTAATGCTGTAAATGCCTCGGGATCAATAGCACTCGGGAACTCAGTGACCTTGACATATCGAAAGCCTTGATAGGTAAACGTTGGATGATATGTTTCTTTTTCTTCGCCTCGACAATAGTAAACAATCTTGGCCTTTGCTGAGCGTAAGTTTTCTTGATAGACGTTTCCTTCAGAGTCTAATAGCTCGAAACATTCTAAGACCACTCGACTACCTGTTGGGGCTTGCACCTTAAACTCGACAAATCCTGCAAAGTTTTGCCCAAAATCTAATACAGTATCACCCTGTGGCGTAACGAATACCTTTTGCACCTGCAACCGTTCATGAACCATTACTAGCGCCCCCGTTTGAGGCACCAGCTCTGCATCATTTACTACTGGTAATACGGCGTGCCAATCACTATACCGATCTGTTATCTCCTGACGAAGCCATTCATGCCGCTCCAGACGTGCATCATAGACTTCACCATCGTACAAGTCAGCACCCGTAATCGGTCCATTAACAGCCATCATTGCCTTAGTGCTTCCCCACACCTTTGTACTACCGTCAACAAACCTCACCACGAGCTGTGCAATGAACGCTGTTTGCCCGCCATAATTCTTGCTGTGACCTAAAAACCCCACTCTTCCTTTAAACCATCCTGGGGCAATAACTGCGCCCAAAATGTTCTTTCCTAATTTCAGGCTTTTTGTGACGTCAAAAGTTTGATAAAGGAAACGTTGGGTATACTCTGTCCATCCTGGCGTCAATTCAGCATTTCCGACACGATGACCATTAATATACGCTTGATACATCCCCATAGCTGATAAATGCACATACGCTTCGGCCACAGGCCTTTGTATTGTCATTGTTCCCTGTAATAATTTAGTTGTTAAATCATCTTCATCAGCACTTGTCTCACCTGATACCCACTGACCAAGCCACTCCCCCTTAGTCAGAATGCCGGTAACAAAGCTTGCTGTAGCACTCCATCTACTGGTTGTTCCCTTATCATCGATGATTCGTATCCTAATAAAGTATCGTTTGCTACTCTGTACAGGTGTCGTGGTTGAAGTTAATAAAATATTTTGCGACTGAGCCGATTCCTGCCAACCGCTGTCCAGTATCGTTTCTTCGAAATTTTTATTAACGGCAAGCTGTATCTGATAAGCGGTTTGCATGCAGTCACGATGATTTGCTGTAAACTGCCACGAAACCTGCGGTAGTTCAGTAACTCCCATCGGTTCCTGTAAATGATTCAATTGCACTGCAGTAATTTTGACCATAAAGTCCCCCTATCATCCAAAATCTTAAATATCGTAAGTGAATATGACAAAAAGTATCTCTAGGGTATTAAATGGTAAACGGCTTAGCTGGACTCTCTGCCAACCTGGGACGCTCATACCAGTCGAAATGTTGCTCACCAGAATTAGTCTGCCAACGCTCAGGATAAACATTGTATTCCCAATCTATGGGGATGGCGGTGGTATCTGGTGAATTCACCAACTCAAAAGCGGCTTTCAATTCCTCAGTAATCGTATCCGTCATTTTAAGCGGATCGCACGAAACAAATAACGGTGTCGCACTTTGCGCCAGTAAATGTAACCATTGCTGATTGTCACGCCATGGAATATTCTCTGTGATTCCAACACAATCCGCATCACACGTGTAAAAAATATTATTTTGTGGCAATCGGAACGCCAGTGAGTTCACACCCATCTGACGCGTTCTTGCAAAATTCACGCCACTAGTGTCGTCCCCAATACGCTGCGCTGCAAATATTCCAGCTGCCAGGTGACTAACGGTATTGCATCCCGTAACTATCGTATCCCCAGCAGCAGCTTGAATTGTTTTGTAGAAGGTAGTAATAATCTCCGCAGTTGTCTTAGTAGAATCATAGAATGAAGTATCAAAAGCAAAATAGTCAGAAACCATTTCAAAACCATTTGCGCCAAAAATATCAACAGTTGAGAAATCATGCTTAATCAATTCGAATCCCCAACGCTTAATCCGTCTCACATCTGCTGCAACCAGCTCTAACACCTTGGGATGGCTGGGATCAAGCACGACACTTTCACTATCATAGTCGCGCAATATCATATCAACATCTGTTACAGCTGAACGTCTTGTCAACAATGGTCGAAACCAAATTCCAGGGCGGACATCCATCGCTTTAATTATTTCGGCAATTTTGGCCATCCCATCAAAATCGGTATTTGATTGTTTCCAGGGACCGCCGTTATATGTATCCGACCATTCCTGCTCCCAACCGTCATCAATCACCATAAACGGGCGATTAGTCATGCCATCTGTGACTGTGGCAATGTATGAACTGAGCGCTTCTACAGATTTCGCCGTGTTATGTCCGTACGCGTAATACCAATCATTGGCACCGTACAGTCTTGGCGTCTGTACATGTCGTGACCCAATTGCCAGCCGCTCACAAAATTCCCGCGCAAACGCAAAACAATTCTCATAGTGGTTACCTTTCATCCACACGACAGTTGCGCATTCTAGCTCCCGATTTGTTAACTGAAGTGCTTGAGTCCCATTACGAACATCTAGCCACAAATCTACTGCGTTAGTATTCACTTGCCAATATCCAAGCGCAGTAGGCCCAATACGCAGACCCCACCCTTCAATTTGCGCATCATTATTAGCTAAAAAGTACCACTGCATTCGCCTATCTGGATCAAGTGTTGAAAAATGCATATCACCGTAACTGCGCTCAAATTGATCACCAGAATATACCGTGTTTTGCTTAAATTGCTTATTCCAGGTTAGGTGTATCCGTTTAATTGCTGTCTCAGTAGCAGCCACGCTGACCGTCACTTCATCATTACCAACAGACTCAATTAACACCTTTGCTGAACCATTCCAAACATTTTTGCAGACATGATCCAGCTGTTCCCAGCTATCATCTTTCGTCTGAATCTGGATATAATCGGGTGTTATCATCTCATTCTCCTTATACAATAAATGCACCTGATTTCTTCAAATATCGTCGCACCTGAGCCGCTTCAACCCGTTGGACCGCACGAGCTTGTGACGCAGCTAAAAATGCAACAACACCTGCCGCTTGTCCAATTGCTGCCACCGTCGGTGTTGTCCGCATTGAGGCTTGGGCTTCAAAGGTAGCTGAAATGCACCGCCCGCATACGATCAGATTGGTCACTGATTGAGGAAGTAAACATCTCAACGGAATCCCATAATACCCTCCCCACGACAGTCCTCTCAAATCAGTCCCATACCCATTATTTTCATGGATATCAATGGGATAACCGCTGTACGCAATTGCGTCACTAAACTTTGTTTCTGCCAACACATCTTTATCAGTCAACGTATACAGACCGACTAATTGACGTGAACTACGGCAGCCAATATTCGGGCCTGTTTCTGCTAACCATGATTCTTCGAAACCAGGAATATATTTACGCAAAAACATTTCTAATTCATGGGCCTGAGCGCGACCAACCGTTTCGGCATCACTGAGACTAATCGCATTGGTCGCATCGTGATCAGCGACACGAGTCGTATTTAAGTAGAACTCCCCAGGATTACTAGACTCGAACATTAGCACATCATCACGCGGGATTGACCACTCACCGCGATGACGAGCGCGTGCAACTTCCTTAACAAATCCTTGTAACTGAATTGAAGGTCTTTTAAAATCTAACTGCTCCATTCCAGGAAACGTATCTCGATGCGCAATAGCATACAGCTCGAGCTTCTTTTTATTCACATTCTCAAATCTTGCCATTAAAGTCAGCGGTTGCATTGGGCCGCCTGATCCGTGCCCTTTAGTAAAGGGGATACCCGCAGCTGCAACTACATCAGCATCACCAGTTGCATCAATAAGCATGTCCGCATGGTAGGCATGCACCCCACTTTTATTACACAAATTGATCTGCTTAATTCGATTTTTTACCATCTCTACCGAAATCATCACCGTATGGTACAAAAGATGAACACCGCTCTGGATCAGCATAGTCTCCAATTCGAACTTGAGTGCCTCTTGGTCAAAAGGTGTAAACGACGTATTATCATCCTGAATATGGCCTTTGCTTTTATGTGACTGCAATAATCTCGTGACAAGCTCTTGCGCAATGCCCAAGGAAACTTGCGTTCGCCCCGCATGAAAGGTCATCATTGGTTGAACACTATTCATAGTCAGACTACCACCCGGAAATGCCCCAGCCTCAACCAATAACACATCCAGGCCTTCCCTTGCTGCTGCTATAGCAGCAATACTCCCTGATAATCCGGCCCCAATAACGATTAACTGAAAATTAACCATAACCTTTACCCCTTCACGCCACCAGCAGTGGATCCACCCAAGAAACTCTTTTGCGCGGAGAAAAAGACGACTAGGGACGGGATTAAACCAATGATCGACATTGCCATCATGCGATTCCAGTTAAAATCGGCGCTAGTCGTATCCATTGCCATCCTTAATGCAATGGATACGGGATATTTGTGGACAGACGAGATATAGATTAACGGGCCCTGAAAATCCGTAAACGTCCAAATAAATTGGAATAATCCCGCAGTAATCAGAGATGGTTTCAGGATCGGGACTAAAATTTTTGTCAATGTCATAAAGGAATTACAGCCATCCATTTTTGCAGCTTCATCGAGCTCTTTCGGCACGCTACGGAAGAATTGGACGAGCATGTATACGAAAAAGGTATCGCACGCAAAGGCTGAATTGGCAATCAATGGAATATAAGTATCTAATAAGCCCATGTTCCTCCAAAAAATATACAGTGGGATTCTTGTTACGATCCCCGGAAGGAATAAAGTTGCCATCATAATCGGAAATAAAATTCGCTTAGCCGGAAACTCAAAACGTGCAAAGCCATACGCCGCCAATGTACACGAAACAAGCGTCAAGATAACCTTAGGGATTACGATCAGAAAAGAATTCAAGAAATAGGTGGCAAACGTATACTGACTTGAAGTCTTCCACCCATCAATATAGGGCTGTATGTCAAAAGATTTTGGCATGAACCAGATCGTGTTAAAGATCTCAGTATTCGATTTGAAAGAGGCACCAAAAAGCCAGAGGATCGGGTACAACATAATCAAGGCGCCAATAACAAGAACAAGATATTTGATTCCATGGACAATCAACTTCTTACGTTCATTACGCTTTTGCATTTTAATGTATCGTGCTTCGTTATTTGTATTCTCCATAATTACTTATTACCCCCATCTGCATAGAATACCCACTTCTTAGAGGTCTTAAACAAGATTGCTGTAAAGATCATAATTAAGACGAAAAGCACCCAAGATAATGCACTGGAGTATCCCATATCAAAGGTTTTGAATGCGCTATCATAAATGTACATAGGAAGTAAGTACGTCGCACGCATTGGGCCGCCACCCGTCACTAAGAACGGTCCTTCAAATTCTTGAAATCCTTGCACTAACTGTAAAACTAAGTTGAAGAAAATTACCGGCGAAAGCATAGGCAGCGTTACCGAAAAGAATTGACGGAATTTTGAGGCCCCGTCGATAGAAGCTGCTTCGTATAGCTCAGAAGGGATTTCAGCCAGGCCATTGAGAAAGATAATCATTGCTGAACCAAACTGCCAGACACGTAATAATACAATCGTGAACATCGCTCCTGTAGGACTTGAAAACCAACCAAATCCCTGTAAGCCGACACGTTCCATTATCATGTTAATCAGACCGTCGTTTTTAAAGAGAAATTGCCATAACACCGCAATCGCGACGTTAGCGCCTAAGATTGAGGGGATGTAATATGCTGTCCGGAAAAAACCGATCCCCTTCAACTTGGCATTCATGATGTAGGCGATGAAAAGTGCGAACACCATTTTAGCCGGTACGGTCAATACAACAAATTTTACAGTCGCCCAGAAGGACTGCCAGAAATTTGGATCCACAAAGAACATCTTCTTGTAGTTTGCTAAACCTATAAATTGCGGAGACGACAGCATGCTGTAATCCGTAAAACTATAGTAAAACGACATCGCAAATGGATAGATGACAAACACGACGATCCCAATAATCCAAGGAATTAAGTATATTAGGCTAAGATATCTCTCTTTCTTCAATGAAAATCCCTCCAATCGTAACCGGGGTATGAAGCGTTGTTGCCCCATACCCCGGAGATAACAAATTACTTAAATTCTGATTCTTGCTCCTTGAATGCGTTATAGAGTAACGTAGCCGCACCATCGACATCCGTTTTGCCATAATCTAGCTGTGTAAAGGCATCGCTTGCGGCTTCCATGGTAGTCGGTTGATCCCACCGATAAACGTTTGCCATCTTGGTGTCAACTGTACCTTCAGCAATCTTCAATGACTTCTTCATAAGTGGCGTAATCAGACCTGCTTTTTCTAACGTATTACGCGCAACCTTACTATCTGGGACACCATTTTCAACCTTCTGGAGTTTTGCGGCCGTTGGATCATTAAGCATAAAATTGATTAACTTTGCAGCAGCCTGTTGGTGCTTACTAGACTTAGGAATTGAGTAGAATGCTGATGGCTTAGACAATTCACCTGTCGATTTGCCATTTTTCATCGTTAAAGCCGGTACGATATCCAATGTCGCCCCCATGTCCTCGAATTGCGTTGCGAAAACATTGATATCTGTGTTCCAAGAGAATAGTGAAAGCCATTTTTGATTAACAATACCTGGGAACGGTGCACCTTCAACAATACCCGAGTTATCAATTTCTTTTTTGGATGGGGTGATTTTCTTATCTACTAACGATTTGTAATATTTTACAGCCTTAGTGAAATCTTTCTTTGTGTACAATAATTTGTTATCTGCATTGCCTACTGGCTTCCCAGTTTGCTCAGCCATGATCTGTAAAAGCAGCAACGACGTCACGCTTTTCGGTTGGTAATAACTATAAAACGGAAAAACGTCATTAGGTAACTTGGAACGTGCTGCAAATAGATCTTCCCAAGTCTTTGGCTCTGCCACCCCATATTTTGCTAACGCTGACTTATTGACAAACAACTGCCGATAAATCGTTGAGACTGGCATTCCTAGCTGCTTACCATCTACCTTAGCAGCAGCTAATTTATCTTTAGTAAAATTGCTGGCACCTAATTCTTTACCCATCGAAGACATATCCACTAACTGGTCTTTATACGTCGTAATCCAGTTGCCATCAATACGCATGACATCAGGTGCTGTGCCTCCTGACAGTTGAGTCGTTAACTTTTCTTGATAGGAATCAAAACCACCAAATTCAGTCTTTACGGTTATATTAGGGTTCTTTTTTTCAAACGCTTTGATTGCGGCTTGCATAGCTTTATGGCGAGAATCTCCACCCCACCAACTCATCCGAATTGTGACTTTGTCACCATTATCCGAATCAGTAGATTTCTTATTTGAACACGCACTTAAACTCAACAAGGCAGCCCCAACAGTAATCACACTTATAACAAATCCTTTTATTTTCATGGTTTTCACCTTTCTAATGATCGCCATCAATACCTCAACATTGTTTTTTATATCTTGAAATCAATTTAGTCGATTCACTTGCACACCGTCCGCATATCCACTATCATCATTGTAAACGCCGTCATTTTTTAAAGGAGTAACCAACGTGTCCCCTATATTTTCAAAGGATCTTATAGTCGAGAAGGTTTATCGCAATATGCCTTATAAAATGGAAGGTCCTCACTCGCATAATCGTTATGAGATTTATTACCTATCCAAACTTGAAGGCACGGCTCACATCAATATTATGGGTAAAGATTATCCACTTACTCAAGACTCTCTCGTCTTAATCGATAGCTTTTTACCCCATCAAACTGACTTTTCGGGTGCATCTGCTCACGAGCGCTACTTGATTGAAGTGGCACCGGAGCATTTTAGTAAAGAAGCCAGCCAACTCATTGATTTTCCGATCGACTTATTCTTCAAAAATTTCTATGGCGTCTATGCTTTGGATCCCAAAACTGCAATCACGATCAAACATCTATTCATTTCGATCAATCGCGAGTTTATCTTGAATGAAAGCCAGTTCGAGAACATGATCATTCTCAAGCAACTGGAAATTTTCGTCTTGCTTGAGCGCTTTGTCGAACAAGAAAGCGACTACTTAGGTACGGCTGACCAACAACGGATAATCATTCCTGTTGTTAAATTCATCGTTGAACACTTTCAAGAAGAAATATCACTTTCGTCATTGGCTAACACTTTCTTTGTTGATAAATCTTATTTAGCGAGAACCTTCAAATGTTGTACTGGCAAAACCGTACACCGCTTCATCAATCAACGGCGCCTCGATATGGCCGAACGCTATTTAGCCATTCACACCGAGTATTCGATCGAAGAAATAGCCTATCTTTGTGGCTTTCATTCACTGTCGTATTTCGATAAATTATTTCGCTCGATCGTCAATATCTCTCCTAAGCAATTTCGCCAAAGGTATCACACACAATCTCATTAGTAACACGTCAGAACTCTATTAAATCCTTCACAGTAATCGGCATACCAGAAGCAATCGATTTATTTGCTGCAATCCCGGTTAATATTGACATTGCGCCATCATAGGCAGAAGCTGCACGGTTCAGTGGATCCGGTTCCGGTACTCCAAAAATATCGTTTTGCAAAATTGGATCGCCACCACCGTGACCACCATGAGCTGTGTCAATCGCCACGTCATACGGCTTACCGAACATTGGAAATACGGTAATATGCGCACCCTTGACCGCACCTTCAGCTTCAGGTTCCCCACCAGCATTGATATAGGACATCTCAACAACCTTCATCTCGATACGTCCTTTACTGCCGTTAAATACGACATTAAAGCCCTCCCACGGTTCGAACGCATTCAACGAATACGTTAGAATCGTGCCATTATCATACTTTGCGATGACACCCATCGTATCTTCAATTGAGATATCATCTGCAAATACGCTACGATCACGAATATAGCCACTGTCTTTTTCTGCATCTAGATACAGTCCTTTAAGCTCCTCAGAACTTTCTAGATCAATCGCAAAAGGATCATTTTTTGCATATTCATTACCGTGTGCACGATAATAGAAATGTTCCACGCCGCGCTTTTCGGCATTCTTCATCCCATAGAAATTTAAATCACCAAAGGCAAAAACAGTTTTTGGAAAACTCTCCAGCCAAAAATTCACTAAATCAAAATGATGTGTCGCTTTATGCACTAACAATCCGCCCGAATTGTACTTATTTCGATGCCAACGTCGGAAATAATCCGCACCGTGTTGCGTATTTAGCAACCACTCAAAGTGTACCGAGAAAACATCCCCAATTACCCCACTCCGGAGCAACTCTGCCAACTTACTGTTATGGGGCGCATACCGATAATTAAAAGTCACACGGATATTACGTCCCGTCTCCTTTTGGGTATCAATTATCGCTTGTGCCTTATTCTCGTCAATCGTCATTGGTTTTTCAGTGATGACATCACAGCCCTTTTTCATGGCGCGAATAATATAATCATCGTGAGTTCGATCAACTGATGTCACAATCACATAATCAGGCTTTAATTCATCCAACATCTGATCAAACTCGGTGTACTTATACATTTTAGCCGGCTTTTGACCATATGTTTCGGTAAGAATTCTGTTACAGAATCGCATACGTGTTTCGGAAATGTCACAAATTCCCACCAGCTCACAAGTCTCAGAAAATTTGGATGCAATTGCCTCATACCAAAAACGAGCTCGTCCCCCAATACCAACTTCAACGTACCTTTTCTTCATTGCAAAACCCCCTACAGTATTTTTGTGACCTACCATTCATTGATAAGCCTTGCTACAGTGGAATAATAGCATGCTCACATTTTTTTGAAAGGGTTTTCAAACACAAAGCCATTTCATACTAGCGATTGCGTGTTTTTTTGTACAATATTGACTGATGATTCTAGCCTACCCTACACAGTATGCTAAGTACGCGTCTATTAGCCCGACAGTTCTACGGCCATCTGGTTGCTTACGTCTGTTATTCTTATCATTCTTGATCTTAGTGCCGATCCACTTAAGTTGAGTCACCTTGTTTCTGAATTATCGTTTGACAGACCCACGCAATCATTGTAGAGATGACATGACCACACTGAGACTCGTTAGTACGTCACTAGTTATTGATGAAGACATATTAATCAGACAAAAAAGAAGTAGCTCTACTTGAACGAACTACTTCTCTCGGGACTTTTAAAAGTGATACTAACATCCTGAGACCTAGGAGTCTGCTTAGACCGAAGTGAAAGTCATTTGCACCTGTCGATGTAATGATGTCAATTCAACTTTGTTTATTAAAGTCTAGATTTAATCAGGTCTGCTGTAATGTACCCATTTTATAGTGGCACTAAATATTCACCGTTTCTTGCTTCACCAGCTCGACATGCGCCATTTGCGCCATAATCTCATTTTGCTTAGGTACGATTGTCGACAACACCGCCTGATAGCCACAAAAGTCACTCTCTTCATCGACGTACATCGCATCTTTCATTCGCTTGCATCCCCCACAACACATAGTCTTAAATGGACAAGTGGCACATTTGCTAGGAAGCGTCTTACGACTGCTTAAGAATGTCAATGCTTGGGGTTGGTGAAACAACTCGCTAAGCGTTTGCTCTTGTATGTATCCTAAACGGTATTCGTCTAAAGCATAGAAGTCACACGGGTAGACACTTCCATCCGCTTCAATAACATATTGAACACGACATTGGCCTGTGATACCGCAAGCTGTAGCCCGTCCATAATGAAACAAGTTGATGATATCATCGAATAACTTCACACTTTGATAAACGCCTGTTTGCAACTGTGCATACCACCGCTTAAAGTACTGCTTGTAAAAACTGGCAAAGCGTTGCGGAGTCAGTGCGTATGAGCTTGAAGTGCCTGCATCTAAATCATCTAAGCAAGGAATGAACTGTATATACTGTATCCGCTCATTCATTAAAGCATCAAAAACTTCATCCGGTTGCGCTGCTAATTGATTGGTTAACACGCACAAAATATTGTAGTCAACATGATACTCGTCAAACAGTCGTTTCGTCTCGTGAACACGGTAATAGGTCCCTCTACCTCTTACATCCACTCGATTCAGGTTATGATTCCTGGCCAAGCCATCGATAGATAAACCCACCAAAAATTCATTCGTCTTCAAGAATTGGCACCAACGCTCGTTGATTACCATTCCGTTAGTTTGAATCGCATAGTGCACCTGAACTGAGATTGGCTGTTGAGATACTGCTTGGACAAAATGCTCAAAATATGCTAATCCAGCAAGTGTTGGTTCACCACCTTGAAATGCAATCGATAATTCATCACCATCTTCAAGATCTGCAAAAACACTCGAAACGAGTTGGTTCACCAAAGTAGACTTCATGCGACCAAAAGATCGCACCTCACGCATAGAGCTGATATTAGCGTAAAAACAATACTTACAGCGCAAATTACACAATGATGACGCTGGTTTGATCAACAAAGAGACACTTTTCATGATAACCTCCTTTAAAAAAGGATCTGCCACGCATTATACAGATTCAATAATATGACCCCAGAAACGATCATTCGGTACAATCGCATAACCTGCTTAGCATCCATCTTTCTGCTTAAGGTCGCCCCAAGCGCACCACCAATTATCGCGGCTAACACAATTACAGGCAGAGTACTTAACTGCACGTGCAATGAAGAAAAATGCATAAGGCTAACACTTAGCTTGGCTAATTGAGAAAACAAGATAATGCCGATTGAATATACTGTTGCCGTCTTCGCCTCAAGGCTAAAGATAGCAATCAACAAAGCCACATTAATTGGCCCACCGCCAATTCCAAGTAACGTCGCTAACGTTCCCAATAGCAACCCACTTGCCACCAACGCTACTTCTTGCTGTCCAGGGCCCCATTGGATACGTAGTGGGCGAGTAAACAACAGCGCCAGTACCAAACTCATGATTGTCAATCCTATTTGAATTAGATTAACCGTCTGTTCAGATCTTAATGTCAATAATAACCAGTTGATCAGAGAATCACCTAGTATGCCGCCGATCACCGCCCCGGATGACAGTTTAAATAGGGCCGGCCAATGTAATGCCATCCCATAACTAACTTGACGATAAGTCGAAACCATGGCCATCACGAACACTGCTAATGCCGAATAAAAATTAATCGCATTTAGTGGGCTAGCCGCCAAGGCGTCCATCATTGGCTTGATGATCACACCACCGCCCATGCCAGAGACCGCTCCAAGCGCGTTAGCGACAATAATAATTAAAAAATACCACAGATTAAACACTATGGACGCTCCTCGTAAAAAGAAGGACCCGGATGTCAACACACCCGAGTCCAAGAAATTGGGACTACTTCTTTGTTGGCGCAGATAGCCAAATTGGTGAACTCCAACCAGTCTGACCGTTAGTCTGAACAACTTTCACATAATAGCTATGCTCAGAGGTAGTCGGTAACACTGTAAACTTTGCAGCTGCTTGATAAGCCGACTGAGTCGCACCACGATAAAGTTTGACTTTGTATGCGTTATGATACCAACTGTCACTCCGGTAATACTCTGTGATCCCCGTTTTTTCTGCCAGTAGTTGCTTTGCCTCTGCCTCATAGACCAAGAGATGACTAGCAGCAAGAATCTCTTCTACAGAATAGTACTTCGTCAGGCCATTTATACTCAAGCTTAACTGGCTGTCACGTGACGCCTCGATTTCAAAGATGAAACCTTCGTTCTTAAGTGAATTGTCTCGCATCCAGCCATCCTGTTGAGCCGGTTGATGTGTCGTTGCCGTAAAACTAACGTGTTGATCGTCTTCAATTGCGTAATCGTTATCAAAGCCATTGTAAACCGGCTCAACACTAAACACGCGTCCCGTGGTCTCCAATCGTCCGTTCCACGCTTTAGACGAAGCCTCTGGAAATGAATTCGGGTCAGGCCCCCACCCACATTCAATTTGAAATTTAAACCGCACAGTAGGGCCAACATTTTCACTTGGTTGCCATAGCTTTATTTGCGAAATCTCGCCATCACGATATAACTCCAAACGTTCGAGCCGATTGTTGGCAGTCACTTCAGTCCTAATTATCTGGGACGCAACATCTGTTTGGACGATGCTCCCCATCGGTTGTCCAGCTAATTCCATCCAAGTAATAATTTTAGAATCAGTGAAGCCAAAGGTCCTGCGTTGTTGCATCGCCTCCCACAAGGCCTCTTTCGTATAAGCACTTGCCCATATTCCAGCACGTCCATGCTTGACGAGAGCAGGAACTTCATGATTATCACCTGAGGCAATAATGCCAAAATGATAGCCATTCTTCAGACCATCAACAACGGTGTTCCCATCAACCCGAGGTCCCATGTGCACATGACGGTTCATCGACAGGTTTGTTTCATCACTTTCAGAGCTGCCGTGATGAGAATATATTTCGACTAACGGCGAAAACCTTTCATTGTGGGTGTTCCAGTTTTTACCTCGATTTCCACTAGAATAGGCTAAATGGTGTGGAATACCCATGACCTCTAGCCCAGAAAACGCGTGGACTAAATCTTGATAACGTGGTGCTAACAATAGGCGTCCTGAGTCATCTTTGAAATAAATATTGTGATCGCCATCTTCACCGGTCCCTTGCCATTCATAACCCAAAAAACTAATAAAATCATCATCACTGTTATGTGCTTTCAGATAGTCCTCAATAACCTGCCACTGCTGGTTTCGTGTTGCATTATCCAGCTCTTCTTCAGCTTTAAAACCATTCTTTACTGGTACCATATGATACGGATAGTATGCTAACGTAAAGAAATCGGCGACTTTCTTTGTATGTTGGTACCACTTATCCAATAAATCGATTTGATCAGGGTGAAGATTGACATGTAAATCTGTAATATAACTTTTATATTTCATCATCGACCTCGCTGACTACATAATGCCAAGTGCAACCATCACAGCCGCAAAAGCGAGGATCCCTAGCAATAGTTTAGTAGATCCCCAGTTACGTTTGGCGACTAAATAATAACAAACTAGCCCGACACCAAGTGGCAGTAAATTTGGCATAATTTTATCCAGGATCTGCTGAATATTGATCACCATTTTGCCTGAAGTAAACTTCCAAATCACAGGCGCCTTCACTGTCGTGCTTGCCACACCACCAATTACAATCAGACCGACCATGGTCAACGTAGTCGTAATCATATTTTTAAGTCGCTCGTTCGTCAGCAACTTAACTGCGTCCAGCCCCATTGAATAGCCTTTGTTGAAAAGCCAATATTTCATGGTGACGACAATTGCCAACCAAGAGACTAAGAATACTAAAGGACCGACAGGCGACCCATCTCTTGAGGAAAGGCCAATTCCGATACTTAAGAGAATTGGGTTTAAAGTCCCGACTAAAATTGAATCACCAATACCGGCAAAGGGGCCCATCAAAGCATTCTTGGTACTGCCAATAATGGATTCATCAAAATCTGGATTATTAGCTTTGGTTTCCTCTAGAGCTAGCGTAATACCGGGAATAACTGAACCTAATTGTGGCTCGGTATTAAAGAACGTCAGACTACGCTTTAATGCCTTAGAGAGTCCTTCCTTATCATCACCATAAAGCTTTTCCAAAGCACCGGACATACTGTGCGCAAAACCACCGCCTTGCATACGTTCGTAATTTTGGGAACTGAGTGCGAAGAAGTTCCAGCGCCAGTTAGCCTTTGCCACGTCTTTTTTAGTTAATTTTGTATTATTCTTCATAATCGTCATCATTCTCCTCACTTGTGCTTGGAGTTGCAGCTACTACGGAAGATGCTCCTTCATTTTTACGATAAGCTGCCATTATATAGATCAATGACAATGCAATTGCGATAAACAATAACGCCGTCGTCGTCAAATTAAACGATGACGTCAACACCCATCCAAAGATGAACAGGAAAATCATCCACTTTTCACTAAGAATTTGTTTCAATAGAATTGCAAAACCCAATGCTGGTAATAACTGCCCACCAACTTGTAAGAAATCCAACACAAACTTTGGTAATGCATTCAACAATCCCTGTGCAAAAGGCGCGCCGATGAAACAAGTTAGCGTAACAATCAAGAATCGTTCTGCAAAAGATACTGACGTCGCCATAATGTTCGCCCGTCGAACACCCCTGGCATCGCCACGTTCCGCACAACGATCCGCACGATGCGGAAAGGCCGCTTGAACCGTCATCGTAAAGTTGTGCAGACCTACACCTAACGCGCCTAACGGTACTGCGAATGCAACAGCGGTTGCTGGAGACCCACTACTTGCAATCGCCAAAGGAATCCCAATATACGCTGCCAAATTTAAATCAGATGGTACCGCACCACCTGGCGTAATCTGGCCAAGAAAAATTGCCTGGACAGCAACACCACAGAGGACTCCCGCTTTTACATCACCGAGAATAATTCCACAAATCAATCCAGCCACCAACGGTCGGCCAAGTCCGTACCAGCCCCCCGTTGTTCCGAAAAACCACGGAACTTGGTTGCGTCCAAGATAGGCGAATAATCCTATCAATACCGCTTGCCACAATTGCATGCTGTTCACACCTTTCGTCTAAATGAAAATAGCCAATAATTCCAACATCTAAAAACAAATATCATACTTGACAATTTGATTATATGGCCAGGTACAACCGCTTACAACGTATCCGGCTGATTTTGATATAACAAATTGATTTGTATTAGGACAAATATTATAATGATTGCGATTACATCTCGTACTCAACTTTTTATACCAACTTCTCCTACATTACAGATTGAAGGAAAACCGCTATGAAAGCATCTACTGTTCCACTTTACGTTGAAATCACCAAAGATTTAACTAGTCGCATTGAACAAGGTGAATTCCGGCGCGGTGATAAATTACCCACTGAGCAACAACTCACGCAACAATACCATGTCTCGCGAGTCACCATCCGCCAAGCTGTCCAGCAGCTTGCCAACAAGGGATATATCAAAAAGATTCAAGGTAGTGGCTCACATGTCCTGTACTCCCCACAAAATCTACTGATGAACCGCTCAGCCCAGATTCTTTCTTACTCTGAAGAATTGCGCCAACGTGGCAAACACGCCTCATATCGCGTTATTAGCTTCTCCCTACAAGAAGCTCCGACTAAAATTTGTACCAGGTTAGACTTACACTCAGAAACCCGCGTGTATTACTACGAAAGAGTTCTTTCCAGCGATGACATTCCCTATTGCTACGAAGAAGGCTATATGCCCTACGGTTTTTTCCCTGATCTTTCCGCAACACACCTAGAGCACTCACGTCTTGATTACGTGGAGAAAGATAAGGGCATTGAGATCGATTACTCACACCAGATCGTCCAAGCAATCTTGCCTGACGAGCGGATGATGCATTTGCTGGGGCTAGACGAACGAAAGCCACTCATTCGCAATTCACATGTAACCTATGACATGTCAGGCAAGCCAATCTTCAGCACTGTCAACATTTTTGACACTGATTCCTACCAGGCCAACTTTATTAAGAAGCGGCATCACAGCGATCCCGATACTTAATCAAACATAGCGCTAGGCACTATATCAGCATTCATGTTTCGTAAAGCCATAATAAAATGCCTTCACACCGCGCATAAATTACGTGGTGCGAGGGCATCGTTTTCTGTCAAAGGTGTTCTATGTCTTAGATGCTCTGATTATAGATCGTCTATCACAATTGGCTGATCATTCGGCACCATTTGGTAAATAAACTTCGTTCCAGCAGCATGCAACTCATTGACCTGAGAAATCTCTTCTGGTGTCAAATTAATGGTCTTTTGAATCTTCTTCGTGTTCTCACGGTTAGGAATATTTCCTAATGTCACCTCATCAAAGTGATAGCCTTTATCAGCAAGCTTCTTGATTGAATCTATTTTCTCAAACAATACCAACGTACGCTCATTTGGATACGCATCGGGGTCAGTTAGTCGAATATATGCTTTTTCGGTCGATAAAATCGACAGCTTTGTGCCTTCTGGTTTTGCTAACTTCAGCGCCATTTTCTGGGTTGCATCTTTAACTGCATCATCATCAATCACCATGATCCGATTAATACTAAACTTTGGGATCCAAGTGGTCTGCACTTGCCCATGAATCCCTCGTGAGTCTACGCGTACATTCATGATTTCCATTATATTTCTCCTTATTCCTCATCTTCGTCTACAGCATTAAGCTTCTTTATGACATCTTGAATTCCTTGTTGACCATCACGAATAATTTCTTCTGTAGTCAAATTTGGAGTTAAGACTGCACTCAACAGCATTGGCAAGTTAAAGCCACTAACCATACGTACGTCTGAACGAGAAAATAGGCGACTTACAACCAAATTATTTGGTGACCCACCTAATAAATCCGAAAAGATAGTTAAGGGCTCTCCCTTTGGACGCGCTTCCAAAATCTGTTCTAACTGTGCCGTTAAATCTTCATTACCTTGATCGGGAGCAAGTGAAACCGTCTCGATTCCATCAGTCATTCCTGTAATCATCTTAATCGAATATTTCGCCGCCTCTGGCATTCGACCATGTCCCACAATAATAATTGCCATTTTTTACACCCCTATTCCGGTAAGTTTTCGTACTCAGACTTATCTTTAGCATGCGCTGAATATGCTTCGCGCTTGTTGACCTTCCAGCTTGACTGAATGGGAATTGGCCCATTTAGTAATGGATCTTCTGTACGAACCATAAAATCAGATAACCGTTGGCGCATATTGGTTAACTGCGCCAGATATCTTGGATCGTCCAAAAGGTTATTTGTCTCCATGACATCATAGTACAAATCGTATAGTGCCTCTTTAGGCTTGGTAACTTCTCGCAGACCTTCTTGTGCATAAAATGTCTTAGTCGGTGAATTATCAATGTTCGACAAGTTTAAGTGCTCATAATCATCGAAGTAGCGGATATATTTATAACGCTTAGATCTGACTGAACGAATCGGTTCATATGACGTATGAAAATTAACTTCGCCAAAAACGTAATCATCACCCTTATACTCATTACCATCAAAAATCGGTGCAAAGCTCTTTCCTTCGAGATAATTTGGCTTTTCAAGATTGACCAAATCTAGCAATGTTGGAATCACATCAATTTGGGACAACAACCCATTATATTCTGCGGGGACGCAACCCGGAACCCGGATTGCCATCAGAACGCCGATACCACTATCCGTGAGGGTGCACTTAGCAAAAGGAAAAGCTACGCCGTGATCAGTGGTCAAGACAATAATCGTTTTCTCATAAAGGCCGTTTCGTTTAAGTGCATCCAACACAACTTTCAGATTGTGATCAGCATATTCTGCACTCGTTTCAAAAGCCGCAAAATCTTGCCGTGTTTCAGGGTCATTAGCAACATTTAAAGGTGGACGGGCACTACTGACTGCGATGTCTTTAGCAATCGTCTGCGGATACTGCCTGTGCGTTGCGTGCATCCCAAAGGAAACAAAAAAAGGCTGCGTATCAGTACGCTCATCAAACCAATTCGCTAGTTTATCAGCATTATGATTATCCCATTCGACAAGATGCTCTTCGTCGTATTGCGAACTATCAGTCGTCAAATCCCGCTGATATCCAAGATTATCCACTGCCAAAGCATGGTCTGTATAATATCCAATTTCGTGCTGAACCCCACATAAGGCTGTCTCATAACCATGATCGCGCAAGTAACGGGCTAAGTGAAGTCGCTTATCCAGCTTGAACCCGCGCTGCGCTAAGCCTAACATCCCATTTTGATGCGGATACACCCCGGTTAACAAGCTAGCACGACTTGGCGAGCAAGTCGGCGCAACACTGAACGCATTTTGAAATAAAATAGCGTCCTGACAAAATGCCTGATACTCCGGCGTCGGCACACCATAACCATACGCACTGACAAGTCGCCCCGTATCGTGCGTATGAATATAAATAATATTCAAAATTTTCACCCCACTTCAAATTACTGATAAGTTCAGTATAAAACGAATGAAACCATTTTCAATAAATCAAATCCGATTCGCACAACTTCTTGATTTTTGGTATAACAAATATTGACAATACAATACAAATTTTTCTGTTTTGATTCTTTCTACTCATTACAGTCAAATGTGCATACCTATCTTTCGAGTCAACCATCATCAAGCTGAAGCGTTAGTTCAATATACCAAGCTGATTTAGTCTGCGGATGTTTACTGCCAAACCCAAAAGCGCCTAAGCCACTTCAACGATGGCTTAGGCGCTTTTGGGTTTTTAATTCATAATCAGTGCTCGTACTCCCTAACTTTGGTTGTTTTCCGCCGCTTCCAGGCCTTCCAAATACCAGTGACTCGCCAGCATCTCTTGGCAATCCAACTGGTTGGCCAGATTGATTTCGTAGATCGCGGTCGCGTTGGAATTCATCGCGTGCAAGACGCGCTTCCAGTTGATTGCACCTTCGCCTAACACCAAGCTATCATGGCGCTGGCCCATAGAATCGACCAGGTGGTAATGACGCACGAAGGGCCGCAGGTGGCGCATCGAGGCGATCAGCTTGTTGTTGTCCCCGTGCACATAGATGAACGCGTGGCTGACATCATAAGCCAGCGGCAGTTGCAGCTGCAAGAGTTGTGCTTCGAAGGCCGGGTCGCCGTAAGCAAAAATCGGCAACAGGCTATTTTCGAAGACGACGTTATCCGGTGCCGCAGCGGCGAAGTCGACCATCCGCCCCAACACCACTTTCTGGGCGGTGGCCAAGTCCGGCCAGTCGCTGGCGAAGTCGTGTTCGCCAGGGTGCAAGGCGTAACCGCCGTGGATCAAGGCGACGGCGTTCACCGTTTTGGCGTAATCGATCAGCTGTTGGGAGCTGCTCATCACGAAATCGTACAGCTGCGGGTACGCCAACTTGTTGACACACAGCTCACAGCGCAGGCCGTGCCACTTCATGGGGTGATGGAACACGACTTTGGGCACCACCGCTTGGACTTTGGCGACCATTTGTTGAAAATGGACCCAGCCGGCTGGCGTAAAGTCATCATCGGTCAGGTGGAACTCGAAGACGTCTGGGTGATGCATCAAGCGGTTATCAATCTGCCGCTCGTCTGTACTCGCCTTCAACCCTAATTGCATCCCTTTTGGCTTCCTTTCTGCATTAACTTGGTAACCGGCGCATCATGCGGCGCAAGTGCGCGCGGTCAATCAAGTGCACCCCGAGGTCGTCCGCTAACTCGCGCGCGGAATCGGAGAATTCACTATTGGTCAAAACCGTGGCTTCATCGAGCTTATAGAAATTATGCCCGGTCCAGACCTCCTGGACGGCCTTGTTGCCGACGAATCCAGTATACCGCTTGCACTGGAAGCCGTATGTTTTTCCTTGCTTCGTCGCAATGATATCGATACCTTGGTCCCCTGAAGCTTGCGTCACGCGGATGCGCTTGTAGCCGTTGCGCCGCAGGAGGTAGCCACAGAAGTGCTCGAATTCTTCGCCTTCCATGGCATCGACGGCCTCCATTTGTAAGTCGCGATATTGAAAATGACGCCGGTACACCCACAGGGCATTGACCACGACCCACAGGCTGATCAGCCCAAAACTCACGGGGTCCAAGACGCCTTTGACACTGCCGTCACAAAACTTGCGGATGCCAAAACTATAGCCCAACGCCAACGCAAATCCAAGCGTCAGCAGCCAATAGGCCCGCATCAATAACCTATGGAACATTTCAACCACACTCTCTAATCGGCTTTTTGCCGAGGCTTTCTCTTAAGGGTACCAGAAGATTCCCGCTTTCGCCTAGGACTTTTGGCCCAAAACCGTTGATTCTTCGCCGCGAATTCGGTAGGCTGGATAAGTATATGAAAGGAAGCGGTTGCATGTCTATTACTACGAAACTCTTCGCCAAGATCCAAGGCGAAGCGATCACCCAATACACCTTGGCCAATGCCAACCACATGGCGGTGCGGCTGTTGACGTTCGGCGCCCGGGTGCAGCAACTGCGCCTCCCTAACGCCAACGGGGCGGACCCAAACTTGATCGTCGGCTTCGTCACCTTGCAAGATTACCTCAACCAACCCGAACCCTTCGGCGCCTTATTAGGCCCCGATTACGACCACCGGACCCGCGCTGGTTGGCAAAATTGGAACTGGGACGCGGCGATCGACGGGGATGCCGTCACGATGTCGCTGACGCTACCCGAAAGTGCCGATGAGCAACCCGGCACCCAGCAGATTCAAGTCACTCACCGGCTGTCCGCCGATAATCAGTGGACGCAAAGCCTGTCGGTGACCACAGACACGCCGATCACGATCCGCCCTGGCTGGGACCTCGCCTTCATGTTGACTGGCGACCCGGCCCGCTCGATCGACCACCAACAACTCGCATTAGGAGCTGCCGCGGCTACCACCCCGACTGCCGGCTTGACACCTGCGACCAGCGCGACTCTGACTGACGACGCCTGGCAGCTGGCCTTGACCACCGACGCTGCCGGCCTGGCCGTCTCTACCTTCGACCATATCGACACCACGACCAATTTCAACGGCATCCTGGGCCACCCCCGCGCCGCAGTTGGCCTACGCCCGCTGGTGACCCCAGACGACCAGCCGATCACCGTCACCGCCGACCGGCCATACACGCAGAAAACCACTATCACTCTCCAGAGCGGAGCTGAGCGTATTTAGCGGTGTGTGTAAGGTGGCCTGGTCGTTGTGCGGCGAAGCCGTGCAGCGGCCGGCAGTTAGGCTCCGCGGGTCTGGGCTGGAGACGCTGTGGCGCCGGCTCCGAAGCGTACGCTTCTCCGCCTAAACGATGAGCCATACGAGCCGTACCGGCTCATGCATGTCTCATCATTTGCGCGAATCAGCTGCCGCTGATTCATTCACAGCTGAGCCCCGACCCGCTCCGCCTAACCGCCTACAACGGTGATCACAGCAAATTTATTGCTGCAATAATGCAATACTGGTCACGGTGGTAACTGTTACGCCCTAATTGATGACAACTGATGGCGGCATGCGAATCCGGATCGAACACGGTGCCCACCGCTTACGTCTACTTGCTGGCGTAAGGCGGTGAATCGTGCACTTTACTCCGGTCGCTAGCCGTTCAAATAGCTGAAATCGGCCGCGCTTGCCCGACCAATTTGTCTAAAATCAATAAGCAACACAAAGAAGCGCCTAAGCCACATTCGGCCTAGACGCTTCTTTGTGATGCTTATCGATTCGTTACCCTGCCCACACGCCGCAAGCGTCGTGCGATCGTCACCGCCAACCCTAGCTTCAAGGCATCCCCTGGTAGAAAAGCCAGATTGGAAAGCAAGGCGAGGCCCAACGCCATGTGGGATTGCCACGCTAACCACAAGGCCCCGGCCAAGTCGATGCCCAACACTAAGCAGGCGAAGGCGAGAACCAATTCGTAGCCCACTCCTCGCTTGGTGGCCTGCGTTTTTGCCAGAAGCCAGGCGTTGATTGGCGGCGCCACCAACCAGCCGATAAAATACCCGCCAGAAGGCCCGAGCAAGTTGGCGAGCCCGCCGCGGCCACCGGATAAAAACGGTAATCCTAAGGCCACCAACAATAAGAATACACCCACGGCGGCAAAGGCGTAGCGTGGGCGCAGGAGCTCACCGGCGAGCATCACGCCTATGTTTTGTAAGACGACGGCCACCGGGATGATCCCCAATGGAATCCCCGGGAACAAGCCGAGGATGATCATCAGCGCGCACACCAATGCGGCTTGCAGCAACTGTTTTAACGCGGAATTCGTTGTCATTTTTCCCCTCCATCTGGCCTTAAGGCATATGGCTCGACCACAGGCGCACGCAAGCGGCCCACTTGGTCGCCGTTGATCGTGTACACGGTACCGCTCGTGGTAAGCTGCCGGTCAAGCTGGCGAAAAGTTGCCGCGAACGCCTCCGGGCTGCCCACTTGCCAATACGCCGGCAGTCGCCCTTCGCGCGCCTGGACGCGGGCGATCACTGGCCGAGTCATGTCGGTCAACGCAGCCGGAGCGATGGCGTTGACTAAAATGTCGTGTTTCGCGCCTTCAAGGGCCAATGCGCGCATCAACCCGATCAAACCGGCCTTGCTGGCAGCATAATTGGTTTGCCCGTAGACTCCTTGCCAAGCGGCACTGGAGGTCATGAGGTAAAGCCGCTTGCGCCCGGCTTGTTGTTGCATCTGGCGAAACACGGGCTGGATCAAGGAAAAGGTCGACGTCAGGTTCGTGGTCAGCACGTTTTGCCAAGCGGCGGGCGCCATTTTGACCAAGCTGGCGTCTGCACAGATCCCGGCATTCACGATCAACCGCTCGATATGGCCGTGTTGCGCGATGACATCTGCCACAAACGCTTGGACCGCCGCAACGTCTTGGCCGTCCACAGGCGCGGCGAACAAACGCTGGTGAGGCGGCAACGACTCGGGCCGCCGGGCGAACGTCGCCACCCAGTCTGTGGTTAAGTAGGCTTGGACCAAGGCCCGGCCGATGCCGCGGCTCCCACCTGAGATCATCGTCACGTCACGCACCATGCGCCCACCCCCTACCAACAACCGCGCCTGCCACCAGCACCACAAAGCCGGTCCCGCTGGCGCGCAAAACGACCTGCTGGCCGATCATGACCGGCCGGTGCAAGCGGTAATCGAGGGCCGTCACCTGCTGCCAGTGATACGCGGTGCACAGTTGGCCTTCGATCCATGCCAACAGCTGCATCCCGTACACCACCCCGCCGGCATGCACCGGGTTAGCATCGGCCGAAACGCGATAAAACTGCCTTAGATCGCCGGCGTCAAAACAGATGCGACCCAGATCGTGGTCAGACATGTTGCCACCTCCTGTTGTTTGGCCAACAAAATCAATTGGTACCGCCATAGTTCCCCGTGTTGGTGCGCTTCTCGCCCGCAGCGCACCAGCCGCGCCGCGTATGCGTGATCCAGCACCAGCGGGCGCTTAATCGTGATCGCCTGCTCGCTTAACCAATATTCACGACCCATCAATTCGGGCACACTAAAATACCGCCACAGCGTTAACAGGTAACTTTGCGGCCACCCGGCGCCGCGGTAATGCACCGCTCGACAATAACGCGCGACTTCGCTTCGACGCAACACGATCATGCGGCCACCTCCTGGCGCAATAACAGCGCCACCCCTTGACCGCCGCCGACACACATGGTGACAATGCCGTAACGTCCACCAGCACGGGTCAGCTCGGTCATCAACCGGCGCAGCAAGATCGCCCCGGTGGCCCCAAATGGGTGGCCAAACGCCAACGCCCCACCCGACACATTCACCCGCGCAGCCGGCCAGCCCCCTTGCTGGAGGCAAGCCAGCGCCTGGGCGGCAAAGGCCTCGTTGAGTTCGATGCGCGAAATATCGGCCAACGTCAAACCCGTTTGCGCTAGCAGCTTCGCCACCGCGTGGACCGGGCCTAAGGCGAATTCGGCTGGCGCAACGCCGACTGCGGCTTGACCCGCTACGACAAACCGGGCGGCCAAACCATTTTGCCGACAATAATCGCGGCTGGCGAGTAGGCACAAGCCTGCGCCATCGTTCAAGGGACAGGCATTGCCGGCGGTTACGGTGCCGTCAGGGACAAACGCCGGCGGCAGTTGCGCCAGCCGTTGCAGCGTGGTCGTGGGCCGCGGCGATTCATCGGTATCGATATCGTTGATCGGGACTATTTCCGGCGCGAATACCCCCGCAGAAGAGGCGGCCTGATACTTTTGTTGGCTGGCGAACGCGTATTGGTCTTGGGCCGCACGACTGATCCCTAGCCGTTTTGCCAATTGGTCGCAGGCCACGCCCATATCGGGATCACCTGTTGCCGCCGTGCCCAACGGCGCCCGCGGCAAGATCTGCGGGGCCGCGCCATAAAGCCGCGCTGGGCGGGCAATCTTCCACGGCGCCCGGCTGGTACTTTCCACGCCTCCTGCTAGCAGCAGGTCAGCTTGCCCCGCCGCGATCTGCGCGGCAGCCAGGCTCACAGCAGTCAGGCCAGAGGCACACTGTTGGTCGACCGTCAGCGCCGGCGTCGTGACGGGCAAGGCACTGCTGAGGCCGACACGGCGCGCAACGTTGCCCCCGCCGCCGACCACATTGCCTAACAATAGCGCATCAACTTGCGTGGCAGGCACGGCATTGCGGGTCAAAATCGCTGCGATCAACGGCGCGCCTAAGGTTTCAGGCGCCAAGTCGGCCCACTGCCCACCATAGCGGCCGATCGGTGCCCGCACGCTATCGACGACCATCACTTCTGTCATGATGAGACCCTCCTATGTTTGCCGCTAGCCGCCAATGGCAAGGCTGCCACCGTGTGGACCACGTCGATCTTCGCCTTGCGTCGCCCGTGTTGACGCAAGTAAGCATTCAGCGCCGCCTTGGTCAGCGGCTGCTGGCGCCAAACCACTGTGGCCACCACCGCCTCGCCTAAAATGGCGTCCGGGCACCCGCTGATCCACACGTCCGCCACCGCAGGATGCGCCAAAAGCGTGGCTTGTACTTGCGCTGCAAAGAGCTTCTCCCCGCCGCGATTGATCCGGTCATCTCGGCGGCCAAAATACTGCAGCTCACCCGCTGTCAACCGTACCAAATCGCCGGTAGCCACCCACGCTTGCGGTGGGGTCAAGCGTCCATGGGCAAAATACCCTTGAAAAACCAGCGGCCCAGCCACGACCAACTCCCCGACACCTTGTTCGTCTGGTTGCCGTACCTCTAGCCGCGGCCCGCAAAACGTCTGGCCCAAACTAGACGCGTTCGGGACCCCTTTTTGATACGCGACGAAGCTAGTTTCCGACGCGCCATAAAAGCTGATCAATTGCCCATGGGGATAGCGCCGGGCGAAGGCTTCGGCCAATTGCGGCGCCACGATTTCACCGGACAACAGCAACGTCAGCGGGCGTGGGTCAATGCGGCTTTGCTGCAACTGTTCCCGCAAGTAACTCGGCACGGCAAACACCGCCATGCGCCGCTCGGGTAAGTCTGCCAAGTGACGGGGGGTCAGCCAAAACGTCTGGCCCCCAAAAAGCGTCTGCAGTAACGCATACAACCCCAGGGAATACTGCAATGGGGTCAAACACGCCACATCGTTGTCACCGACCCCCAGCTGTTGATAAGCCGCAAAACTCGCCAGCCAACTGGCGTGATTGCGCAAATACCCTTTCGGCACGCCGGTGGTCCCAGAGGTGAAGCCGATGAACAGGCTGTCGTCTGGCAAGTCCACCGTTGCGGCCTGACCGGGCAACACCACGGGATGTCCTGCCTGCAATACCACCACCTGATCAAAATGCGCGGCCAAGCGTTGGCACGCCACCGTGTCGGTGTCTGCGGCCACAGGCACGAACACCCGTCCCGTACGAATGCAGGCGTACACCCACGCCACCGTGGCTAAATCCCGGTGCATCGGCAGCAGCCACACCCGCGGGGTGAATTGCTGCACCACGGCCATTTTGGTCGCGATCGCGGCGTCCAATTGTCCATATGTGATTGCTTCGGTGCCGATCATCAAGGCGATCGCCGCCGGATTCGTGTGCGCAATATCGATCCTCGTGTCCATCATTTCGCCTCTTTCTTTCGAATGGGGACAGTTTACAACGAAGATCGCCATTAGTAAACCAATTTTTATTTTGTGGGTTACTAAAACATTAAAAAAACACCCCGCCCACCGTGAGCGCGGTGGCGAGGTGCAAAGAGCAGTTTAGTTGTTGGCGCTAGCAGCTAGCTTCTCATCCGCCTTGTTAGCAGAAAAGCCAACGCGGGTGCGGGTCACGCCGTTCTTGGTTTCGGTTAGGGTGGCCGTCTTGCCATCAGCGGAAATCGTCACATAGTAAGCCGACACTTCGGTTGGCAAGTCGGTGGTGTCTACTTCCAGCTGGTTGCCGTAGACATGGTAACCAACGGTCCGGGTGACATCGGCGTTGCCGTTACCAACGAACAGGTCAGCGACCTTCATTTCCGTGGCTGGGTTGCTGACACCGCTGAAGTTGACCACGTTTTGGGCGCGCTTGGCGTCGCTAGAGTTGCCAGAAGCGTAAGCCGCCTTCGTGTAGTAGGCGTCCTGGGTGGCTTGGGTGGTCACGCTTTGATCGGAATCATTCTGGGTGCTGCCGCTATTGGCAGATACGGTCGCGATGCCGAAGGTGGCTAACAACGCTGCCCCGACTAAAACAACAAGTACTGAGTATAACTTCTTCATCAAAATTTGCCTCCTGTGTAAATATCTTTTTTAATCTGTATTATTTTCTCTCAACATCTATATCATACACGAAATTGGTCTGTTGTGAAGAGTTAGGCGACCGGTTTCTTTAATATTTGGTACAAACACAATTTAAGTACACTTGTGGTGGCGTTTTCAGTGGTTGATGTACCAATTCGCCGTTCTCATAATTGAGCAAGTGCGACTTTGCTCACCCATTCACTGTTTTTCAAAATCATTGGACTGTATTACCAACCGAGTTGTTACAGAAAGCAGGTACTGTGACAATTCCGGCGACTCACGCAAAAAAGCGCCTGCACACCGCGATTCAAGGAACGAATCGGGATGCGCAGGCGCTGGATAGTTTATTTTTGCTTAGTTTGGTCTTCAGCCTTCAACTTCTCGGCCATCTTCAAGATGTATGGCCGCAGCTCGTCTTTGACCTCTGGGTGCGTCAGGCCATATTCGATGGTCGTCTGCACGAAGCCAAACTTGTTGCCGACGTCGAAGCGTTCGCCCTTGAACTCATGGGCAAACACGCGCTGCGTCTGGTTCAAGGTATCGATGGCATCGGTCAGTTGAATCTCGTTGCCCTTCCCTGGCTTTTGCTTGTCCAGGATTGCAAAAATCTCTGGTGTCAGCAGGTAGCGGCCGATAATGGCTAGATCAGACGGCGCATCCTTGACCGCCGGCTTTTCAACGAACTTCTTGACGTTGAACAAGCCTGGGTGCACTTCGCTTTCGGGATCGATCACGCCATAGGCCGACACATCTTCATGTGGGACCCGCTTGACCGCCAGGATCGACGAATGTGTCCGGTCGTATTCGTTGATCAATTGCTGAGTCAGCGGCACCTCATCTTGCATCAGGTCATCCCCGAGCATGACCACGAACGGCTCGTCGGCAATGAACGACTTCGCCAAGCGCACAGCGTCGCCTAAGCCATTGGGATACGGCTGGCGAACGAAGAATAAGTTGACCCCGATGTCCGTCGTGTCGTGCACCAACTGCAAGAGTTTGGTCTTGCCCTTGGATTCTAGGTTCTGTTCCAGTTCAGGCGCAGAATCAAAATGGTCTTCGATCGAGCGCTTCTGCTTCCCTTCGACGATCAAAATATCTTCGATGCCAGAAGCCTTGGCTTCTTCAACGATGAACTGGATCGTTGGCTTATCAACGATCGGTAGCATTTCCTTAGCTAACGCCTTGGTTGCGGGTAAAAACCGCGTGCCGAGCCCGGCAGCAGGGATCACAGCTTTGCGTACTTTCAATGGAGCGCCTCCTAAAGTTTCGATACTTCTATCATACAAGAAAAACCTGGATTTGGGGTAATTATACGCTGAAAAATTAATTACCATTCCATCAGAAATGCATGATAATCCGTTACCAGACGATAGTGGCGTTTTGTGCGCGGGACTTGGCGACATCACACTCAATCAGTCGGTTAACCCGTGCTCATACAGTTTGATTTTGGGGCATAAATTTTGTTTGTCTGCGAGTCCAAACTAATAATACCAATTTTTGATGTGCTTAAGGCATTCTCATACACGATATCGTAATTGCTCCACTTCAGACTGAGCACAATTATATTCGACGAATCCTTGTTGACGTAGCATTCGATCTCTAATCACAGAAACATTTAGGCCGCGACGCCACACCAACTGTCCTTTTGGTAGTAGTTTACTCCGCATAATCTGATGTTCAATTGTACTGATTTGCATCTGGGCTGCATAGTCAATGGTCGCCTGTATGATATTCGCGTAAAACTTCTCGATCTCGTCCACCTGCACATTAATGCGTGAATAATCGACATCATAGTCGACCAATGTCAACCGAGGTTCATGGTAATAATCAAACATCCAATTACCCGAAAATGATACCCGCCGACAACCTGCATATTTAGTTTCAATATTCATCTTTCGCTGCTCGCTATATACCTGATAATGCAATTGTATCCCCGTATCGGCAAGACATTGGTCTAATACCAAAAGATTTTCCGGGCTAAAGCCGTTAGGATCAGGATGGTACACCGTGTAGTCTGTTACATAGTCAAACAATGATTCCACTGCAACACCCAAGGCATCCGCTATTTTTTTCATAGTGTTGATGCGAAAGTTCTCTGACGGGTACTCATAAAGACGTTCAATGGTTCGACGAGACAGACCCGTATTACGACTAAGTTTCTGTTGTGATACACCTTGGCGTTGCATTTCCTCACGTACATGATTCACCAGAATTTGTTCACTCATTCGCGGATACTTCATCATGATCACCTCGTCTTCAGATTATCCGTTATATTCACTCACGACAAGGTGCACTTATAAGTGCAGGTTGGGCGTTTTATCAACGCTATAAGCAGATAATTTCTAAACCCAAAAATCAACTGAAAATTTAGCTTCCAAATTTTTCGCTGTTACGAACAGTTAAAAGTTGGACATCTTTTCGAGCATCGTGTAATGTTTGGATTCACGCTACGTATTCCCTACATTCAGATATGGTTATCCGACCAAAACGTGTTTAAAAGTGGAAAGATATTGGACTTTCAAACGAAGTCCCAAACCGTAGAAAGTTCATCTAATAGCGTTCCGATGGCTGTCCTAACATGTGGTGAAAAATATCGCGGTATCTTTGAAGTATATTCCGCTTAACGTTTCGGACTTGGCTATCGTGCAACCCTACGTTCGAAAAGTTAAAAACGATTACCCCTGAGAAACAAATTGCGAGGAACCAGTTATCCAGCTATGCGCCATCTGCTTCTGCCTCACCACGTTAACCACCACTTCACTCACGGTGCTAAAAACCAACAAAATAGCGGTCATGGCGTTAAAACCGACGCCTGACCGCTATTGTTATGTCTAATTTTCACCCGTGCAGGTCTGCTTTTGGGAAGAAACCACCTGCCTACTTCTAGTATAGCGAAGCGCTAGCAGCGCAGGCAACGCAGACGGTTGTTTCCACTGCTTACTTTTGCGTCACGTTATGGCCGTGCGCCGGGGCGGTGTCTGCCATGGCGTTAAGCGTCTGCATGTCTGCTTCGCTGATCTTAAAGTCCAGCTTCGTGTTGGCTTGGATATGGGCCTGGCTGGTCGCCTTGGGTAGCGGTAGGACACCATTTTGCAAGACAAACCGCAAGGCGAGCTGGGAGATGCTGACGTCGTAGCGCGCCGCGATGGTTTGCACCGCAGCGTTATCCAGCAAGTCGCCGGTGGCTAACGGCGAGTAAGCCTCGACCAGGATCTCGTGGGCCTGGGCGTAAGCCGTATTCGCCGGCTCGGTGGCGCCGATGTAATACTGGATCTGGTCGACGGCCGGCACGCAATCGCCATGCGTCAACAGGTTCTCGAGGTCGTGAACGTCGAAATTCGACACCCCGATCGCACGAGTCTGGTGATCGGCGTAAAAGTCGGTCATGGTGTCCCACGCCACCAAGTTTTCCTTATCAAAGCGGGTCCCAGCTTGCCCCCATGGCCACGGCGCATGGATCAAATACAGGTCCAAAGCGGCGATGTCGAGGTTGTCCAAGGTGCGCTTAAAATGCTCTTGCACCCCGGCTTTATCTTTGACTTGCGCCGGCAGCTTGGAGGTCACAAACACGGCGTCGCGCGGCAAGCCACTGTCGCGCAACGCTTTGCCCACGCTGACTTCGTTGCCATACACGAAGGCGGTATCGATGTGGCGGTACCCGGCTTCTAGCGCCCACATCACGGCATCATAAGCCTTAGGCCCATCTGGGATCTGCCAGGTGCCAAACCCGACTTGCGGGATCTTGACCCCGTTGTTCAAGGTAAACGTATCGGTTAAGACTGTCATCGAATCATCCTCTCTTTTTCCCCTTCAGTATACCTCTGAAGGGCTATCTGTTGTGCTGCCAATCGTCGCTCCCCTATAATTAAAGTAACCAGACGATCCTGATCCCTGATAAGGAGGCGCCGCTATGACCCGTGTGAACGACAAATGGTTCCGCTCTGACCCGCAAGACACCGCCGACCACTTCAAAAGTGACCTGACCCAAGGCTTATCCCCAAGCCAAGTCAGCGCCAACCGTGACCACTACGGTGAAAATCGCTTGGTGGAAGCGCCGAAGCCGGCCTGGTGGCGACGGCTGGCGGGCCACCTCAGCGACATCACCGTGCTGGTGTTGCTGTTTGCCTTTTGCTTATCGCTGTACTTGGCGCTTGTGGCCGACAGCGGCTGGGTCAAGCCGGTGGTGATCGGCGGGATCATCGCCTTGAACACCGGCCTCAGCCTCTATCAAGAAGGCCGCGCAGAAAAGGCCTTGGCCAGTCTGCAGGCGTTGAATGAACGCACCACCTTAGTGATCCGCGCTGGGGAGCGCCAAGTCGTGCCGTCACAAGCATTAGTGGCAGGCGATGTGATCGTGCTCAAAGCCGGTGACACCGTGCCTGCCGATGCGTGTTTGATCACGGCCACAGCCTTGACCGCAGATGAAGCAATGCTGACGGGCGAAAGCGAACCTGTGGCCAAAGACGCCAGCGGCCCTGCCTTGTTCTCAGGCACCGCAATCTTAAGCGGCACCGCCACAGCGATCGTCGTTGGCACCGGGATGCAAACGGAAATCGGGGCGATCGCGGCGATGCTCAACCACACCCACGCCACCCGCACCCCGCTGGCCGAACGGCTGACGCAGCTGGGGCGGCGACTGTCGTTGGTGGCGGTCGCCGGCGGTGGGCTGGTGATTCTACTCGCCGTTTACCGCCAGCAAGACGATTTTCTCACCAGCTTGATGTTAGGCGTGGGCCTGGCGATTGCGGCGGTGCCGGAATCTTTGCCGGTGATCGTCACCCTCAGCATGACCGCCGGCGTCCAGACCATGGCCAAACAACACGCGATCGTGCGCCGGATCACCGCCGTCGAAACGATCGGCAACGTGACGGTGATCGCCTCGGACAAAACCGGCACCTTGACCCAAAACCAAATGGTCGCCACCCACCTGTGGCCGGGCGCAGGCGCAGTGCGTGAGCTGCACGACCAGCCTGAACTCACAGCCGATGTCTTGCGACCTTGGGGGTTGGCCAACGCTACCACTGTCGCTTCGGATGGCGCGCTTTTAGGAGACCCCACCGACACGGCGATCTACCGCCTGCTCGCCGAAACCACAACGCTAACGGCACTGACCGAGGCTTATCCCCAAGTGGCCGTAGACCCTTTTGACTCCACGAAAAAGCGCATGGCGACCTTGCACACGCATGACGGGCGCTGGTTGGCCGTGGTCAAAGGGGCCTTCGACCGGCTTGACTTCGCCAGCGGGCGCGCAGTCGCCCAACGCCGCCACGACGAAATGGCGGCACAAGGCTTGCGGATCATCGCGGCCGGCACCAAGTGGTTCGATCACGACCCTGGCGCCGATTGGCTGAAGCAACTCGACCAACTGCACTTGAGCGGGCTGATCGGGATCATGGACCCACCGCGCCCGGAAGTGCCACAAGCGATCGCCACCGCCCAGCGGTCAGGCATCCGTACGGTGATGATCACCGGTGACCACCTGGAAACCGCCAGCGCAATCGCCGAGCAGATCGGTATCCTGCAACCGGGCACGCAGGCCATCACCGGGACGCAACTCGCTGACTGGTCTGACGCCGAACTCGCAGACCAAATCGGGACGATCAGTGTTTTTGCCCGCACCACCCCGGCAGACAAGCTGCGCATCGTCGAATGCTGGCAGGCGCAAGGCGAAGTGGTGGCGATGACCGGCGACGGGGTCAACGACGCGCCGGCCTTGCGCCAAGCCGACGTCGGCATCGCCATGGGCATCACCGGCACGGACGTCGCCAAAAACGCTGCGGACATCGTCTTGACCGATGATAATTTTGCCACGATCGTGCGCGCCGTGCGGCAAGGGCGTACCGTGTACCAAAACATCACCAAGGCGGTCGAATTCCTGGTGTCGGTCAATTTTGCCCAGATCTTCACCATGATCACCGCCGTGCTGCTAGGCTGGGGTGGCGTTTTGAGCGCCGAGCAAATGCTGATCATCAACGTCTTGGCCGACGGGATTCCCGGCTTTTTCCTCAGCCGCGAACGCGCAGAACCGGGCATCATGGCGATGCCGCCGCTCGACCGCCACGCCAGCATCTGGCACGCCGGCTTAGGCAAGCGCGTCGCCGTGCGCACCACCACTTACGTCGGCTTGATCCTGGGCATCTACGCCTTAGGCCGCTTCTCCTTTGGCGGCGGGCCGGCGCTGGGGACGACCCTGTTGTTCTTCGTCTTGGCGATGGGGTCGGTGCTCGACTTGTTCCCGATCAAGTCGCGGCGCAAAATGACCTGGCACACCTTCACCAACAACCGCCCACTCGCCTTCAGCATCGCGGCGATCCTGCTCGCGCTGGTCGCGATCGGCAACTTCCCACCAATCAGCCAAGCCTTGGGCCTCGTGTCCTTGAGCCTAGCGCAATGGCTGTTGGTGCTCGCCGCGAGCCTCTTGCCGATGATCGTGGTCGAAGCCTACAAGCGGCGGCAACACGCCGGCGACCTCCAACATTGGGTGGTAGCGGAAGACTAAGACCGTTGCTCTGCATTCTTTTCAAAACACAAGCGGCGCCCCCTGCGAATCCAATTACGGATTTCGCAGGAGGCGCCGCTTGTATGGCAAGATCGTTGCTTTAACGTTTTTGTAATGCGACTGCTGAACAAGTAAAAAGCCGCCATGGCTCTGGCGGCAAATCACATGATTCAACTGTTCTGACCCATGCGTCGTGGGTATCGTCGCATCATAATTCGCTGGTTGGCTGGATCAGCGACATCGACACAAGTAGTTGCCGTCCAGTCCAAACATCTAAAGTGACGACTTTTCGTGCTGGTGCACACACGATTTTTTCGTAAAAAAAGTATAACATATTGTTACGCTCTGCTTCAACTGGTATCCCGCATTTGAACCTTGGCTAACACTAATTCGCAACGGTCGCAGCAGGCCAGATATACGCTTAGTCCATCATCCAAAAGCCACCACCATACGCTTCGTCTCTTGATTTAAGGCTGGCTTTTGATACTTTAGGAGGCTATTTTTTAAAACTCGACGACTGTTTGCCTTACTAATTATTTTTTGTCGCTAGTTATGCCAATTAAGGTGCTGAACAAGTAAAAAGCAGCCATTAATTCGACGGCAAATCAGATACGAACCTGTCACCCCTGTATATTGTCAGTTACCAGCCAAACTGCAGGTCAGGCCTCAAAAGCTCCGCCAACGTATAGCGACCGTTCACGCCACCGGACTTTTGGATATCATGCTTGACCCTCAAAATAGCAACGACAAGCTCATCCGGTCGCTCACGCCAAAGTCGATGGACAAAATCATATGATTTCACATTACGAATTCCTAGGCCACCACTCGAAGGACTAGCCCTAAAGAACGCACTCGGTTTTTGATCCTTTTGATCCCCCGTGCGATTTTTGGCCCGAAACACGTCATATTGAGGCCGCCATTTTTTCTCAGCATAAAGCTGAATGGCTTCAATCTCAGGGCGAGTGACATAGTAACGGGTCGTGCGTACTTGTCGTTGGTAAACGAATGGCAATTTTATTTCTCGTTTAATGCTGTCAAGTACCACAATCAACTCCAGACCCTCAGTCCCAAAATCACGTTGCAGATATTTTTCCGCTAGGTCTTTACCTTTCATCAACTTTGGAATAACCCATTTATCGGTCACCAACTCATCAACTGAAACAGCCAAATAATCATTTTCGAGAAGGATTTCGAGGATTGCCTGCTCAGCAGTTCCCTCGGCCATAATCAGCGCATGCGTCATTTAGCGGTCCCCCTCAGTCGTTTCAACATGTTCCTTGCGCCGTGAATGAATCTGTTCCAAATCATGCCGTAAATCTTTCAGGTGATCAAAATTCGGGGCTGTCCCGGGGATAAAGTTTGACTTGAAGACATCGCTCTTCTTGAGCTCACCGCGAATGTCTGCGATTTCGTCATAACGATACACCTTCGATTGTGCCTGCCGGGCCAAAAAGTAAATCTCATCTTTTCTTTCTAATCGATCCAATAATTCTAAATAGTGTGTCGAGAAAACCAACGTCGCGTTGGCGGTATTAATGGTCGGGTCCTGGAAGAAATTGACGAAATCTTCTGCAATCTGTTTATTGATGTGTAACTCGATCTCGTCTACAAGTAAGGTGGCCCCACTCCGCAGCGCGACGATCATCTCAAAAAACAACGTGATTCCACGTACGGTGCCAGAGGATAAATATTTCGTGATGCCTTCAAAATCAGTCGCCGTTAAGATCTCAGGGCGTCCCTTAAATTTTAAGCGAACATTGGTGATCCTGCCGGTTTTGTGATCGCTCTCATAATCTAAACGTTCAATGGAATTATCGAGGTAGCGAAGTAACTTGATCGGCGTCTGATCAACAAACGTCATGACCCGATTTGTGTCAACGTTTTGGACAGTCGATAAGACCTCCGACACCCTACTTTGCCCACGAAAGGCGCGGAAAGAAGAATCTTTAGGGCTCAACATCGCCTTAACTTCTGCTGCCAGGCTTGCCCGACGTTGTAAGAGCTGCTCGGCAGTGAAAATAAATTGGTCTTTCTTTCGCGCCGATTTCGGTAATTGTTTACGATAGATCACTTCATCCTTAACGTGCCAACCGCCATGCCCGCCACCTTCAGCGTCATGCGTAAAAGTTGTATTCACCCAATACCGTAGTCCTTGTTGATCAGCAATGTATGCGTCGACCACAACGTCGCCTTCTCCCCGCAGACCTTCTTGTAACGTCGTTTGATCGATCGACAGATCCTTAAGGTAAAACGCGCTTAAACCATCAAACAGGTTAAATAGGGTACTCTTGCCAGCCGCGTTGACGCCAACCACACCAATCGTTTTCTCAAGAAAAAGGGCGTGACCGAAATCAATGACCCGTGCACTATTGGCGCGACTATTCTTCCCTGACGCTTGAATCGAGAAAAAAGTGCCATCTTCAAATAAAGTATGTCCCGACAATCGAAACTCGATTAGTTTCAGCATGGTCCCTACCCCTCTTTATTCACAATATTTTTGTCTATACCGATAGTATATCCTAGTTTAACGAGGTGGTAAACACGCTATTAACATATTTTTTGGGTTAAATGTAGTATTTAGCTTTTGTGCTAAGATGCTTGCCAACTCACACCACCACGCCTTTAGCCTCGTCTACGCTTGCCCCGCAACGGTCGCAATGATCTCAGTGAACGCCTGGTGCAACTGCATTTTGGCCCGGTCAAATACGGCGGACTGATAGCTGGTCAACACTTCCTCGCCAAATTCGCGGTGTGCGATGTAGGCCCCGTAACGCAACTCGATCTGCACGGCGGCAACAGGTGCCAAAGCCCCGTAGTGTTGCGTGATGTAGCCACCGGTGAAGCAGGCATTATTGCCTACAGCCAGCCCCGAGGACTGGAAAGTGCCGCCGATCGCTTGTCGCAGTGCGGCACTGCTAGTGGTGTCGCGGCGGTTGCCGAGGTCGATGTCTGGTGTCGCTTCGTCAGGCCGGCTTGGGAAAACGGCAAAGCTGTGCAGGTCCAGCAGCACGCACCGGCCAAACCGCGCAACTTTGTGGTCGATGAGCGCAGCCAATTGCTTGTGGTACGGGCGATGGTAGGCGGCGAGCCGCTGGGCGATGGTTTGCGCGCTCAAGGGTTGCCGGTAAAGCGGGTGGTGGAACGTATTTTGCGGGTACACGACTGTATCCGTGTAGCGCGTACCCGTGACCAAAGTCGGCGCACGGTTGGGGTCTGCCACATACCGGTTGACCTGATTGGCGATCACCGTGACCCCCATCCCCGGGAGAAAATCGTACAGCGTCGGCAAGAACCAGTCGGTGTTCGCCAGCACCGCCGTCGGTAAGAGCTGGGCCGCCATTGTCTGCGGGATCCAGGTGCCGCTATGCGGGAGGCTGACGACTAGCGGATACTGATCAAGCGTTTCATTGTCACAGGTAATTGTTGGCATGTTCCTCGCCCCTTTTTTAGCGCTTATTGGACCCAATCAGGCCGTCGCGCAGCAACTGTGTCATCATGTCATCAAGCGACTGCCGCAGGTCCGTGTATTGATACTGGTAAAACTCAGGGTGCTTAGGTGCGTAACGCACCCGTCCCAGCAGTCGCGGGTAGAAATCGGCGACCGCGGTGTTGGCGCGCAACAACCACAGCCAGCGAACCGGCAGCGGCAATTCTAGCCCATGAATACCTTGGTCCTTGAAGTCCACCAAGATATCGTGTTTGATCTCGGCCATGCTCATACGCGCTCCGATTGCCAAGTTGCGGGTACCGTTGGCCGCCGGGTTGTTCATCAGCGCGATCTGCATCGCCGCGACATCGCGGACATCCACCGCGTAGCCATGCAGCGGCACGCGAAACGGCACCCGCAAGAGTTGCGCCACTTGTTGCGCCGAATAGCGCGCCCACGGGACCAAAGACGGTCCGACCACGAACGAGGGGGTGATGACGGTCATGGCGACGTTGGCAGGGTTGCTTTGCGGGTCATTCACCAACGCCCACGCCCGGCGTTCCTCAACGGTCTTGCTTTTGAGGTAATCAGCCAATCCTCGCGCCTGATTATTGGTCCAATGCTCTTCCGTATACACGGCGCGATTTTGCTTGCCATAAGCAATGGCGGCTTCAGAACTGGTCAGTACGATTTTTTTGAGGGTGGGACTTTTCAACGCCACCGCGAAAATATGGTCCACACCGGCCGCAGCGGTCGCGGTTCGGTGTGCTTCCGATGCCACGGCTTGCGGTGACGCCACGTGAAAAAGAAACTTGACCCCATCTAGCGCCTGTGCCCAGCCGTCGTCCTGATTCAAGTCCGCGTGCACCAATTCGATCTTAGGTAACAACTGCTGGATCGCCGCCAATCGCTTGGTCGAGCGGTATGTGCCGCGCACCCGGTAACCCTGGGCCAACAAGCCTTGCGCGACCCACGTGGCCATATACCCCGTGATCCCAGTCACCAAGACCAAATCGCCTGGCTGCATCATTTCATCTGTCATCGCGTTCTCCTTTTAGTTAACGATCATTCATTTTAGTTTGATAGGAAAAGGCGTGCTGGACACGCCTTAGAATAGTGCCAGTGTAAGGCATCCACCGACACCGCACAATCGTTATTCTAAAATTAATCCGCCCACCCGCCGATGCATCAGGCCGCCCAAGCCGTTGCCCCGTTAAATTAATCTCGGGCTATTGTGCCAAACTAGCTTGCCAAGCCATGGCGAGCATTTGGCGGCTCTCTTCAGCACTCAGGCGGTCGCCTTGGCGAAACTTGGTCTCACAAGCAGCGTCAAACGGGCGAAAAACAAACGCCGTAAACAACGCAAACGACACGGGCCGAAACGTTTTCTCGGCCACGCCGCGCTGAAACAGCCGCTCGATCGGCAATCCGCGTGCCATCCCCGTTTGATAAACCGCCGCCGCGATCAAATTCGGCGTCGCGTTAAACAGTCGCATGGCCACCGCCTCTTGCGGGTGCTGCCGCAGCGCCTTCGCGTAATGGGACACCACCGTCTTAAATTGCTGCTCAACAGTCGCGTGCTCGTCCCATTCCCGGAACAACTCCGCGTCGATCATATCCTTAATGCGCAGGTAGACGTGTCCCAGCAGATCTTGTTTATCTTGATAGTAAATGTATAACGTGGCCACCGAGATATTCGCCCGCTTGGCGATCTTGGCCACGCTGAGATTTTGGGTGCCTTCTTGTACCATGATCGCGATCACCGCATCGTACATGGCCGTGACCTTAGTTTCGTCCTTATGTCGCATAGGTTGATCCACCTTAAAATTGCCCGTCGCACTTCACTTAGCCCGTTAGTCGGCCTTCATTGCCAGTATATCATCGCGCGCTTGGCTACCCCCTGCCAATCGCTTTGACAAACGCAAAACAGCCCGCCCCGCTCAGGCCCTGTCTGGTGCGCGCCTAGTCTCCCGCCGCAAAAAACGCCTGCGCGATCGCCACGTACTCGTCGATCTTGCTGAGGTAATCGGCGACAGCCACGTGCTCATTGACTTGGTGGCTGGTGCCAAAATTGTTTGGGCCGTAGATGATGGTTTCAAATGGCTGCTTACCTTGATTGAAGGAGTAGGCATCGGTGCCGCCGAGCACCACTGCTAACGGCAGCGGGTGCCCTAAGACGGTCGTGAGGCCTTGCTGCGCGCTAGTCACCAGGCGGCCGGTGGGCGCGCTGAACACCGGGTCGAAATCAAACTCGGTGGTGAGTGCGACTGCACCAGGGCCGGCGGCGTTGAGGTCGGTAACGGCGCGTTGTAGGCGCTGGCGCACCATGGCGTTATTGAACGCTGGGGTCGTGCGGATATTGCCCCACAGCGTCGCCGTTTCCGGCAAGGAGTTGATCTGCTTACCACCTTGGATCATGGTGATCGAATGAATGAGCGGGCCAAAGTCTGGATCGACGGGCCCACCGGCAAAAAGCGTCGGCTCCAGGTGGGCAAAGGCAAACAACTTGGTCAGCGCGTTGATTCCTTTTTCCGGATGCGCGCTGTGCGCCGCCTTGCCGCGACTGTGGAGGTGATAATTAATCCCGCCAGCGTGACCGTACTCAAGTTGCCCGTTAGTGGGTTCACCGATGATCAAGGCCGCCAGATCGTCAGCCCACCCTTGGGCGGTCAACTGGGCCGCACCGATGGTACCGACTTCCTCGCCAACGGTGGCTAATAATCGTACACGATGTTTGAAATTAAGCCGTTTTAGTTGAATCAATGCCATTACCATCGCGGCCAGGCCGCTTTTCATGTCGCCGGCCCCACGCCCGTACAGCATCCCCGCATGGATCTCGCCGCCAAATGGCGAAAATTCCCAGTCGTTGGGATCACCGGCGTCAACGACGTCTTGGTGCCCCGAAAAGCCGAGCACCGGTCCAATTGCGCCGATCTCAGCGACCAGGTTCACCCGGCCAGGCGCATATTCGACTAACTGACTGGCGATGCCGGCGGCTTGCAAGACCTGGGCGAGCACCGCGGCGACCTGCCCTTCTTGACCGTTGACGCTGGGGATCTGTACCAGCTGCTGCAATAATGTCACCGCTGCTTGTTCATCCATTCACTGACCTCCATATGTGTTTGGAGCTTATTAAACTCACATTTTTAACCGCTGTCAAGATTAAACCGCCACCTGAAAAATCGCCTCTAGTGAACAATATTTTTACCGCAATCCGCGAAAGTATAGGCGTTGAAAAAAGCAGTTGACATTTACCAAAAATGAGAATAGATTAATAAGCAATTAAGCGACTATGAAAAGATAAGTACTACCAACCACCGTGCGCAGAGAGTCAACACCTGGGTGCAAGTTGATCGCGGTGGCGTAGGAAAATGGTCTTGGAGTCAATGTTGTGGCGAGCGCAAGCAAGCCACGCCCGGGTACGCCCGTTATCGCGTTACGGTATCCGTTTTTGGACGGGTACTTACTGAGGAAGTTGATGTGAGTCAGCTTCGATACCGGGTGGTAACACGCAAATGCGTCCCGGAGCCTTCGAATTTGGAGGCTCCGGGACGTTTTTATTTTGGGAGGAAACAAAATGGATACAACTGCTGTACGGCACTACTTGCACCAACATCCAGAATTATCGGATCAAGAATTTCACACTACGGCTTACCTTCAAAAGCAGCTGGAACAGCTAGGCTACCGGATCGTTACCCCGGCCGCGCTACACACCGGCGTGATTGCTGAGATCGGTCCGACCACTGGCCCGACTATCGGTTTACGCAGTGACATCGACGCGTTACCGATCACAGAACACACCGGTCTGGCCTACGCTTCCGAAAACCCTGGGGTCATGCACGCTTGCGGGCACGATTTCCATATGGCAAGCTTACTAGGCGCCGCCGCGACCCTAGCCGAACAAGCCGACCAGCTGCCCGGCACCGTTCGCGTGATCTTCCAGCCCGCCGAAGAAACCCATGTCGGCGCCCAAGAAGTGGTTGACGCCGGCGGGATCGAGGGGTTGGACGCGATCATCGGCTTCCATGAAAAGCCCGATCTCGGCGTTGCCACGGTCGGCTTGCGCGAAGGCGGGTTGATGGCCGCGGTCGATCAATTCAAAGTGACGTTGACCGGCATCGGCACGCACGCGGCGATGCCGCAACTCGGCCGCGATCCGATCGTTGGCTTAGCCGCGACTGTCAGCGCCTTACAGACGATCGTCAGCCGCAACGTCGACCCGCAACAAACCGCGGTGTTGTCAGTGACTCACATTGAAGGCGGCGCCACTTGGAACGTCATCCCACCGGCTGCCTGGTTTGAAGGCACGGTGCGCACCTTCTCACACGCCACCCGTCAAACCGTCAAAGACCACTTTTACGCGGTGGTCAAGGCGCAAGCCGCGGCTTTTGGGCTCGAAGCTACCATCGACTGGCTCGAAGGCCCCGACGTTGTGGACAACGATCCGGTCTTGACCAAGATTGTGCGCGCCGAAAGTGAAAAGTTCCTCACCGTGGTGTCGCCGACCCCGTCGAATGCCGGCGAGGATTTCGCCTACTTCAGCCACCGAGTGCCTAGCGTTTTTGCCTTCTTCGGCACCCACGGCACGTCGGATTGGCACCATGACGACTTGCGCTTAGACGACGCCGCCTTGCCAAGCGCCTCCCAGTGGTACGTCCGCATCGCGCTGCGCCTACTCACCTACTTCGCCAAGGAGGTGCCACATGGGCAAGAAACTCATTGATCCACATGTGATCTTAACCGACCTCGGCGCCTTGATGAGCGCCTTACCCACCACCTTGATCATCACCTTGATCGCCACCATCGTCGGCTTGTTACTCGGGTTACTGTTAGCCGTGATCAAGCGTAATCAGGTGCCGGTGGTGCACCAGGTGACGGCGGTGATCGTCTCGTTCGTGCGCGGCACGCCGTTGATCGTGCAACTGTACTTGTCGTTTTACGGCATCCCGATCTTGTTACAATACCTCAACGGCTGGTACGGCACCCACTTCAACGTCAATGCCATCAACCCTTTGTGGTTCGTCTTGATCGCCTTTGGCCTGCACGAAGCGGCGTATGATTCTGAATTCATTCGCGCCGCCCTCAACGCGGTCGATACCGGCGAAATCGAAGCGGCATCTTCGTTGGGGATGACGCGCTGGCAGACTTACCGCCGGATCATCATCCCAGAGGCGTTCGTGGTCGCCTTACCGACCTTAGGCAACGCGTTCATCGGCTTGATGAAAAATACCTCGCTGGCCTTCGTGGTGTCGGTAGTCGATATGACCGCTAAAGGCCAGATCGTTGCCGGCTCCAACTACCGCTACTTCGAAGTTTACATCGCCTTGGCGATCATTTATTGGGCGCTGACGATCATCACCGAACGCCTACTGGCCATTATCGAACGGGCGATCACGCAGTACCAACGCAGCGAACGCCTGACGCCGGTGCCGACATTGCACCGCTGGCGGACGTTTTCGAGGGGGATCGAACATGATTGAATTACACGGTTTGACCAAACGTTATGGTCGCCACACGATTTTTGCAGACCTCGATTTGACCATCCCCACCGGCCAAGTCGTCGGCATCATCGGCCCATCTGGTGCCGGCAAGTCCACCTTGTTGCGGAGCTTGAACCTCCTCGAGCAACCCGACGCCGGCACCCTCACCATCGACGGCGTCAGCGTGGCTTGCCCGCACATCGACGAAAAGGCCAAGTTTGCCTTGCGCCAACAATCGGCGATGGTGTTCCAACATTTTAACTTGTTCCGCCAAAAGACGGTGCTTGAAAACGTGGCAGAAGGCCTCCTGATCGTCAAAAAACTGCCTAAAGCCGAAGCCGAGGCGCAAGCCCTCGCCCAACTGGATGCCGTCGGGTTAAGCGCCTACCGCAATTATTACCCTGGACAGCTGTCCGGGGGGCAAAAACAGCGCGTCGGCATCGCGCGCGGCTTGGCGATGAACGCCGGCACCTTATTGCTCGACGAGCCGACGTCGGCGCTTGATCCCGAGCTGGTGGCGGACATCCTAGACATTTTACGCGGGGTCGTGCACAAGGTCGATAAAACCGTGGTCTTGATCTCCCATGAGATGCGCTTCGTCCGCGAAGTCGCCGATCGCGTGCTCTTTTTCGCCGATGGTCAGATCCTCGAAGACGGCACCCCTGAGGACGTCTTCGTCCACCCGCAACACCCGAAAACCAGAGAATTTATTGGCCGCTTCCAGTAAAGTGAGGACAACTTTTATGACGACAAAAACAACGCTTCTAACCCTGAGCACCATTGCCTTATTGGCCCTAGCCGCAATCAGCGCACACCCGCAGGCGGTGGCCGCCAAGACCAAGGTCGAAACCATCACCGTGGGCACCGGCGGGATGCCCAAACCGTTCACCTACGAAACCGCTGACGGCAAGTTGAAAGGCTATGACATTGACACGCTACGGGCGATCGACAAGAAGCTGCCGCAATACCAGTTCAAATACACCAAAACCGACATCCCCGGCGTCTTAGGCGGGGTCGACTCCGGGCGTTACCAAATCGGGGCCAACAACTTCGGCTACAACAAGGAACGTGCCGAGAAGTATTACTTCTCCAAGCCAATCTTCTTGGATCAAACCGTGATCGTGGTGCGCAAGAACAACACCAGCATCAAGAGCATCGCCGATATCGGCGGCAAGACCACGGTCGAACAAGCCGGCGTCAACTACGACTTGATCCTCAAGAACTTCAATAAGAAGCACACCAGCAACCAAGCTAAGATCACCTACTCCAGTGAAGACGTGTCCAAGTCCGTGCAAGACATCTCGACGGGCAAGTACCAGTTCTTCTTGTTAGACCGCCCGCTGTATAACTCCTATATCAAGACCTTCAAGATCACCAACCTCAAGGCGATCCCCGTTTCGACCGCCGAGCTGTCGAAGTACACCGAAGGCACCAGCCGCTCTTATTTCTTGTTCCAAAAGAGCGCCAGTGGCAAGAAGCTAAAAAAGGCGATCGATAAAGCGCTGGTCGCGGTCCAAAAAGACGGCGAGCAAACGGCGATTTCCAAGAAGTACTTTGACGGCAACGATTACGCCCCGAAACCGTAAACAAAAAGGAGAAATTTGCGTATGGCCAATGAACTGGAAACCTTACAACAAGAACTCAATCCCACTGCTGCTGCCGAAGCCGCGTTTTGTGTGATCGACTTCACCGATCACGGCATCGTCAAGCGCGAAGTCGACGCGGTGCAAAAGCGCTTGATCGACGCCCCGCTGGCCTTGTCAGAAGCTGCCCATGAAGTCGACGCCGACGGCCATTTTCACCGCCAGGCGCCACGCTTCACCACTAGCTTTGGCGACCAGCCGGACCAAGCACCGGCGGTCAGCGACCGCTACCGCCTGATTGTGTCGCGCTCGGATGCCTTCGCCCATGAAGCCTTGATCGTCTTGACGGCGTATGGCCTGCAAGACGCGATCGCCGTTAGTGTCTGCGACCCGATCCGGACCAAGGAAGGCTGGGCGTTCACGAATCAAATCGACCACCTCGAGCCGGTGTTAAACATCAGCTACCTCGGTGAACTCTACGTCAATAACGACCCGGCGTACACCGGGCGGGCGACGCTCCCGGCGTTAGTCGATGTCACCACCGGCGCCATCGTGAACAACGACGCCCAAGCATTGCCGACGGCGTTTGCCACCGCCTTTGCCCCACTGTCGCCGACAAACATTGACTGGTATCCAGACGCGTTGCGGCCGGCGATTGATGCGCTGCGGCAAGAGCTGTATACCGAGTTGACCAACGCCGTTTTTGAAGCCGGCTTCGCCAATAGTCAAGCCGCCTATGCTGAAGCGTACGCGCGCGTGTTTGCGGAACTGGCGAAACTCGACGAGCGCCTGGCGGACCAGCCCTTCTTGCTCGGCGAGCAGCTGACTTTGGCCGACGCCACCTTGTTTGCCACCTTGGTGCGCTTTGATGCCGGGTACGTGCCGGTGTTCCACACCAACAAGTACCTTTTGACCGACTATAAGCACCTGTGGCGGTACGCGCGGCGATTGTTCGCGCTGCCAGCATTCGGCGGGACCACCGATTTTGCCGCCATCAAGGCCGGCATCCAATTAGGCGATTTCAACAACGACCAGAACCCTTACCACCTGGTGTCAAAAGGCCCACAAACCGCAGGGTGGTACCAAACTCCGGAGGCAATTTAATATGGCAATCGCATATGCAAACGAAATTGAAACCAACGGTCACTTCGCCCGGCAAGCCAACCAATTCGCCACGCCGTTTGGCGACCAGCCAGGCGAGCTGCCTGTCGTGGCCGACCGCTACCGCTTGTTGTGGTCGGCAGCCTGCCCCTGGGCGACCCGCTCAGCGATCGTGCTGGAGCTACTCGGCTTAAACCGGGTGATCTCGATCGGCAAAGCCAGCCCGCTGCGTCCGATCAAGGCCGATGCCGACTGGGCGTTCACGCTCGATGACGGCGACGTCGATCCCGTTTTAGGCGTCCAGTATGTCTCTGACGTCTACAAGGCAGCGGACCCAGATTACCAGGCCCGCCCGACGGTGCCTGTGATCGTCGATTTGACCACCGGCAAGGCCGTGCAAAACGACTACTTCAAATTGACTAACTACTACGAAGTGCAATGGGCCAAATTCCACCGGGCAGGCGCACCAGACCTCTACCCGGAGGCATTGCGCGACCAAATCGACGTCTTGAGCCAGATCATTTTCACCGATGTCAACAACGGCGTCTACAAGGCCGGCTTTGCCAGCTCGCAGTGGGCCTATGAGCAAGCCTACAACGCCTTGTTCGCCCGGCTCGACTGGTTAGAGGACCGCTTGAGCCGCAGCCGCTTCTTGTTTGGCAACCAGCTGACCGATTCAGATGTGCGCCTGTTCACCACGCTGTCGCGCTTTGACATCGCCTATTACGACAAGTTCCGCTGCAACAAACAGCGCCTGCGCGACTACCCGAACTTGTGGGCCTACGCGCGCGACTTGTACAGCATCCCCGCCTTCGCGCATAACACCGACTTCGAAGCGATCCGGATCCATTACCACGTCTCCGGACACCTCGCCGGCTCCAGCAACCGCTTCAAGGTGTTGCCACTCGGCGCTGATGAAAGCCTATGGACCACGCCTAATGGCCGCGAAACCCAGTTCGGCGCCGCCAGCAACTTATAGGAGGCCCACCGTGGAGAAACTCCCTGCAGGATTACGCTTCGTCGAAAAGGCCGAGGAAGGCGACTACGCGCAAGTGGCGGCGCTGTTGAACGACTTCGGCCTCGACGACCACGATGCCGCGACACAACGCCAGATCTTCACCAACTCCACCGGCGTCGAGTTCATCTATCAAGGCGCCACGCTGATCGCTTGCGGGCGCGTGTTGTCAGACCGCATCACCCAAACCGCCGTTTATAACATCGCGGTGCGCCGGGATTTTCACGACCAACACCTCGGCAGCGCCTTGATGCGCCGGATCCTGGAACGCTACCACGGCACCACGATCACCTTGCACACGCACCCCAACACGGTCGCGTGGTATCGCCGGCTGGGGTTTCACCACCTCAAGACGGGGATGATCATCTTCAGCCAGCCGGATAGCCAGTGGTTTCAAGACGAAGGCTTCATCGATTAAGGCACACGACTAAAAAGCGGCCCATACGCTCGAAGGTTGAGCGTGGGCCGCTTTTGCGGGTAGCGATCTGCCGTCTAAATGTCAAGTTTTCCTCCCCGGATTCCGCCCGATTTTTGGAAAAAAGACGGGCGGTGACAGCGCTTTTAAAAGTCAAACTTAAACTTTGACTTTCAAATTTTTTACTGTCAAAATGATTTTTACAAGATGGCCATCTTGTATTTTGGTAATTCATCCATCACGTGATGCAAAACTAAAAACGTGAGCTGTATAAATCTGGGGGGATTTATATGTTAAGGAAATTACTGACCGCTTCAATCGTTTTATCGGGAGTGTTTGTTGGTTTTACCCTTGTCGGACGGGGCCGGCCGTTAGTCAGACCAGCCCCGTCCGGTCAAGTCTTGTGAAGAAGACGTCTGCTTCGCCGAAAGCGACCAAACCGGCCGCTAGCAAGCAGACGACAGTTGCTAAGAGCAGCAGCGCAGCCACATCTAGCCACGAAAGGAAGGCCAACCAAGCTAGCCAGCAAGCTAGCGCCACCAGTCAATCAGCACCAAAAGCACAGCCAGCAGCAGCCGCGACAACGACGGCACCGACGCCCGCTAAGTCAACGCCAGTTCAAAGTACGCCACCGGCACAACAGGCGACGGCCCCGCAGCAGGCGGCCGCAGCCCCTGCACCGGCGACGCCAGCAGCCGTCACCCGGCCTGTGACCGCTAGCGCCAGTTCCACCACCCCGCATTATCAAGCGCGGACCTTGTATATCAACGGTCGCGGCATCCCATACATTCAAGGCAACATGAGTATGGCAGCCGCCCCGGCGAACATGGCCGCCACTTGGGGTGGGCAGACCTTGTACAGCAACTCTAGCGGGCAAAATACGCATTTTATCGGCCACAACCCCGGCGTCTTTAGCGGGTTGTTCAGCCTCGGCATCGGCAGCCAGATCACGGTCACCGATGGCGCAGGCGCCGCGCGCACGTACACCGTCCGTCGTATCGCCCAAGTGAATGATCACGCTGTCACCAGCAGTGGTGAGGACCTCTGGGGGCTCATTACCGGCACCGGTGGTGGCCAGCGGATCACCTTGCAGACGTGCATCACCAACACGGAAAACCTCATCGTCTTTGCGTATTAACCTGTCGTGGCTGAGACCATAATCGGCTCATCCGCAAACGCACGTGGCGCTTCTTACACACCCAAGTGGGGTTGCAAGGAGCGCTATTTGTGTGGGGGTTAGCCAACGTCTAATGCCCGTTTCGCCAAGGCAAAGTCCCCCACGGTCGCCGAAGAATTATTCGGCATCTGCGACAGCACGATCAAATCCGCTAAAGCTGGAGCGGCAATGTAACCGTGATTGAACTGCTCGAAATAGGCGGACACCTTAGGCAATTCCGCCGCTGACAACACAGAACCGCCGACCACCAGCTTGCTCGGGCGCAAGTTGACATAGGCGTCAAAAAGCATCTGCGCGACGTAATAGCTGATCAGGTCGAACACTGGCGCGGTGCGCGGCAACTCCTGTCCAGGCACCCCTGTCCGTGCTTGGATAGACGGCCCCGCGGCGAGGCCTTCGAAGCAGTGATTGCCGTGAAATGGACAGCTTCCGGCAAAATCATCATCTGCTCGCGGCAGGGCAAACGCGTGACCCATTTCGGCATGACCACTACCACCAATAAACGCACCATTTTGGATCGCCCCACCCCCAATGCCGGTACCGATCGTGAAATACACCAGCGAGTCGTCATTTTTGCCGGCACCAGCTTGATACTCGCCGAAAGCGGAGGCGTTGACATCCGTCGTCAACGCGACGGGCACAAGCAGTGCTTTCTCAAAATAGGCGACCATATTCGTGCCTTGCCAGCCAGGTTTAGGCGTCGCCAAGATCTGCCCGTAAGTTGGGGATTGCGGCACAATATCGATCGGCCCAAACGACCCGATCCCTAGCGCCGCCACCGGATGCGCCTTGAAAAACGCCGTGCAGCGACGCAACGTCTCCTCTGGCGTGGTCGTCGGGATCTGCTCTTTGACTAAAACGTGCAGGGATTCATCGCCGACCGCCAAGACGAACTTGGTCCCACCGGCTTCAATACTGCCATATTGCATATGTGCCCTCCTTTGATGATTGCGTCAATACTCAAATTGCCAAGTAATATGGCGAGTCCGTGGTGTCAGTGGCAACAGCGTGATATCTGACCAATCTGCACTGGTTTCTGGCGCGGTTTGTGCCTCCATCGTGATGCCACCATATTGTGGAATCGCAGGTGCCACCCCATTATGCGCGAAGTGATTGCCCGAATACAAGATGACTGCCTGTGCATCGGTGAATTTAGGCATCGACATGAAAAAAAACCTTACTTTAAAAGGACATTTTAATATAAGTTGTGCCAATAGAATCGAACATCTAAGTCCTTGATAATTCGATATCTTTGTTAACTGATTTATTACGCAGGATAAGATGAATTTCTAAGAAAAAAAGGCGACCATTTCGATCGCCCAACAATGCTATTACAATGTGCTAAGGTCTATTATCAATCTATTAAGCCGCATAGCCTTTTTATTTTACTTAAAACTCATCTGTCATCTGTAAAACAACCCAATATAGCTCAAAGGAAGCCGATCAGCACCCCAATTGCAGCAACAGCTGTCAAAATTAAAATGACTTTAGTCGGACCGTAGTGCTTTGATGAAATCAACCACCAAGTAAACAATACCAGGATCAACGGTAGTAATCCTGGAAAGAACCCATCTAAGATTTCCTGCAAGCCCTTCGTTTTATCTCCAAATGGAATCTTCACTGTGGTAGTTACTGCAATTGTTGAAGCCGAAAGTCCCCCGATAACAATCATCCCTAAAACGGTGAACATGTTGGTGATTCGCTTAGCGCTTTCGCCAATCAGCTTGTCAATTGCGCTGACCCCAAGTTTGTACCCACTGCGGAATGCGATAATGGTAATTGCCGTTGCAATTACAGCGTAAGCAACGATGTAAAAGACTGGCCCAAGTGCACTACCGCCCTTAGAAAGTCCCATTGCTATGGACAGCAGCGTCGGAATTAAGATCCCCTGCATCACAGAGTCACCAATTCCGGCCAGCGGTCCCATCAACGAGGCCTTGACGGTTACTGGAACGTTTTCGTCAATTTCCTTATTACCCATACCGATTTGTTCCTCAAGTGAAGCAACAATACCGTTAACCAATTGACCAGTTTGAGGTTCAGTGTTGTAGAACACTGCATGCCGTGTCAGCAGCCTCTTATAAGCCTCTGGGTTATCCTTATAATACTTCTCGCCGACAGGCATGTATGAATAAGCCCATGTGGCACCATGCATCTTTTCATAGCTCATTGCCGATTCTGTCATGATGCCGTAACGAAGGAATATCGAGCGGAGTTCCTTTTTTGTTAAACGTTTTGGGGTCTTCGTTTTTGCTTCATCTACCATTATTCATTCACTCCCTCCTAAAACAAATCCTTGTCTTCATATTCATCTGCGGTATCGACGGCTACTTTAGAGCTATCATCTTGATTTTGTCCATTATGTCCAGACATATTAAAGATCAGATATGCAATTAGCGCAGCAATGAACACTAACGCAACAGTACTAAGGTGAGCGAAAGCAATCATGACAAAACCAAAGCAGAAATATATCAGTTCAACTTTTTTCTTGATCAACATATTCATCAGCATGGCAATCCCTAAAGCCGGTAACACGCCACCAAGAACGGTAATAATATCAGTAATTGTAACTGGAACAACGTCAAGTAGACGTTGCACCGCGACTTTGCCAAAATAGATAGCGGCCCAAACCGGCACTGCCCGGACCAAGAAAGTAACAATCTGAGGATAGACAATCTGATTCATGATTAAGCCGCGCTTATCCAGTTCACGACAAGCTTTTTCGGCTTTATGATTATAGTATGAGAAGCCGGCCATTCTTAGGTTATAGAATAACAACCCAAAGGTTTGGCCGATGAAAATTGCCAAGGTGACCGCGATAGCGGGATTTTGTGTCGTAGCCATTGCCAAGCCAATGCCACCATAAGATGCATAAGTGATTTCAGTGTTGGAAGTACCACCCGTGTGCATGCTAGCAATAAAGACTGCCTGAACCGCTAGCCCGCAAAGAACTCCAGCCTGCACATCGCCAAAAATCAAACCACACATTAACCCTGCCACCAATGGCCGTCCAAGAATATAAAAGCCGCCAACAACACCATACATCCATGGGCAATCAACGGCACCTAGATAACTGAGTAACCCAACTAGGCATGCTTGAATGAATAACGTCCCGTTCATTTTGCCGCCCCCTGCTTTTTCATCGCATCATACTTGCTTTTAATATCTGCCCATGACTTCTTTTCTTCATCGGGAATAAGCTGAAAGTTGATCTGAATCCCCTGACTTGCCAGGTAGTCAAAGGCATCGTAATCATTTTGATCTAGTGCCAACGTCCGGCCTACGACTAACGCCCCTTCTCGCGTATTCATTGGTCCCACATTGAGCTCTTTACCAAAATCGGCACCATTTTTGACCAGCTTAGCAAATGTCTGCGGAGAGTTAGAGATCAGAAAAAAGTTCTTCTTAGACTCCATTCCTAGCTGAATCTTGGCTGGTCCTTCATCGTCACTATAAATACCTACTTTAAGATTACCAGCGGCTGCTTTCAAAACCCGCTTCCGTAACGTATCTTGAATAATTTGATCTCCAACCACGAGGAATCCATCAATTGGCCGCTCTTTTGACCACCAAGTGATAGTTTGCCCGTGAATCACTCGATCATCCACTCGTACTAAGGTAATGGTCATAATTCCCACTCTCCTTCCGCATCAAAAATCAATCACATCATCGGTAGCAGCCACCCTTTCAGCCGCAGACACTGCCTCACGTCCAGCTTTTAATGCAAGCGCTACCATTTTACTGATATCTAAACCTTGCGGCAAAGCAAGGCCTGTTTCTAATAACATCGGTAAATTCAAACCAGTTACAATCCGAACGCGGTCACCGTTCTTCAGAAACGCGCGATAGCTTTCATTGTATGGTGTCCCGCCATGTATATCGCATAAAATCAAAAGTGGTTCATCTTGCTGCTGATCAATCCAATCTGACAGTTCTTGCTTAAACTCACCTGTATCGTCTGATCGCAACGATAATGCAGTAATGCCCTTCGTTGATCCAGCTAACATTTCATAACTTTCAAGAATACCCTCACAAAGTCCACCATGTGATGTTACCAATATTTTCATATTTCTCACCTCAACGATACAGGACGGAGGTCACTTGATATTGATCCGTCCGTAAAAGTATTTCAGAGTACTCAATCGGCTGCTCCTGATCGTTATACGTCACTTGACTGATATTAAGAATCGGATCCCCAATATTTACTGCCATTAACTCAGCTTGCTCTTCAGTTAGCTTTCTGGCAGAGAAATTGCGAATACCATACTTAATCTTCACCCCCACGATTTGCTCAATTGCTTCAAAGAGCGAATGCTGTGTGAAGTCAACTTGTTCCAACCCTGGGCAACGTAACAAATTAACCCAATTGTACAATAGAATCGCGGGCACCCCATCTACGGTTCTTAATCGTTCAAGACGTAAAACCTTACCACTTGCCGGTACATCAAGTCGTTTTTGAATCATCGATGTTGGCTGTTCCACTTCGCACTTGAGAACCTGTGTCGAATAGTCCAAACCCTTATCCTTCATTGATTCAGCATAAGAAGTTAATTCTTGGGCGAAGGGATAAGAAATTTTGTCTTCCGCGACGTAAGTACCCTTGCCCTGAATTCGCTCTAAAGTACCGTCCTCAACAAGGGTAGAGATGGCCTTTCGAACGGTTCCACGTGCGACTCCTAAAGTCTGAACTAAGTCTTCCTCAGATGGCAACCGGTGCCCGGCGCGCCACTCCTTCATTGCAATTTTCTTTTTGATTGTATCAGCGATTTGAGCATAAATTGGTGCTGCTGGGTCAAATTGAATCGACAAGTCTGATGTACTCATGATCCACCTAACTTTCCCTGAACATAGTAATTACGTCGCATAGTTAAAAACCATTTTACACCATTTGTAATGGTTAATCGTGAATTTCAGTTGCAAATGCCACGTAACCCATCAGAGATTTCAAGAAAAAAGCCTCGACCCAGCAGTATTCGCGATTGTCGCTACGCTCGACTCGAAGCTCCCTTCTTAATTCTTCCTAGTAGTCGCTTAACGGTTTGCCTGCCCCAGTCATGATTGCCGGACCTGCGCTTGTCCCCAGCAAAGATGCACCAGCATCAATCATCGCCAACGCTTGTTCACGCGTACGAATACCGCCAGAAGCCTTAACCAATGCTTTTTCTCCAGCGATTTCTTTAAGAAGATTGATATCCTCTACCGTTGCATGGCCGCCTTTACCCCATCCACTAGAGTTCTTAACATAGGTAATACCCGCTTCGATTGCCAATTCAGCCGCTTTAATCTTCTCATCATGCTCGAGCATTCCAAATTCAAGCATGATTTTTGTAACCTTACCATTTGCAGCATTTACAACCTGTGCAATTTGGTCGCGATACTCATCGTACATATGTGCCTTAATGAAGCCGATATTTGCCATGAAATCCAACTGATCTGCGCCGCGTTCAAAGCAATTTTTGGCCTCAAACACTTTTGACTCTGTTGAATCGGCGCCCATTGGGTAACCCATCGCCGTTGCGACTAGAATGTTGGTTCCTGCCAATTCCTTTTTCGCTAATGGTACCCATTCTGGCTGTAACATTACGCCATTGAAACCAAACCTCTTGCAATCATTACACAAACCAACAATGTCATCTGGTGTCAACTCTGGATTAACGTTAGTATGTTGAATCTTACTTGCCAGTTCCTTATCAGTTAATTCGATCATGGTTAGTTCCACCTTTTTAATTTTGTAGGTTGTACCTAGACGTCTATGTACATATATAAACATCTGTGTACCTATTTGTCAACGATTTACTAATATTATTTTTTGATGTGAAATATATCTTTGATTGCATGTGAAATCGTTTTTATTTAAAATCAGCGTTTCTAAAGATTATTCACAAGTCGCCACTTTTATGGTTAGTCTGAAATATTATTTATTTTTCATTGTTTGTCCCCACTAATAGTTAATGCTATTTCACATTAATATAAGGCGGCCGGCGAATCAGTTCTCTATTTCAGCAAAATCCACAATAGTGTTGCCCACAGGTCAGCCGGATCTGTTGAGCGTCACACAAAAAAAGCCGCCATGGGCTTGGCGGCCAAATAGGGGTAGATTTTACTTGGAGGAGTAAAATGAAAAAGTGGGGTAGAAACAAGGGTAGCTCGTTTCTATGTTGTTAATACTAGCCGCCAAGTGTGAAGAAAGTTTGCCCAAGGTGGGACGGTTTAGTGCAGGTTTTAGAGCGTGTGTATTATTCGAATATTACTGATCCAAACTTCTTTAAACAACCGTATCAGGGTCCCTCCACAATCCGATCCCCGTATCTATTTCGCTTCGTCACGGTCTACCGTGAAGTGAATCAGTGTAAAAATCTCAACACATCCTCTGAAATATCCACCTACTAACAGCGACACAAAGAGCCAATCCACTTTTCTAGGATTGCCCTTTGTGTCGCTGTTAGACAATTAAACGCTATCCGGAGATATAGTATACGGCAATATCACAAGAATTTATTTCAAGGGATCTCCACTCCGGATCTTTCCAGAGTGAACAGATTATTAAAAATGGCATCCTATGCCGCAGAGTGGCTTATACGATATTAAAGAATGCACCTACGATACAAAGTGCCATGACAATGACAATCATAATTGGTGCGGATATCTTTTTCTTTTTCATTGCCCAATAGATACCAAAAAATGCAAGTAACACTAGAATTCCTGGAAAAGCATTGTCCAGGATTTTCTGCACATTAACGCTTTGCGTCTTAATCGTCAATTTTAATGTCACAAGAGATGCCGTCATGGAACCAATCATCATCAGTGCTAGGATATTGGCAAATTCAAGCGCCTGGTTAATCATGCCGGATTTCAAAATCGACATGATAGACTTACGGCCTTGCGTATATCCGATGCGAGTAAAGAACAAGCCTTCCATGTACATCAACACCCCGGCAACCATGACCATTACTGCCGCAAGCCAACTACCCTTTGCTGCGATCGCAGATGCTGCAGCCAAGATGAGCGTATAGATTGTGGACCAATCGATAGTATCGCCTAAGCCAGCCACAGGGCCCATCAAACCTGTCTTGTAAGACGTCACAAGGTCAGCATCCATCTCCGGACTTTTGGCTTTTTGTTCTTCAAGTGCGACTGTGCTCCCAAGGATCAATCCTCCCCAAATGGCTTCAGTGTTGAAGAAAATAATATTTCGTTTCAATGCTGCCTTAAAATCCTTAGGATCTTTGTATAATTTCTTTAAAACTGGCGAGATTGCCGCACCCCAAGACAATCCTTGCATGCGTTCAAAATTATTGGATACTTCAGCCATTAGCCACCAACGGAACCAAGTCTTATTAATGTCGTGCTTTGTCAGAGTCTCAGGTTCACTAGCGCTAATCTTTTGCACTTCTTTCTCATCACTCATTAGCGGTATTCTCCTTCTTAATCTCTTGCTTCATAACGAGGACAACTGAAGCAACACAGGCTGCAACAACCGCGGCAACAATTGTTGGAACTTTTAAGACGCTGATCAAAATAAATCCTAAAATGAAATATGGCAGATACTTATCTTTCCCAATCATCATCAACGTCAAACTGAACCCAATTGCAGGCAATAAGCCTCCTGATACGACAAGGCCATGCATTAACCAATCCGGAATTGCATTCATAATCGGGGTGACCACCTTAGCCCCAAACATAACCGAAACAAAGACTGGTAAGTAAAATAGCGGGATACCTAACAGCATTGGATAAATCAATGTTGTTCTAGTTAAACCTCTCGAATCTCCAGCTTCAACTTGCTTCTCTGCAACTGGAACCAATGCAACTGTAATCACTTTTTTCAAATTCAAAAGTTGTGCACCAATCATCGCCAACGGTACCGCCAATGCAACCGCAACACCTGTCTTCATATCAGTTTGCAGCGCTAGCGGGATGGCAATTGCCCCAGCAATATACTTATCTGCTGGTAGTTGACCACCAGGAGCATTAATCCCCAGGTACATTAAGCTGATGCCCGCTGCTACAATCATTGCCTTTGGCACATCCCCATAGATCAAGCCAACTGCCAAACCCATAGGAAAGACTTCGGCTGTCAATTCCCAAGCGGTATAACCCAGGTATACTTGCTTAATCCAGTAAAAGAACGCAACGACAAGTGCACATAACAATGTCTTATCCATTTACCTAGTCCTCCTAGCTGAATTCTTTCACAAGATCAGCCAACTTTAACGGCTTATCTTCCGGAATCGCCTGGCACGTGACTTCAATACCATGAGCTGCAATGGCCTTTAGTTGCTCAACATCCGTCGCATCCAAATATACGGCCTTGGTCACCATCTTCTTATCGTCAACTTTAGGAACACCACCAACAACCAGCTTTTCAAACGCAACGCCAGCATCAGCCGCTGCCGCTGCTGTTGCAACATCTTTAAATAATACAAAAACGTCACCTTTTATAGCATCAAGTTTCGCTTTAGCCTCGTCTTCCTTTAAGATCACAACCTCGACATCAGATGGCGCCGCCATCTCATAAATTTCGGCCAAAAAATCATTCTCGGCCAAAGTATCATTGATAATTGCAATCGTATTAGCTGGATATTGCTTAATCCATTTTGTTACGACTTGACCGTGAATTAACCGGAAATCAATCCGTGAAAATACTACTTTCCCCATAACTATTTCCTCACTTTCTGAGATGAATCAACGACTGATGTCTGACCGGCGTCTAATACTTTCTTCGCCAGCGCATCAACATCATCAAATTGTTCGATACTGGACGCCAACTCCAGCAACATGCCCAAATTCACCCCGGCTAAAACGTGAATCTTTTTTTGCGGGCGAAATGCGGCGGCCATCAAGGACAGATTGGAAGGTGTGCCTCCAAAGATGTCATTAAGAATCAGAAACTGATCATCTTCGTTTCCTGCATCAATGAATGCATTCAATTCAGCTTGCTTATCATCTGGATTATCTTCAAGTGTTAAAGATAGCGTTTTTAGTTCTGGGATACTCCCTGCAATTACTTTCACGGCACTGGCTGCACCATCAGCTAAATGGCCGTGGGTGAATACAATTGTTTTAATCATTCAATCAACCCCTATAGAAATTGTGATAAGTATGCTAACTGCGCATAATTATCAGTTTGCGTAAAGACTGGCAAAGTATCAAGTGGCGAAGAGATTTGATACTCCTTACCACCTTCATACTCCTTGCCATCAGCTAATGATTGCCAATTACTGCCTGCTGGTAAGTAGACTTTCCGACTGGTTGCTTTTGCTTCAACGACAGGGCAAACAAGCAATTCACTGCCAAGCAGATACTCATCCTTGATGTTCCAGCTTTGACTGTCATCTGGATATTCATAAAACAACGGCCGCATAACCGGTGCCCCATCTTGATGCGCTTCGGCCATAACATCATGCAAATACGGACGCAAGGCCTCGCGTAGTTGAACAAACTTTGACAAAATGCCATAAACCTGTTCACCAAAACTCCATAACTCATCATCAGCACCTGTGTGTAGCGCGTACGAGCCATCTGGTGCTGACACATCCTTGAATGGTAATCGCTCACCATGCAATCGAAGTACCGGAGAAAAAGTAGAGAATTGGAACCAGCGAATCAATAACTCCTTAAAGCTATCAGTTCGGACATCCCCACCGTGGAAACCACCGGTATCGGTAGTCCACCATGGTAGACCCGCCATACCCATTTGCAGGCCAGCTACAATCTGTTGCTTAAATGCATGGAAATCGGAGCGTACATCACCTGACCAAACTAAAGCGCCAAAGCGCTGACTACCAGCCCATGCACACCGGACTAGATTCATGATCTTGGAATCACCTTGAGACTTCATCCCGTCATAGAACGTCTTGGAATAGTAAAATGGGTAGATGTTTCCTATTTGTTCGACATTACCTAGGTAATAGTGATAATTCTTATAATCATAAACGGTATACTCGGGTTCTGCTTCATCTAACCAAAATAGTTCAACACCATCATCTTGATAGTTTTTCTTAATAACCTCCCACAAACGTTTTTGCGTCTTTGGGTTCGTAAAATCAAGAAAACGAACGTTGCCTTCAAAGTCCATCTGAATCGGAATGCCTGCATTGTTCTTAACTAACAGACCATCACGGCGGAAGTCGTCAAAATTTTCACTCTGCGTATCCACCTGTGGCCAAACTGAAACCATTAGTTTGACCCCTAATTCTTTCAGCCGCTTCGTCATTGCAGGCATATCTGGGAAGAACCGTTTATCAAAACGATAGTCTCCCTGCTTCGGCCAGTGGAAGAAATCGATAATCATGACATCAAGCGGGATACCCAGCTGGTGATACTTCTCCGCAACAGAGACAACCTGCTCCTGATTGTAATAACGCATTCTACTTTGCCATAAACCATATCCGTGTTCAGGCATTTCAGGTACGCGTCCTGTCACTGCCGTGTACTGTTTCAAAACACCGGCCGGATCTTCAGCACCTGTAATCCAATAATCCAGTTGATCAGTTTCTTCAGCTACCCACTGAGTTTGCGTTTGATCAAAATGAACTTCGCCAACCGCCGGGTTATTCCAAAGAAAACCATAATTTTGGCTAGAGTAATAAAATGGCACAGACGCTTGCGTATTTCGTTGGGACAACTCACGTGAATTACCCTTTAAATCAAACAGGCCATCCTGGTATTGCCCCATCCCATAAATATGTTCCTTTGGATCAGAACGAAATGTCATTGTCAGCTTATAGCTGCCTGCAAGAGGTTCAAAGCGCCGTGCTTTTAGCTTTAAGCGGCCACCAAAGCCAATTTCTTCAAGGATTTTCTGCCCATCTTTGTAAAAGGCCAAACGTCCCGTCTCTTTTTGTCGACCTGTAAACAAAGGGTCAATATTTTCGATTGTGGCGGTCATACGACCATTTGTTATTTTAGCACCATCTGCTGTAACCTCGATTTGTGCGTTCGACTGCTCTTCAGGTTTCAAAAGGGCATAATCGTGTGCAATTATATCGCCATTTGGAACGACCCGAACTCGTAGAGAATTATCTCCCCAAGGCTGCACTAGCACCTGCTCCGAGTCGAAATGCCACAGCAAACTGCCTTCAATATTTTCGCAATAATCATTCAAATACATCACCCCTAAAGCGTTTTCAATTCACTTTGAAGTATACTTGTATTAGCGCCTTGCAACTATTATTTTCCCCGCATATAATATCAATATATCGTCAAATATGGGGGTAACCTTTAAAATGTCAAATGATTCAAAATTAAAGGAAAAGGCGCAGCACGGAACACTTGCCTTCGGTTTCTCAAGTTATTTTGTTCACAAAAAATCCAAACCAGTTCTACTTAGAAATCATTGGCACCCTGAATTAGAAATACTGACCATCACAAGCGGCCATAGCATATTACACGTCGCCGGAACCCACACGCCTGTAACTGTCGGGGATATGATGCTATTTCGTCCGAATCAGTTACACGGTATGACATGGGCTCACGCCAGCAACGAAGAGTTTGCTTTTCAAGCAATTGTTTTTAAACCCGATCTGATTAAAAGTTACGCGGTCGATGATATTGAATCAGATGTCATTCAACCGATTCTCGATAACAAATTTCAAATGGACCAATTATTTACTCAAAATAACTATGAAATGCAAATGCTATTCCAATCAATATTTAAGGCTGCTAGTCGCAAGTCGCCATTCTATCAAGTTCAGGTAAAAGCACTATTATTGTTGCTTATTAGGAAGATATTACTGACACAAGCGCAACCAATCAGCGAGCAAAGCCACTCCACCCAAGTGAATAATTTACGCGCAAAAGTAATTGCCGACTTCATCCACAAAAACTTTCAAAAACCGCTAACGATCGAATATGCGGCTAGCCAAGTGAATGTCAGCGTTAGTACCTTTGAACGGATCTTCAAACATGCTTTCGCAGACAATTTCTCGACTTACCTGATGAAGCTCCGAGTGGCTAATGCAATGGATGATCTATTGAATACAACAAAACCCATTACCAATATTGCACTAGATAATGGGTTTCAAAGCAGTAGCTATTTTGGTTCGATATTTCGAAAACTAAACGGTGTCTCACCTAGAGCTTTCCGGGCAGCCCACAACGATTAACCTTAACAAATTCTACGTTCACTAATTGACATGGTCTTCTTATCCTAATCAGGTCAACAACAGGCTATATTCGGATCAAGTATTTTTTACAATCGTCGGTTCAGATTTACTCAAATTTAACTAAGCCCGCGGTAATTGTCTTAGTCGCCGGATATATCTGCTGATATAACCTATGTAACGTTTTATATTGCGCAACGTGTGCTGGAATCGGTCGATACGTCATCTTAATTGCAATAAACTTGGCTGCGCACTCGGCCAGAGTGTTAAACCATCCTAGGCCAACTGCAGCTATCATTGCTGCCCCCATACCTGGTCCCTGCTCACTTTCTAGTTGCACAATCGGAACATCAAATATATCTGCCTGAATCTGTAACCATAGTGTGCTTCTTGCTCCGCCACCAATAGAGACTATTTGCTTGAAGTCCTTCCCATTGGCGTTATAAATATCCAAGATATCCTTAAAAGAAAAGATGATCCCTTCAAGCACCGCGCGAACAAAGTCTGGCCGGGTTTGTTTGCTATCTACTCCGACAAAACTCCCGCGAATCTTGGAATCAGCATATGGCGTTCGCTCCCCAACAATATAAGGTGTAAACAATAAACCATGTGCGCCAATACTGGATTTATCAGCGCTGGCCACAAAGCCAGAAAACGTCTCCGCATCACCAAACGTCCGCTTTAACCAACTCAAACTATATCCGGCAGACAATGTCACCCCCATCGAATAGTAAGCGTCGGGCACTGCATGGTTGAAAAAGTGTAATTGTCCCGCATAATCTTTCCGTGCATTAGGCTCATACGCCAAGATCACGCCAGAGGTTCCAATTGAACACATTGCTCGCTGTGGCGAAAGAATTCCAGCACCGATCGCACCACAAGCATTATCTGCGCCTCCACCAAATACTGCCGTATCCTGCTTTAATCCAGTGAGATTTGCATATTCGGGTGTTAATGTTCCAACTTTTGTGGTTGCTTCAACTAACGGTGGGCAAATTCTCATTGGAATAGAAAGTGCTTCGCAAATTTCTTGACTCCATTGCTTGGATTCAAGATCTAATAGCACTGTACCTGCGGCATCGGATAACTCCATCCCTAATACATCAGTCATACGGTAACGAACATAATCTTTTGGTAAAACAAACTTAGCTACTTGAGAAAAAATTTTCGGCTCGTTTTCTTTGACCCACAATAGCTTGGGAAGTGTGAACCCTTCTAAAGCACGATTTCGCGTGATCTTTATAAATTTCTGACCAAGCTTTGCTGAAATCTCCTCAGTTTGAGGTGTTGTACGCGTATCATTCCACAAAATGGCAGGGCGTAAGACTTTTCCGATCTGATCAAGCAATACAAGGCCATGCATTTGACCGGAGTAACTTAGTCCCTCAATCTTTTCCTTATCAACACCACTAGTAGCAAGTACGGTCTGAATGGCCTTTGTCGTTCCTGTAATCCAATCTTCTGGGTTCTGTTCACTGTAGCCTGGATGCGGTTGTTGCAAAGGATACGCTTCCGTAGCTTGAGCTGAAACATGGCCTTTAGCATCAACCAGCAATACCTTAACAGCACTAGTGCCAAGATCTACACCGATGACATACTGCATACGTTCTTCCTCCATGCGCTATCAAAAGGCACTCATACAGGCAGACATTGGCTTAAAACTGCCATTGCCAACGCAGTGTGAGTGCCAATTTTATGATTACTTCAGCGTGTCTATAATATAGCGGTTCAAGGTTGCTTCAAGTTCTTCCCAATGACCTGATTTTGTAGCACTACGAATATCCGATTGAGGCCGATCGATGACTAGTTGATTCAAGCTCTTAAAATCTTCTTTACCCGCTTCAATATTTGCGCCGACCCCAGTATCATAACTGCTATACCGATCAGCGACGAAGTTTTCCAGTACTTTATCTTGCTTAAGTTTTAATGCAACTTTCAAACCGGCAGCGAACGTATCCATTCCGACGATATGTGCATAAAACATGTCGTCAGGTGTAAAGGAAGACCGCCGTGGCTTCGCGTCAAAGTTTAAGCCGCCCTTCCCTAAACCACCATTCTCTACAACCTCATACATCGCCATGGTTGTTTCGTATAAGTTTGTCGGAAATTGATCCAGATCCCAACCAATCAGCTTATCACCTTGGTTAGCATCCAAAGAGCCTAGCAGATTAGCACTACGAGCCACACGAATTTCATGCTGATAAGTATGCCCAGCTAGATTTGCATGGTTACCTTCCAAATTGAGCTTGTAAGTGCCCTCCAAGCCATATGTCTTCATAAATGCAATGGTAGTGGCAGCATCAAAATCATATTGATGCATCATTGGCTCTTTTGGTTTCGGCTCCAACAAAAGCTGACCGGTATAGCCAATTTCTTTGGCATAATCAGCAGCCATGTTGAAGAACTGACCTAAATGATCTTGTTCTCGCTTCATATCAGTATTCAATAAGGATTCATAGCCTTCACGACCACCCCAGAATACATAGTTTTCCGCACCGACTTTCTTAGCTGTGTCCAAGCCTTCCTTGACTTGCGCCGCTGCAAAAGCGAACACGTCAGCAAATGGTGAGCTTGCTGCCCCAGCCACAAAACGCGGATTGGTAAACATATTCGCAGTATTCCACAAAACCTTCATGTGAGACGTCTTTTGATAATCAACAAACATATCTGTAATTTCTTCCAGATTCTTGTTTGTTTCCCGCAAAGTATCCCCTTCAGGTGCAATATCGCGATCATGAAAACAGAAGAAGTCAACACCTAACTTGTCAAAGAACTCGAAAGCACCATCAACACGCGCTTTTGCCAAATCCATACCGGTTAGGCCATCCCAAGGCCGGATCGCCGTCCCATCACCAAAGATATCATCAAGTTTTTGACCAAAAGTATGCCAGTAGGCCACGGAAAATCGTAACCAGTCACGCATTTTCTTACCACCAATGACTTCATCAGCATCGTAGTACTGAAAGTTCAAGCCTGCTTTTAGTGAGCTAGTGCCGGTATATGGCACCTTACCAATATTGGGAAAATATGCTTGTTGCATCTCGATACCTCCAAACGGTTTGTTTGTTATCCTTACTAACATTCAACGCACTTACAGTACCACACACGTGCACTCGCTTCAAGAGAAACATTAAAACGTTTTCTAAACTCCGGTGTTTTCCCCTTCTCACTAAAAGAGTGCACATTAAAAAGCCTCTACATTAAGGTCTTAGTTAAGCCGTGGTGTAGAAGCATCTTCTCTCAACTTATCGTCAGCTTGCACTAAGGCGCAACGTTAACGCCCCAAGGTCCAATGCCTGATGAACACACAAGGAGCACCCACCAAGAAGAACCGCATGATCGACATCATATGCTAGCTTGATTGTACCAACATTGTCCCTCATGCCGGAGAACTCCTCTTTGATCATGGTAAAGAGGGCCGGCCGGGTTGCAATCATAGCGGAATTTAGAATTATTTCTGTTGGTGCATAGGCATTGGCGACATTATGCATTAATACGGCCGTCAAGCGGCAGAACCGTTCCATTATTTCAAGAACATCGGGGTCCTTTGCATCATACAGTGATAAGACGCTCCGGCGGTCAAGCGCTGCATTTCCTTTGACAGTTCGTACTTGATCAATGATCGCATCCTCGGAGCATAGCGACTCAATCTTGCAGTATTCGTTCTGCTTAGCATCAAAGACTAAACTTCGCCCAATCTCCCCTGCGCGCCCATCCATCCCTCGATAAAGTTTACCGTTGATGATAATGCCGGCACCAATACCCTTATGGATACTAATCGTGATCTGATTAGATACCGTTGTATTCGCAAAATCTCTCTGACAGACCGCCGCCAGATTCGCCTCATTTTCTATAACGACTGGGACATTCACTCGCGCTGTAAAATAATCCAACACAGTAGACGGTGCCATCTTAACAAAAGGTGAATCCAGAACCTGGCCATTAAAAATCACAGCGTGTACCGCGACTGCAATTCCTACCAACCCACGCTCTGTCTCTGGAAAACCAATCTGTTGAGTCAACTGAGTATTCATTAGATCTAACCGTTCCATGATCGATAGCCCTAAAGCTTCAAAACGTTTAAAATGTGCGATTCTACCATCCAGATAATTCACCATCATATCAACATACTCAACGCCGACATCAAACGCTACAGTGTACCCTAATTGAGCATTGAATCGGAGCATCACAGGTTTACGTCCACCGCGACGAGAACTCTCGGCCTCCCCGACCTCAGTGATAAAGTGTTGATCAATCAAAGTCATCACCACCTGCGAAACAGTGACCTTATTCAATTTTAGGTCCTTTGAAACCTGTGCCCGTGAAATCGGACTGTTATTAAAAACATGCTGGAGAACATTTTGTTCGTTAAGCCGGCGTACTAGATTCTTACTTGTTGGGGTCATTTTCACTCTCCGGTTAGTATTATAAATTAACTTGACTGTATCGATTTCACAGAAGCTTGTCAACGACACCGCTGTTTAGCCCCGATCCCCAAGCTAGCCGGATGTGAACGATGGCCTAACCTCTTGAACCCTATAACATGAAAAAAAGCGATATAAACAAGAGGTCACAAGTCTCTATCGAATCCTCCAGCCACCAAAATAGGCCACCAGTTTTTTCAGTTCAAACTGGCGACCTCTCATTTCTTATTCAGAATCCTGCTGGTCGTAAATGATCTCATCAACAATGTCACTCGGATACACATGCAACGGCTTCAGGTTTTCACTCTCATCAAAATACAAAGCCGCTGTCCCTTCGCTGCCAAATAATTTGATCTTCTCGCGTAAGACCTGCTTTTGAATTTCATCGGCCGCTGGGGTCATGATCCAAGGCTCGTATTGGTCTGGCTTGCTGAGCACAGTATCCTTAATGCCTTGATAATACGGGAGCTTAATATCAGTCGAAATGTTTACTTTGGCGATGCCATGCGCGATTGCTTCTTTAATTTTAGCATCCGGATTATCTGAACCCCCATGTAGGACTAATGGCATTTTTAGACGATCATTCAACGCGGTCAGACGATCGATCTTGATGTCATTGTCCCCACTCGGATATGGGCCATGCACCGTACCGATTGCAACCGCCAAATCATCGATGCCGGTCGTTTTAACAAATTCTGCGGCACTATCTGGATCTGTGTAGATCCGACCCATATTCTGATCCGCGCGGGCATGCCGGTTGCCAATGCTACCAAGCTCGGCTTCGACCGCCACCCCAACGCGATGTGCGAGGTCCACCACTTGCTTGGTCGCCGCCATGTTCTCTTCAAAAGGCAATCCTGACGTATCGATCATTACCGAGTTCATTTGATCACGAACCGCGCGTAAGACGTCATTAATATCCCGACCATGGTCAAGATGCAATGCAACAGGAACGCTCGCGGTCAACGCTAACTCCCGTAAATACTTAACGATGGCACTCCCCATCAAATCATACTCATAAGGATGAACAGCCAAGATCACAGGGGCACGTAACTCTTCAGCGACAAGGACAATATTTTTACCAAACTCGCTATTACCGACATTGAACGCGCCAATAGCAAAATGCTGTTGATAAGCTTTGTCAACCAACGTCTTTGCAGACACCAGTACCATCTCAATGGCCTCCTTCGGCTATGCTCAACTGGGCCAGACCCCGAATCCAATGATCAAGATGCCAGCCACAACATACAACCAATTGATGTTTCCCTTTTGCCGTTTCATTAACAGACCTGTCGTCCCTAACAAGACGCCGATCGCGACGACTAACCAATTGACCATACTCATCAGCGCCCCTTTCCAAGTTAGCCTAAAATACCTAATCCGTAACCAGCAATCCCAACGGCGAATAGTGCGAAGATCAAGACGATCGGATTGACCTTTTTCTTCATCAGATAACCACATAGTAAGGTCAGACCCAAGGCTAATAGTCCCGGACAGAATTGATCCAAAATGTTTTGTACAGTGGTGATCGTAGTCTTACCGCCTGTCGTCGTCTTAGAAATCACTAGTGGCACATTAATGGTTGTCCATTTCGTGACTAACACGCCCATGATGAACAGGCCCAAAACCGTTGCCCCTTCTGTAATTTTCTGCAACAAGTTGCCGGTCATATCTTGAACTAAAGCTAAACCACGATTCAAGCCCAGCTTCAGACCATACCACTTAAAGCTGATTCGGATCGCATTAAAGGCAAAAAAGAACAAGATTGGGCCGAGCCAGGATCCCTGTAGTGCCAAGGATGCGCCTAGGGCAGCTAGGATTGGGCGAATAGTGCCCCACATGATGGGGTCACCAACACCGGCCAACGGTCCCATCAAACCAACTTTGAAACTGTTGATCGTCCCATCGTCGATATCCTCGCCACGCGCCTTCGCCTCTTCAAGCGCCATTGTCACGCCGAGGATTGGCCCAACCATGGCAGGTGTTGTGTTAAAGAAGACCAAATGACGCTTTAAGGCGGCTGCTTGATCCTTTTTATCGTGATAGACTCGCTTGATTGTTGGAATCATGTCCACACAAAACGCTAACGCATGGATACGTTCATAGTTAAAAGAGGCCTGTTGAAAGTTTGAATATAAGAATGTTTGGAAAATATCCTTTTTCGTTAATGTCGTCTTTATCGGCTGCTTATCGTTACTCACAATCGTCATCCCCCTTTGCTAATCGTCTAGCTCATCTTCTGGCAACTCGGCACTATCCGAATTCGCCGCTGCAGGACTTGGTGTGCCTCCCTTAGGCAAATTGAACTTAGGATTAAGCTGAACATAGATGATCGCTAGGATCAGGCCAACACCACCGAATGCAAGCAGGCTAAGCTTCAAATAACCGCCTAGAATAAACCCTAAATAGAAAAATGGCATGAGGTATTTAACGCTCATCATGTTGAGAATCATCGCGTACCCAACCACTACGATGAAGCCACCTGCAACCGCTAGCCCTCCTGTGACGACTTTGGGCAAGGCATCTAATAGATGCTGAATCCCGGTTGGACTAACGAAAAAAGCGACAATCGTTGTTGGAATCGAAACCCGTAACGCTTGGATCGCTAACGCACCAAAATGCAACCAGACGAGTGCACGGAAATTTGCTTTTTCTGCTTCACGATCAGCGGCATGTTGGAAAACAACTGTAATTGTCCGCGCAAACACAGTTAACACTTGACCTGCAGCCGCAACCGGCAACGCGATCGCAATCCCTTTTTGAATATCTTGATGGCCAACGATGACTAAAATTGTCGAAATCGTGCTAGCTAATGCGGAATCAGGGGACTGTGCTGCTCCGATGTTCATCCACCCTAAAGCAATTAATTCCAAAGTTCCGCCTAGGATAATCCCGGTTTTGGCATCTCCCAGGATTAACCCCATGATCGAACAGGCAATCAGCGGCCGATGGGTTTCAAATTCGTCTAACACACTACCCATGCCTGTAATCGAAGACCAAATAAAGATCAGAATAATGGTAAATAGGCCAATTTGCATCGTATTCACTCCTTCTCAGGACCGAAAGCATCGTTAATTTTCGCAATAATGTCACCGCTCGGATCTGTTTTGACCACCCGTAAATCTAACTTCACGCCTTCTTTGGCCAACGCTCTGAACGACTCAACATCTTGTTGGTTCAAAGAAATTGCCTTGGTGACTTGCTTTTTGCCTTCTTTGAATTGCATTCCCCCAATGTTTAGAACAGGAATAGGGACGCCACTACGGACCAACTCAAGTGCCTCAGTTGGATTGGTAAAGAGGTAAAACACCTTATCATCAGCGTACTTGGGGTTATTGAACACCGCCGTTGCCTTAGGAACATCGACAATGTTCACCTTCATGCCAGGAGGGGCGGCCTGCTTTAACAAGGTCTTACGGATCCCATCTCGATAGACCTCTTCGCTCACAACAATGATCCGATCGGCATTTGCTTCTTTGGACCAGACCGTCGTCACCTGACCATGAATCAGCCGATCATCAATCCGAGCTAACGTTATGATCATTAAAAATCATCCTCCTCTTCATTTTCTTTAAGGACGCTACTCAAAACCTTGGTGAATTCTGGCTTTTCTTGTTCGATCTTCATCACAACCTGGGGAATCGATTCATTATCGGCTGAGGTCGCCAATTCAAGCAACATTGGCAAACACATGCCTGCGATCACATCCTCCGCCTTATGGTGCAAGACCAATCCAGCCGCCGCATTGTACGGTGTTCCCGAAAAAAGATCGACAACGATTAATGTCTCTTCACGCTTTTGCGGGTCAATTTTGGCTTCGATTTTAGCAGTGAGCGAGGCCAATCCTTCACCTGGCTGAAAACTCAACGGATGAAAGTTTGGCACTTTACCAAAAATCATCTCAACCGCTTCCTTGAATGCGATTGCCGTATTTGCATGTCCGACCATGATCACTTCCATAATTTCACCTTCTCTATCCGCGGGACTTCCCACCTGCGACATTGGTCGTCACACCGGTCACATAACTGGCACGATCCGACAAATAATAGTTGACCAAATCAGCGACTTCGCTTAACTTGCCACTACGCCCTAAAGGTGTCGTTGAGGTAGACGAATAGCCTTTTCTAATCGCCGCAACCGTCGTGCCGCGGGTATGTGCCAACGCCTCTTCATAGGATAACGTCCGCAACCCGGTGGCCTCCATAATCCCCGGGGCCACCCCGATCACGCGAATATTATGCTGGCCAAGTTCTTTTGCCCACGAACGCGTAAAGCCGTTGATCGCAGCCTTTGATGCTGAATAAATACTTTGGCCCACAGAACCTTCTAATCCGGCTTCGGAGGACATATTGACGACAACGCCACGATTTTGTTCCAGCATCACGCGAATGGCTGCTTGAGAAACTAAGAAGACACTCTTTAAGTTGACGTTGATGATCTTCTGGAAGGTCTCTTCGTTTAGCTCATACGTGCCATTGGGGTCATCGGGATCCACGATCATTCGTGGCAGATTGATCCCAGCGTTATTGACCACGCCCCAAAGTGAACCGGTGATGGCGCGCGCTGTTTGCACCATACTTTCAACTGCAGCCTTGTCTGTGACATCCGTCTTGACAAAGGTTAACTGCGAATGCTTAAATTCACCTTCTTTAAGATCTGCATTAACCACATTAGCGCCATTACTAATCAACTCGCGAACGATCGCATCCCCAATACCAGAGGAACCACCAGTCACAATAACCGTCTTATCTGTTAAGCCTAACCAATCAGCCATTCGAAATCCCCCATTCACATTTGTTAAAAACATTGTTGTGTCTTAATTCACTTTTGATTATAATTCGTTTGTAAGCCCTTGCAATATTTGAATCGCAAAAACTCACATTTGTGAAAAAGGAAATGATACGATGAATCACACCCCACAAAAATACGATCACGCCATGATGGTGAAGATCGCTGACATGTATTACCGCCAAAAATTAACCCAGCAAGAAATCTCCAACATTGCGCACATCCATCGCACTGAGATCAGTCGCATGCTTAAGGATGCGCGTGCACTCGGGATCGTCAGCATCACGATCAATACAGAAACCGAATCGGTCACACGCCTGGAAAAATTCTTCAAAAAAACCTTCGGTCTCAAAAACGTCATCCTCGCACCGGCAAACCCGCAAGAAGATAACGATTTGAACGCCCTCAGCATCTACGCTTCGCTTTTCTTATCCCGGACGATTAAATCCGGCGATAAAGTTGGCCTAGGCTGGGGATCGACGTTGTTTGGTGTTGTTAGCGCCGCCAGCACCGAAACAAAGAAAAAAGATGTCACATTTGTGCCGATGGTTGGCGGCCCCATGGGCAAAATCAATACGAATTATCACGGTAACCATTTGGTTCAAGCCTTCGCACAAAAATACAATGGCACAAGCCTGATGTTGGATACGCCCGCCTTCGTTAGCGGCGAAGCCCTTCGCGCTGAGTTGCTTAAGAACCCCAATGTGAAAGAGATCATCGACCTTTGGCGTCAACTTGATATTGCTATCTTCGGTATTGGGAGTGCTTCATTAGTTTCCACTCCAGAATGGCAGGCCTTTTATAAAAACACAAACTTTAAGGCTTACTTCGAAGGCGATATGATTGGGGATATTTTGTCGTACCCGTACGACGCCAATGGAATCGTCGCTAATGGCATTCAACAGCAGCTAATCGCCCTTCCGTATACCCGATTCCAACAAATTCCAACAACAGTCGGGATCGCCTTTGGTGATCACAAAAGTGCAGCGATCTTAGCGGCGTTGCAGGGTAAATGGATGAATACGTTGATTACCACGGAAAAGACCGCCGATAGCATTCGCAAACTCTATGAATTAAAAAAATCACACTTGTGATAAAAAACAAAAATCAGTTGTATAGCGCTTCCTTCTTTTGTATTCTCGCCTTGTAAGAAAACTAAAATTTTTTTCACATTGGTGAATGGAGGAATTGATATGCAAAGCACAGCGCTACGCATCCACGGTAAAAAGGATCTACGTGTCGAAACCATTGAACTTCCCGAGATCCAAGACGATGAAATTCTCGCCACAGTCGTTAGTGACACCATGTGTATGTCTTCTTGGAAGTTGGCCATGGAAGGCGAGGAGCATAAAAAGACACCTGATGATCTTGACCATCATCCAGCCATGGTGGGCCATGAATTTGCCGGTAAAATTTTAAAAGTGGGCAAAAAGTGGCAATCACAGTTTCATGAAGGTCAAGACTATGTCATTCAACCTAATTTGGCTCGTGATGATACCCCCTTTGTCCCTGGTTATTCGTATCCTTACATCGGCGGTGACGCGACCCATATTATTATCCCAAATGAAGTCATGGCTTTAGGCTGCCTGATTCCTTTTGAAGGTGAAGCTTATTACGAAGGTTCCTTGTGCGAACCTGTCAGTTGTATTATCGCTGCCTTCCACGCGCATTATCATGTGGACGCGCACAGCTACCAACCGACGATGGGGGTCAAAGTCGGCGGCGACATGTTAATTATGGGCGGTACCGGACCAATGGGCCTGCTCGCAGTAGATTATGCTTTGCACGGGCCGATGAAGCCTAAGACCTTGATTGTCACAGATGTGGATCAGGCCAAGCTGGATCGGGCAAAACGCCTTTATCCTTCCGATGATGTCGACATTCAATTCGTCAACGTTGATGGTTTATCCTTGGACGAACAACGAACAAAACTCAGCTCGTTCGTCGGCGGTAAAGGCTTCGATGATATCTTTCTCATGATCAGCGTTTCACCATTAGTTACCCTAGCTGATAGTCTGTTGAACCCAGATGGTTGCTTAGATCAATTTGCGGGTCCTATGACTAAGGACTTCACGGCTCAGGTCAACTTCTACAACGTGCATTACAACTTCACACACTATGTTGGGACTTCCGGTGGTTCCGCGGACAATGAAGCCGAGGCCGCACAACTGATCGCCGACAAAAAGTTGGACGTATCTAAGGTGATCACACACGTCATGGGGCTCAACGACGCGGGTGAAACCACGATGGATCAGCCGGCAATTGGCGGTGGGAAGAAACTGGTCTACTCCGGTAAGAAATTTGATCGCATCGAATTAGCTAAGGTAGATCCAAGCAGCGCATTGGGACAAATCTTAGCTCGGCACGATGGTCTTTGGTCTAAGGAAGCGGAACAATGGATCTTGGCCAACATGCCAGATATTGCGTAACAAGTTGTTGAATCACTCAAAATTATCACATTGATGAGACACCAAGAGATGTACAGGCTGAGACATAAAGCGGTTTTAGCCCATAATGCAAGCGCCATTGCGTCACGATTCGTTCCTTGAATCGCGGCGCAATGGCGTTTGTGTTTCTGGGCGTGGCCTTATGAAACGCGACTACGGATTTTTTGTTGCCAATTCACGAGAGTTCGCGTAAATCCCGCCTTCTCCGCCTCCCGCCCGACCCGCGCACCGCGACCACTGCGCTATAATAACCTCACGGAGGAAACACTATGCAATCATTTCGTTACACGTTCCAATTGCTTCGGGAATTCGGCGCACGCTGGGGGAGCTACCTGCTGTTGATGGGGCTCGTGTCGCTGATCACCTCGGGGCTGGTCGTCCCGTTGTTGCGCTGGACCACGGCGGCGATCTTAAAGCTGGCGGCGATCCCGTATCTGGGGGTGGACAACTTACTGGCGGTCATCACCCACCATCCTTTCGCCAGCTTGGGGTTAGTGGCGCTGTTGGTGGTGGTGTTGCTGCTGGTGTATTTGCAGTTTGCCATGTTGCTTGGCGGGATCGACAATATTCGCCGCCGCACCGGCTTAGGCGTGCGGGCGATCGTGGTCGAAGGGGTGCGCGATCTGCGGCATTTGCCACCGGCGAGCTTTGGCTTTTTCACGATTTACTTGTTGCTGATCGTGCCGTTTGCCGGCGTCGTGATTCACTCGGCGCTGTTGGCGAAGGTGATGATCCCGACGTTCATCGTCGAATGGATGGCGACCAAGCCGTGGTTGGCGGTGCTGCTGGTGGCGTTTTATGTCACCGCCGCCTACTTGGGGATTCGCTGGATCCACGTTTTGCCCAACACGATCTTGCGGGATCAGCCATTGCGCACCGCGGCCAAGCAGTCTTGGCGCGAGACCCGCGCGCACGTCTGGCAATACGGGTGGCGCTTGACCATTTTGACCGTGCTGATGGCGGCGCTCAGCTATGGCTGGACGACGGGCTTGATCGCGGTCCAAGCCGCTTTGGACCACAGCGCGCTGGCTTTTCCAGTGGCGGTGTTGACCTTGACGTTGCTGCTGGCAGGACAAGAGTTGCTCGCAGGCGCCAGTAGCGTGTTGTACCTCTTGTTCTTGGTCGCCCCGGAGTCGCCGGTGACCACAGGCGCGGCGACCCCACCTGCACACCACCGCTTGCGGCGAGTGGTGGTCTTACTTAGCGGCGGCTTCGTCGTGGTGGTGATCGCCGCATTCGGCGCTTTTTACATGCGCGGCGCCTTGACGACCACACCGCTGACGATTTCCCACCGCGGCGTCGACAACGGCAATGGCGTGCAAAATACGCTGCCGGCTCTGCGCAAAACCGCGGCGGAGCACCCCGATTACATCGAAATGGATCTCCACGAAACCAAAGACGGCCAGTTCATCGTGCTCCATGATGAAAACTTGCGCGCCTTGGCCGGCATCGACCGCACCCCACATACGTTGACCCTCGCCCAGCTGCAACAGATCACGGTCCGGGAAAACGGCCACCAAGCTAAGCTGGCGAGTTTCGACGACTACTTGACCACCGCCGAAGCGCTCCATCAGAAGCTGGTCGTCGAACTCAAAACCACCGCCAACGACAGCCCAGAGTTGCTGGACCATTTTATCAAGCGTTATGCCCGCCGCTTGATCGCCGATGGTGACTGCGTGCATTCCTTGGATTATCAGGCGATGACCCAGCTGCATCGCCAAGAGCCGAAGCTGTACACGAGCTTCATCATGCCGTACAGCCTGGTCGCACCGCAGACGCCTTTGAACGGCTACACGATCGAGGATTCCACCTTGGATCCGAGCCTGGTCGACACCTTGCACCACCGCCGACAAAAAGTGTGGGCGTGGACGGTCAACGACCGCGACCAGATGATTAACATGGTGTTCGCCGAGGTCGATGGCATCATCACCGACAACCTCACCACCTTGCAAAGCGTCATCGCCGAACAAACCAACCACCCGACTTACGCCCAGCGCCTGCGCATGTTCGCCGGCACCTTGGACGGCTTCGGGCAACCGGTCGTCAGCAACTAGGACTAAGGCTGCGACAGCAAGCGGTTTTAGCCCAAAATACAAGTGCCCCCTGTGCCACGGTTTGGTTTTAAACTGCGGTACAGGGGTATTTGTATGCCTGGGCGTTGCTTGATGGAACGCGACTATGGCGATTGATGTCCTCGTCTGCTATATCGCAGTTGTCGCCTCTTTTCGCCATTAAAATTGACGGCAGTGCCGCAACTCCCTATAATTGAGTTATATTTACAAATGTAACCAAGGCTTTGACGAAGGAGGGTTTGGCAATGGATAAAATGCCGATGACGGACAAAGCGCACGATATGTCAACGCATGATATGGCGGGGATGCCCATGGCCGATAACACGATGATGCAACACGGTGGGCAGATGATGCACATGGGCAACTTGAAACAAAAATTCTGGGTGTCGCTGATCGCCTCACTACCGGTGCTGGTGTTGTCGCCGATGCTGAAAATCGCGTGGCTGCCGACGCTCACTTTTCCCGGAGCCGGCTGGGTAACACTCATCTTAGCGACGTTTCTCTATGGCTATGGCGGGGCTCCGTTTTTGACTGGTGCCGTGGCCGAGCTCAAAGCCAAGCGCCCGGAAATGATGACCTTGATCGCCATCGGCATTACGGTGTCGTATTTTTATAGCCTGTACGCATTCGTGATGAATCAGTTCGTCGACCCCACGGCCCACGTGATGGATTTCTTCTGGGAGCTGGCGACCTTGATCGACATCATGTTGCTCGGCCACTGGATCGAGATGAACGCGGTGATGGCAGCCGGCAACGCCTTGCAGAAAATGGCGGCGCTGTTGCCAGGCGAGGCCACGGTGATCGCCGCAGACGATAGCCACACCGCTGTGCCCCTGCCGCAAGTCAAGGTCGGTGATCACGTACTGGTCAAAGCCGGCGAAAAAATCCCGGCAGACGGCGTGCTCATCGCCGGCACCACCACCGTCAACGAAAGCCTGGTGACCGGGGAAGCGCGGGCCATCAACAAAGCCGTGAACGACCACGTGATCGGCGGGGCCACCAACGGCGCCGGTACGATCACCGTGGCGGTCACCGGCACCGGCGACTCAGGGTATTTGGCCCAAGTGATGAAGCTCGTCCAAGACGCGCAACAAGAGCAGTCCAAAACCGAAGGCCTCGCCGATAAAGTGGCCGGCTGGCTGGTGTACATCGCGGTGTCGGTGGCCTTGGTGACGTTCGTGGCATGGTGGGCGCTCGCCGGTGAATTCAACTGGGCGCTCGAGCGCATGGTGACCGTTTTGGTCATCGCCTGCCCGCACGCCTTGGGCCTGGCGATCCCACTCGTGGTCGCCCGCGCCACCTCGATCGGCGCCAAAAACGGCCTGCTGACGCGCAAACGCCAAGCGCTAGAAGAAGCAGACCGCCTCGACGTCGTTTTGCTGGATAAAACCGGCACCTTGACCGCAGGCAACTTCACCGTCGCCGCCTACGGTTCTTGGGACTCAGACCTGGCCGACGGTACGCTGCTCGCCACCATGGCCGCCTTGGAACAAAACTCGAGCCACCCCTTGTCCGTCGGCATCCTCAACGCCGCCAAACACGAGCAACTGCCACTGCCTGAGGCGACGGCGGTGACGACGATCGCCGGCACCGGTTTGAGCGGTCAAGTCAACGGGCGCCAGTTGTTGATCGTCAACGAACGCTACTTGACCGAGCATCACATCGCCTACGACCAAGACACGGTCACCCGCTGGGCCGCCGCCGGAAATACCGTCAGCATTTTGGTCGGCGACGAGCACGCCTTCGGGTTCGTCGCGCAAGGCGACCAGCTCAAGCCGGAGTCGCCGCAGCTGATCGCCGGCCTCAAGGCGCGCGGGATCACCCCGGTCATGCTGACAGGCGATAACCAAAAAGTGGCGCTGGCGGTGGCCAAACAGCTTGGCATTACCGCTCAAGACGTACACGCCGAGCTGAAACCAGACGCCAAAGAACGCCTGGTCCGCGACTACCAAAACGCCCAGCACACGGTGGCGATGGTCGGCGATGGCGTCAACGACGCGCCTAGCCTGGCGCGCGCGGACATCGGCATCGCAATCGGCGCCGGCACCGACGTCGCCTTAGACGCCGCAGACGTGGTCTTAGTGCGCAGCGAACCGGCAGACATCCTGCATTTTTTAGACCTCGCACACCACACCAACCGCAAAATGAAACAGAATCTGTGGTTCGGTGCCGGCTACAACATCATCGCCATCCCCTTAGCCAGCGGCATCCTAGCCCCATGGGGCATCCTCCTAAGCCCCGCCATTGGCGCGGTGTTGATGGGATTGAGCACGATTGTCGTGGCGATAAATGCGCAAACATTAAAACCAGAGCGCAGCTGAGCGCATTTAGCGGTGTGTGTAAGGAGGCGTGACGCGTTATGGCGAAGCTATAGCGTGGCGCGACGACTTACACGCAACCGCGTTGCTCAGCGGAGCTCGACGATGAAAAACCAGAGTGAAGCAAGCCGATCTTAGCAATGTGTGTAAGGCAGCCTGGTCGTTGTGCGGCGAAGCCGTGCAGCGGCCGGGATGACTTACACGCAATTGCGTTGGCTTGCGGAGCTCGACGATGAAAAACCAGAGTGAAGCACCGCGGGCTTAGGGGTGTGTGTAAGGGAGCCTGGGTGCGTCGCGGCACGCGGCGTGACCGGGATTCCTTACACGCAACCGCGTTGCGGTGCGTAGCTCGACGATGAAAAACCAGAGTGAAGCACCGCGGGCTTAGGGGTGTGTGTAAGGGAGCCTGGGTGCGTCGCGGCACGCGGCGTGACCGGGATTCCTTACACGCAACCCCGTTGCGGTGCGGAGCTCGACGATGAAAACCAGCGAAAGGGCGCGGTTATGGGTGACGGGCTAACCGGGATTGGTGACGTGCGGCGTCAGCCGTGCGACGCCGATACCGGTTAGAACGCGCACCCATGCGCCCTGTAGCTCGACGATGAAAATCAGAGCGAAGCAAAGCGCATTTAGGCATGTGGATAAGGCGGTCTGGGTGCGTGATGGCAACGCCATCGCGTGACCGGAACGACTTAGACGCAATGCCATTGCTTTGCGTAGCTCGTCGATGCCCCAACCCCACAAAAAGCCGCGCCAACTCCCAGCACAAAAAGCTGAAAGTTGGCGCGGCTATTTCTTTACTCTCGGCAAAACCTAAGCCAGTTTCCCCAGCACCGCCACCAGCCACCGCGCAAACCCCGCGGCGTCTACCGCCGTAGCGACATGAACATTATCAGCTTGCTGCCGGTAGCCTTTGAGGTCAAACAAGCTGGCCCCGGCGGTCAATGGATCGGCTAAGGCGACGTCCAAATGCGTCGCCACTTCGGTGAACAATTCTGGTGCGAGCACCAGCGCCACGGCCAAGGCGTCGTACATTTTCAGACCCGTCTGCATGCTACCACCGCGATAGTGGCTGAACAAACCGTCGAACATGGCGCCCACTGGCCCTAGCGTCTTGATCTGCGCCAAGGTCGCCGGCAACAGCCGCGCTTGCTGGCCGACTTCTAGCGGCGCGATGCGCAGCGGCACCGGCAAGGCGGCGACCATCGCGGCGGCTTCGGGGTCGCAGGCGAAGTTAAACTCGGCCAGCACGCCGAGGTTGCCGCGGCCCAGCGCCCCGCCCATGATCACCAACTCGGCGACATTTGGGAGATCCTCGGGGTACAAATGAGCGAACAGCGCGATGTCGGTCAGCGGGCCGATGGCGATCAAGGTCACCGGCGCCACACTGGTGCTGACCACCTGGTGCATGGCGGCAACGGCGGTTTGCGTCGTGTCTGCGACTTGAGTGGGCTGTGGGAACGCGAAGCCGTCTAAGCCGCTTTCCCCGTGGATGTCAGCCGCCGCTTGGGGCGCCCGCAACAACGGGCGCGCGCTCCCCGGGACAACCGGGATCGTCGCCTGCAAAAAGGCCAGCAGCTTAAGTGTATTGGCCGTCGTTTTGGCTCGATCGACGTTGCCTGCCACCGGACACAGCAGCTTGACGTCAAGCGCTGGGCTGGCGACGGCTAAAGCGATGGCGACGGCGTCATCGATGCCGGGGTCGGTGCTCATGATCACAGGACGCATGCAAATTCCTCCTTCGCGTTGCCTTTAACGATAACCAGCCGCGCGCCGTTAGTCAAACAGCGGCACCGGCTGCTGGCTCTTGACGTCGAACAAGCCCTTGTCCGACACCTTCAACGCCGGTGACACCAGCAGCGACAACGTGGAAAATGACATCAGCTCGTTGGTGTTTTCATAGCCGAGTGCTTGCATCTGCGCGCGTACCTGTTGGATCTGGGCGCCTAATTCGGCGATCGGCGCGTCGCTGACCACCCCGCCGATCGGCAATGGCGCATCGGCGACTAGCGCCTTGCCAGCGGCCACCACGTAGCCGCCTTGCTCGGCGACCAGGCGGTTTTGGGCGACCACCATATCAGCTAAGTCGGTGCCTAACACCAAAATGTTGTGGTGATCATGCGCCCAAGTCGCGCCGACGGCTCCGGGCGCATTCAGCGCATTTTTGACCAAGGCGAAGGTCACGTGGCCGCCGTGGCCGTAGCGTTCCTGCACCACCGCCAGGCTCAAGCCCGCAGCCTGCCACTGCACCTGGTGGTTTTCGACCGCTAACGGCACCTTCTCCAAGGCGGTGAAGGTGCCGGCCTTCGCGATGGCGATCACGTTAGCGGTGACGGTGCCCCCTTCTTGTGGCACCGTCAGCGCCAAGTCGGCGACCGTCAAGGGCATAGCGGTGACGGTCTGGCGCAAGGCGTCCGGAAAATGCGTCACCACCGGGGTCGCGGCGTCGACGGTGACGCGCTGGCCCGACTTGTATACGGCATCAATGGCGAAACTCGGCACGTCGTCTAAGACGATGAAATCCGCCACCCGCCCTGGGGCGATCAAGCCGCGGTCCCACAAGCCCATGCGCCGCGCCGGCGTGTACGTCGCCATGTAGATCGCCAGCTTTGGGTCCAACCCCAAGTTGATCGCTAGGCGCACGATCGCATCGAGGTGGCCGTGCAACAAGTCATCTGGCATCACGTCATCAGTGACCAAGGCGACGTGTTCGAATAAAGTCCGCTCTTGCACGGTTTGCACCACGGCTGGCGTGAGTGACTTGCGCTGCAGCTGGATGAACATGCCGTTTTCAACTTTTTCCACCAGCGATTCTGGGGTCTGTTGGGTGTGGTCGCTGGTGACGCCGCGGTAGATGAACTTGGCTAAGTCCAAACCGGTGTACTTCGGGCAGTGGCCTTCGATCGGTAAGGTCGGCCGCGCCTGGCGACAAGCCGCGATGATCTGATTGATCAGCGAGTCTGGCTCTTCGGTCAAGCCGTGAAAATTCATCGCCTCCCCCAGCGCGATCACCCGCGGGTCTTGCAGCAGCGCCTTGGTTTCGGCCACCCCGATCACGCCGCCGGTGGTTTCCAGCTCCGGCGTGGTCGACGGTACCGACGACGGGATCGCATAAAAGGTATCGATCAAACTCGGCTGGGCCATGAAGGCTTCAAGACCAGACAAGCCGGCGACATTGGCGATTTCGTGCGCATCGGCGATCACGGTGGTGGTGCCATATTGTGCGGCGGCTTGGCCGAACGCCGTCGGGGTGGTCATCGAGCTTTCGATGTGCATGTGCGAATCGACCAGCCCGGGAACCAGGTATTTGCCGGTGAGATCTAGCGTCTGGTGCGCCTGGATCGCGCTGGTGTCTTGCGTCAGCCAGTAGAATTTGCCGTCTTTGACGGTGACATTGATCTGGCGAAAATCACGCGTGACGTGATTGAAGACCTGTGCATTGGTGAGTAATAGATCGACTGTGACCATGATGCGTGCCTCATTTCTATTGTTCGGATTTTACAACGTTTAACGGCAAAAATAGCCGCCCACCCGTGGCAGGCACGGCGCCAGGCGGCTATCGTTCGGAAATTACTTGTTCATCAACTTATTCCACTGGCTGATCCAGCCCTTGAGGTGGCTGTTCACATAGCCGAAGTCGATGGTTTTCGCCCGCGCGGCGATGTCACCATAGGTCTTGTTCTTAGCCGCGGCGGCACTCAACTTGACGCTGGTGTTCACTGGCGCGTTGTTCAGCGAATCGGCGCCGGCCACCTTGGTTTGGGCGGTTTTACCGAGGCGGTAATCGATATACTTGTAGGCCGCCGCCTGATTCTTGCTCGACTTGACGATCGAGGCGGTGTCGTAGTTGGCGTAGGTGCCGCTAGCTGGCACCAAGTACTGGGCGCTCGGGGCCGCGGCTTGGATCATGCTGACGGCGAAGTCGCCGACCACCGCGGCATCGATTTCGCCACTCTTGAACATGTTCGCCAAGTCGGAGCTTTGGGTGTAGGTTTTGACCACGTTCGGCTTCAAATCCGCCATCGCCTTGAAGGCCGCGGCACCGTTGTCTTTGGTGACCGGGGTGCCCGCGTGGTCCGCCGCGATGTACAGCATCGCCGGGCCGAAAGTGGTGGTGATATCAGGGATCGCGAGCTTGTTTTTCAGCTTGCTATCCCACAGCTGGTCCCAGCTGGTGAGCTTGCCAACTTTGGCCGGGTTGTAGATGATGCCGACCGAGTTGACGGTGTACGGCACGCTGTTGGTGTCTTTGGCCAGCTTTTGCTGCGCGGCGCTGAGGTACTTGAAGTTCTTGAGCTTGCTGGTATCGAGCTTCGCCCACAACTGCTTCTTATCGCCGGACAAGGCGTTATTTTGCGACAACTCCATCACGTCGACGCCGTTGTTGGGGTTGTGTTCGACTTGCGTGTAGCGCGCGGCACTGTCGCCGCTTTGGGTCTTGACGGTGACTTTAGACGCTTTGGTGAACGGCTTGGTCACGTCTGACGCCATTTGCTTGGTCGACAACCCAAAGGTGGAAAGCGTCAGGTGCTGCGCCGCACTGGCTTGGCTGCCACAGCCTGCCAACGCGCCGACGAGTAGCAACCCTGCAATGAATAACCCTGTCTTTTTCATGATCGGTAAGTTCCCCTTTTCTTAATCCTGTAATGCCAACAATGCGTCTTGTGGAAAATGAAGCTGGACCGCCGCGCCATCGGCTAGCCGCGACAAACCGACGTGGTCGACTTTCAGCGTCCCTAGCTTTGTCACGACCACATAGCGGTAGGCGTTGCCCAAGTAGGTGCTGGACTGCACCGTCCCGGCCACGGTGTTGGCGCCAGGCGCGTCCACCAGCGCGATGCGATCGGGCCGGATCGTCAGCGTCGCCGCCTGCGGAACCGCCGCGGCCACTTGCAACGCCACGCCGTTGACGTGATAGGTCAGCCCCGCTTCTGCCGTCACCGGCAAAAAGTTCTCGTAGCCGATGAAGCGGGCCACGAACACCGTTTTGGGCGCGCGGTAAATGGTTTGCGGCGTGTCGAACTGCTCGATCTTACCTTGGTTCATCACCGCCACGCGATCAGAAATTGCGAAGCACTCCTCTTGGTCATGGGTGACGAACATCGCAGTCATCTTGAGGCGCTGCTGCAAGCGGCGGATCTCTTCGCGCATCGACACGCGCAGCTTCGCGTCCAGGTTGCTCAGCGGCTCATCGAGCAATAACAGCCGCGGGTTGACCACCAGCGCCCGGGCCAAGGAGACCCGCTGTTGCTGGCCCCCAGATAAGGCCGCCGGGAAGCGCTTGGCCAAGTCTTGCAAGCCGGTGATCGTCAGAATTTCGGTCACTTGCTTGGCGATCTCCGCCTTGGCGACTTTGCGCTGCTTCAAGCCGAACGCGACGTTATCAAACACCGTCAAATGTGGGAACAGCGCGTAACTTTGGAACACCATCCCGAATTGCCGCTTGTGCACCGGCAGCTTTGACACATCGGTACCGTCGACTAAGACCTGCCCGCCGGTTTGTTGCAGCAATCCTGCGATGATCCGCAGCGTGGTCGTTTTGCCACAGCCGCTGGGGCCCAAGATCGACACCAGTTCGCCGTCTTTGATTTGTAAATTCAAGTCTTTGAGGATCTGGTGGTGCTTGTCGTAACTCATTTCCAGGTCGCGAATTTCTAATTCCGCCATGATTAACTCCTATCTAAGCGTTACATCTGGTTGAGCGCCTTCATGCCCAATACTTTTTCCACCAGCAACATCATCGCCGCCGTGAACAGCATCAAGAGTACCGAAATCGCCGAAACCGTGGGGTCGTAATTGTTCTGCAAGTAGTTCAAGATCGCCGTCGGCAACATGCTGAGGTCGGGCCCGTTCAAGAACAGCGAAATCGGAATGTTGTTGAACGAGTTGATGAAGCACAGCATGAACGCCGCCACCAAGCTGGCGCGGATGTTGGGAATCGTCACGGTGACGAACGCCTTCAGCCGCGAGCTGCCATACACCCACGCCGCCTCTTCGATGTGGGCATCCAATAACACCATACTGGCAGTCACCAGCCGCACCACATACGGCAGACACAGGAGAAAATGCCCGATCAATAGCGTCGCCAACAGCGGCAGCCGCACCGTGATCACCAGGGCTTGGTATAAGGCAAAGCCGATCACGATTTCGGGGATGAACGTCGGGCTCAAGAACAGCGTCTGAAACCACGCTTGATGGTGCACGTGATAGCGCGTCAAGGCGTACACCAGCGGCACCCCGACCACCAGCGCCAAAACGCTAGCGGCCAACGCCACGACTAGGCTCATCTGGAACCCGGAAACAAAGTCCGGCTGGGCGAACACGTTGCTGAACCACTGGAACGTGAAGCCATGGATTGGAAAAGCGATGGTCGCATCGGTGCCAAAAGCGGTGATGATCACCATCACCAACGGCGCGATCAAGAAGAATAAGACAACGGCGCTGATCGTGAGCAACACCTTGTTATTGGCTTTAAGCATGACTAGGCCTCCGATCTAACCAGCGCGTGACGAGGCGCATCAAGCCCAACACCACCACGGTCATGATGATCAAGACCACCGCGACGACACTGGCCTGATTCCAATCACCAAGCGTCATCGCCTGTTGATAGATCAAGGTCGCCATCACCAGGTGGCGATTGCCCCCTAGCAATTGCGGCGTGGTGTACGCCGTCATTGCCCCGGCGAAAACCAAGATGCTACCGGTCAAAATCCCGGTCGTCAGCTGCGGCACGATCACCCGGGTAAACGTCGTCCAAGGCGTTGCGCCTAACACGGCGGCGGCTTCTTCGACTTCGAGGTTCAACTCCTCAACGCTCCCGATCAGGCTGGTCACCATGATCGGCAAGAACAAGTACACCGAGCCGATAACGATCGCGGCGTTGGTATACAGCAGCGTCACCGGCTGTTGCGTGAGGTGTAATCCCAGCAATACCTTGTTCAACACCCCATCTTTACCTAAGATAATGATCCACGTGAAGTTGCGGACCACCGCATTGGTCAGAATCGGAAACAAGATCACCACCGACAACACGCTTTTGAAACTCGCCTTTTGCCGCGCGATCCACAAGGCCAATGGCAACCCTAGCCCTAAGGCCAATAGCGTCGTGACCACCGCGATCAACAACGTCCGGCCCAAAACAGTACGGTTGTAACCGCTATGTAGGAACTGGCTGTAGCCATTCCCGCCTAGCGTCGGCCAGATGGTTTGCAGCAACGGGAAAAAGAGGAACAAGCAGATAGCTAAGACTCCTGGCAACAGGAGCATGAAAGCGGAACGATTTCTCAAAATAAGCAACTCCCATTCGTGTTTAACAGTAACTAATATAACATCATTTTCGGAATATTCAAGTCCAAATTCAAAGTATCGTTCGTGTTTATTTTTTAATTTGGCGATATTAGTTTGGTCATACAAAAACACGCCTACCGAAGGCAACAAGCGGGGCTTGTCTGCTTCAGTAGGCGTGTTGGTGGGCGGCGTGCTGGGAGGTGGTGGGCTACCTTACTCGTAGTGCTGGTAGTGCTTGGTCGTGTATTGTGCCTTGGCTGCTTCGATTGAATCGGGGAGTTTGACGGTTGATGGATGCAGAAACGCTTGAGAATCTTCCACAATTCGCCAGTGACCTTTGCTTTGACGCAACTGCATAGCTGGATAACCAGCAAGCGAAGCACCATCAATTTCAACTTGGTGGGCCATAAATTCTCGAATCCTTTCCGCCTGATGATTTCGTCGTGCCTTGGTGCTAAGAAATTTAATTTGTAGCCAATGTGTTGTGGGATTGAGTTGAATTTGATTTTTCTGATGTGAATAGGTGCCGCTGCTATAAATATAAAGCGGACGCCTTGGTTCGCTATCGTTGTCGGGATTGTAAGACCAGTGCCAAGGCATTACTCTAATGTAATGGTTATCGTCGACAAGCTTCAAGTAGACGTCGTCCTGACTATAAACCAGTCCCGTATTAATCGCTGAGACGTAAGTAGGCGGCTTCTTTACCTGGTTTCGAGGAGGGTTGTGTTGAAGAACGCCAAATAATACTCCAAAAATGACCACGACTCCAAAAAAAATGACTGCCCAACGCCATCTAGTCACCAGCTAATTCCTCCTTAAATCGATCCATCGTTCGTCCATTGATCTTACTTTCAGAGCTTCCTTGTTCTGCGTACGGAAATTTGCTTGAATTATATTCTGATGTTTTAAACGCTTCAAATCCAAAATCATCAATTTTCTTTTTCCGAAATTTCGGGTCTAATTTGTTGACTTTCATATCGTATTTATAATGATCCGAATGCAATGCATTCCACTCACCAGATTTGTCACTTCTGTAATCATTATCCGTCGCATAATTAAAGCTTGACCCATTTACGACGCCATTGACGTTGTGATCGGCATCTTTTTCGGGATCGATTTCTGAGACTAAGTGATTGCCAGAAAGAATGAATTCTGTATGAAAATTTTGAACGATTTTCGCCTTTTTTCGCGTCTGGTGCCGGATATTTGCGGTTATCCAGCTTCTGATGCAACCTTGCCGACTGGCCCAAATCGTACTCCCCCGTCGACCGCAAATACTCATCGTCTAAGAGATCAAATTCCCGTTTAATTAAGCCACGCAAAACGCGGCCTGGTACACCGGATTGACATTAGCCATCATTCAAAGCGCTTGTACTCTTTGGCTATAAATTGACTTTTTGCTGCTTCAATCGTGTTAGGTAGCTTCACGTTTGATGGATGCAAGTATCCAGGTGGATCTTCAATAATTTGCTAGTGTCCCTTGTGTTGACGTAATCGATATCCACGGAACCCCTTCACCGTATAACCACCATCTTTGACTTGAAATGCCATAAATTCCCAGACAGTTTCGGCCTTTTTTTGCTGTCTGTCCTTCTCACTCCGAAAAGTAATCTGCATCCAATGCGTGGTTGGGCCGATTTGAACCTGCTCGTCTGAACGTGTATATGTTCCAACACCGTATACATATAATGGCCGATCCGGCTCAGCCTCATTGTCAGGATTTTCAGACCATTCTGTATACTTTAGTCGGACGTAATGGCTCTCATCAATGAGCTTGAAGTAGTCGTTATCCTGCCGATATACTTGCCCCAATTGAAGCGTCGCCACATATGGTGCCTTCTTCGGGGGCTGATTATGAGCTGACTGTTTTTGGCCGTCGTGCTCATGAAAGCCAACAACCCTACCAAGAAAAATCACGGCTCCCAGGACGATGAGTAGCCATAGTTTTCTATTTTTCACACGAGAGCTCCTCATAGATTACTTGATCAGCAATACCTGCACTTATTTTGTAATAACGCTCACTCATAACGCTCGTATTTCTTGGTTATAAATTGATTTTTTGCTGCTTCAATCGTGTTGGGTAACTTCACGTTTGATGGATGCAAGTATCCTGGAGGGTCTTCAACAATCTGCCAATGGCCTTTCTGAATGCGTAATTGCGTCTCAGGAAAGCCTTTCACAATAATGACGTTATCTTCGAAACGATATTCCATAAATTCCTGAATTTTATCAGCACTTCTTTGTTTCACGGCCTTTCTGTTGTGAAACTTTAATTGTAACCAATGCGGAGTGGGGCCGAGTTGAATCAGATTTTTTGTGCGCGTGTATACGCCACTTCCATAAACGTACGAGGGCCGGTTCGGCTCAGCTTCATTGTCTGGGTTTTCAGACCACTCTGTATGCATTAAACGAATATAGTGACTCTCATCGATAAGTTTCAAGTAATCATCATCTTGCCGATATACCTTTCCAACTTGAAACGTCACGACATAAGGTTCCTTTTCTGGGATCTGTTTATGGGCTGATTGTTTTTGACCGCCAAGCTGCTGGATGCCGGCAATCACAGCAAGGACGATCATGACTCCCAAGACGATGAGCAGCCATTGTTTTCTAGTCACTAGCTAAGTCCTCCTTAAACTTTTTCATCGTCTGTTTATTGATTTCCTTCGCAGATAGTCCTCCTTCAGCAAATGTAGATTGAGAAGAATTATAGGCAGCGGTTTTAGGAGCCTTGTACTGGGAAAGATCGATTGTGTTCTTCCGAAAAAATGGATCTAAGTCGTCGACTGCCATATCATACTTATAATGATCCGAATGCAATGCATTCCACTCGTCTGATTCACCACCTTGATAATCATTGTCCTTTGCGTAATTGAAACTCGATCCGTTTACGATACCATTAGTGTTCTGTTTGGATTCCTTTTCAGGATCAATTTCTGAAATCATGTGATTCCCAGAAAGAATGAATTCTGTATGGAAGTTCTGAACGATTTTCAGATTTTGGCCCTTCTTAGCATTTGGTGCAGGGTGATGTTTCGTATCATTCTTCTGATGCAGCCTTGCCGATTCCTTCAAACTATATTTCTTCGTCGACTGCAAATACTTGATCAGCGCCTCGCGGTCGTTGGCCGCGCCATGCTCTTCCCCATAGTTCCGCACATATTGCATCTGTTGCGCCGAAATCACATAGCGGTACTGGTTGACCTCCTTGGCAAGCGGCTGGTTGAGCACCGCCCCTTGCAGCCCGGATGGGAGTGCTGTGATCACTGTTTGGGAAAGGTCATTCCAAAAATCGCTAGTAGGTGAAATGTCGCCGAAGTGGCTCATCAACATTTTCGTCTGGGCGATGCTGCCGTCGAGTTCGCCGTAACCCTTGTCACCAGGCTTCAGCTTCGGGGTCAGGTGCTTGGCGTCCATGTGGGCGGTCCGCATCAAGACTTGTAGCTTGTTGATCGCCTCAGCAGCTTTCTCATTGCCGTCGTACTGATCCAGGTCGTCAGCCTTCCACATCGCCTTGAACAGCCCTGAGCCAACCTTATCGGCACCAGCGGTTTCTTCCTTCACATAGTCGGCGACGGTTTGTTTGGCCCCAAGTGGCTTGCGTGCGGCGTTAATATAGGCGCCGAATGCAGCGATACTGTTGTCATTCCAACCCCGAGCCTGCAGCTCACTGGCGCGTTTGTAAACCGCCTTTTTATACGCGCGGTATTGACTTGCAGTCATTCCTTTTGGGCGCTCAAGTGGGCCAACGAGTTGCTTAATCTCGTTGTCTTTCAACGTGGCCAACCATTCGCGGTCAGTGCCTTTAGCTGGCGTGAACGTGCCGTTGGCGTTCACCTTGCCTTTGGTGATGTAGTTGACGCCTTGGGCAATAGCATTGACCGCCTCATCCCAAGTGCTATAGAGGTTTTGCGTGTCTTGATCAAATTCCCGCAACTTAGTGAGCTGCTCATTCAGTCTCATCAGTGAAGCTTCATTTTGCTTATGCTTGTCTAAGAGAAATCAAGTCTCCTTTAGAAGCCAATCAATTATGCAAACGGAAACACGGCCTGAGACACCCCGATTGCGTTCAGTTATCATTCAAAACGCTTGTACTCCTTGGTTGTAAATTGATTTTTTTCTGCTTCAATTGTGTTGGGAAGCTTCGCGTCAGATGGATGCAAATACCCAGGAGGATCTTCAACAATCTGCCAACGATCCTTGTGTTGACGTAATTGATATCCTGAAAAGCCCTTCACTGTATACCCCAGAGCTTTGACTTGAAATGCCGTAAATTCCCAGATAGTCTCGGCCTTTTTTTGTTGTCTGTCTTTCTTATTTCGGAAATATATTTGTATCCAATGCGTGGTAGGCCCGATTTGGATCTGTTTTTCGGATCGGGTGTAGGTTCCAAGATTGTAAACATACGATGGACGGTTCGGCTCAGCCTCATTGTCAGGATTTTCAGACCATTCTGTATGTTTTAGTCGGACGTAGTGACTCTGATCAATCAGTTTCAAGTAGACGTCATCTTGACGGTAGACCTTTCCCACTTGAAGTGTCGTCACATACGGTTCCTTCTTTGGGGGCTGCTTATGAGTTGATTGCTTTTGACCATCGTGCTCATGAAAGCCAACAACCATACCAAGAAAAATCACGGCTCCTAAGACGATGAGTAGCCATCGTTTTCTAGTCACTATCTAGGTCCTCCTTAAATTTTTTCATTGTCTTTTGGTTGATTTCGTGCGCTGATAGGCCGTCCTCACCATATTTCGATTGAGCAGAGTTGTAGGCGGAGGAACTAGGAGCCTTATATTCAGAGAGTTTAGTTTTGTTCTTCCGAAAAATTGGGTCTAAATCGTTGACTTCCATATCATATTTATAATGATCCGAATGCATTGCATTCCACTCATCGGATTTGTCGCTATTATAATCATTGCCTTCTGCATAGTTAAAACTTGAGCCGTTTACGACACCATTGGTATTATGATCCGAATCTTTTTCAGGATCTATTTCCGAAATCAAGTGATCCCCAGAAAGAATGAATTCTGAATGGAAGTTCTGGACGATTTTCAGGTTTTGGCCTTTCTTCGCATCAGGAGCCGGCTTATCTTCTGAATTTTTCTTTTGATGCAACCTTGCCGACTCATCAAGATCGTACTCCCCCGTCGACCGCAAATACTTGATCAGCGCTTCGCGATCGTTAGCCGCGCCATGCTTCTCCCCATAATCCCGCACATATTGCATCTGTTGCGCCGAGATAACATAGCGGTACTGGTTGACGGCCTTAGCAAGCGGCTGGTTGAGCACCGCCCCTTGCAGCCCAGATGGCAGAGCCGTGATCACCGTTTCGGAGAGATCGTTCCAAAAATCGCTGGTAGGCGAAATGTCGCCGAAGTGGCTCAACAACATTTTCGTCTGGGCGATACTGCCGTCGAGTTCACCGTAACCCTCGTCGCCAGGATTCAGCTTAGGGGTCAGGTGCTTGGCATCCATGTGCGCGGTCCGCATCAAGACTTGTAGCTTGTTGATCGCCGCAGCGGCTTTCTCATTGCCGTCGTACATCTTCAAGTCGTCGGCCGCCCACATCGCCCTGAACAGGCCTGAACCAACCTTATCGGCATCAGCGGTTTCGTCTTTCACATAATCGGCGACAGATTGCTTAGCCCCAAGCTTTTTAGGATTGTAATTAAGGCAAACGCCGAATGCGGCGAGGCTAGCGTCGGTCCAGCCGCGGGCCTGTAGTTCCTTAGCACGTTTATAAACCGCCTTTTTATACGCGCGGTATTGGGCCGCGGTCATGCCTTTCGGGCGCTCGAGCGGCCCAACGATCCGCTTGATCTCGTTGTCTTTCAGCGTAGCTAGCCAGTCGCGGTTAGTGCCCAACGCGGGCGTGAACGTCCCGTTAGCATTCACCTTGCCCTTAGTGATGTAGTTGACGCCTTGAGCGATGGCAGTGACCTCTTCGTCCCAGGTGCTATAAAGGTTTTGCGTGTCTTGATCAAACTCCCGCAACTTGGTAAGCTGCGCGTTCAACTTGATCAGCGTCGCTTCGTTTTGCTTATACTTATCCTGGAAAAGATGCCTGGTCTCTTTAAACGGCAACTTGTGTATCGCGTCAATTTCCTTATTGAGGTCGCTCAGTCGGGTGATATTGCTACTCATGGCGTCTTCATCTAGAAAATCAGTCCCAGCCATCTTTTCTCGATAGCTCAGATATTGCGTGCTGGCCTTCGTCAAAGAAGTCGTCAACGAATCTGCCGCTTTTCCCAGTGGCAAAAACAGTTCTTTGAAGACCTCATTGGCGGCATTATAGGCCTTTCCGCTAAGGGTGCCGCCTTCGATCGCGTCGACGACATTTTGCACTTGCGTTTGCAAATTTTGGGCAAACTGCTGCATGCTGGCAATATTAGTGGCAAAGGCGTTGCTAATTTCGACGTCTTCGTCGCGCTTCCAACGTAGTCCCATCAGTCAACCTCCTGGTGGGAGATGGCTTCCCAGGCCGCTTCGAAGTCTTGTTGCTTGGCACGGCGCTCTTGTTCTAGCGCCAGGCTGCACTCGTCGGCCTGCTGCAGGAACTGGCGCGTAGCCCGTCTTTGGTCGTCGATGAACTGCTCTGCGGCCGGGCCTTGCCAGCATTCTTGCAGGCCCGCCACCAGCATGCGGTCGTTCGCCGCCAATTGTGCCGACACTTCTTCGAGTTCTTTGGTTTGTTTGCGCAAGTGCGCTTCGATACGTTCATAATCAGCTTGGAGCTGCTGTTGTTGATGCAATTTGACTTCTAATTTCATTTGCGTTGTCCTTTCATCTCTGGCGGTGGGGTTGGCAGCCAGCTGGTCGAATGGTTTCGCCGCTGATTGTGCCGTCCAATTGTCGTCGTGACTCCGATCGATGGTTAACCTATTTGTAATAGGGTTGAAAAAATTGTCGCATGTCTTGGCGATATAAAGTCATCAGAATATATAAAGATGACAAAATAACGCGGAAAAATGATGTTTTTTGCGACTAAAGAAGTAATATTTCAGTTTTCAAGCCAAAAAAGCGGGACATGACGTCGGAAAAACGTCATGTCGCGCTTTTTTGAATGGTGTTGTGCGCCAAACTAGCCATACCGCCCTATTTGGCTTTCGGCACCCCGCCAATATAGCCGTGCACCACAACAATCGCAGCGACCAGCGCTAAGATCAACGCCAGCCCACCACCATTGATCAGATAACCAAACGCAGGCCAGCTGCTGACCCCAAGCCTTATCAAGCCCACGCCGATCACCAAGGCAACGATCATGATGATCGCCGCCCCTACGCGCACCCGCCAACCTGACCGCGGGTACAGAAGCCATTTTACTAACCGCTTAATCATCATTAGCCACCTCATATTCTTGCAACAACGCCCGCAGCTTTGGGTGTGCCCAAGCAAACTTCAGCTCAGGATCTTGGACGAACGCCTGTAGCATTTGCCGTATCGTTTGGCGCTTGTCCACTGACGCGATGCCAGCGGATTTGGGAATATGCGCTAACAACATGGGCGTCGTTGAGGTCATGAACCCCGCCACTAACTGGTCGATCACCGTTGCTACCTGTTCACGATCCGCCGTTGCCTTAGCCACCAACAAGGCCGAGTCCGCCTGAAACGCCTCGCTACTCTGCAACATTTTCGTCAAAGCACGCCCCACCCGCACGCATTCCTGAGCGTAGGGCAGGTTGCCATCATTCAAGGCATTCTTGATCAAAATGGCCAACACGCGCGTCATACCGGCCACATCTTGCCCTAAGAGCACCTCGCCGGCTGCGTACGTGCGTGCCACATCATGTTGCCGCATATACAGGTCCGGCCTCATCGCGTTATAGGCGACCACCGCATCAGACAACGTCGCTAATTGCGCCTCTGCATCGGTGTAGCGCGCTTCGCTCAGGTAAAAGTAAAACAGCATCTGAGCAGCTTGTTGTGCGCGGTTAGGCGCTTGACCATGCATCACGTGCAGATAATTATTCTCGATGAATTCGGCAACCGTGGCCCACTGTGCCGCGGTCATATTTGGCTGCTGCAGTTGTAAGACCGGCGCGATCATCAGCCGCAGCTGATCAGCATTGGGGAATTCTTTTAGCTTCGCCTTCGCCAACTCGTAAGCAGCATACCCGCTCTTCGTTGGCAACACCGCTGAAAACGTCCGAAGCTCAGCCGGCGTCATGTCGCTTTTAAACGCCAGCAGCTGATTCAAGTCGATTTGCAGTGTCCGCGCGATCTGCGGTAACAACTCAATATCCGGATAGCTTAATCCCTTTTCCCACTTGCTGACGGCGGGTCCCGTTACAGCCAATTGCCCCGCTAGTCCCTCTTGTGTCAGCCCCAGCAACAATCGCCGCTGACGAATCACATGCCCAATCGCAAGCATCCCCATCACCTCCGTCCCTTCTTACTGCTGATTATCATCCTGCGTGGTACTGAATACAATTGCGCAGATGTTAACTTCCCAGCAGAAAATTCAACCAGGCGTCAAGTCGGCTAGTCACGGGTGGTGACAAACTCCGGCGATTAGCAGGCGGTTAGCAGTGCTCGTCTCTTGGCCCTAAAAGCAGAAAACGGATCTCAATTGAAATTATAAAAATTATGAATATAGCTCATAGAGAATGGTAGAATACAGTACTTTTTCCAATCACGGAAGATTCAACTATAGTTATCGTAAAGGATTGATTTTGAGTGATTAATTATATATACATTGTAAATCGGAATTAATATTATCATGTTTAAGCAAATACCGACTTAAGATCGCTTAAAACATATCCAAATAGTTTTTCTTTTGATATAATATCGCTGGCAACTTGCCCTGAAAGAGGGTGTTGTTGTGGACAAATTTTGTTCAGAGGTTGTGGCTCCAATCTTGGTGGGGTTGGTACTAGCTACCTATGCTGAATGGTTATCTCGGCGGCATTAACCTCTTAAAAGTTGCTGATAACCCACTCACCTCTCTTAGGTGAAAAAAGAACCGCTACCCGGGCATGGGTAGCGGTTCTTGTGTTGTTGTGGATAAAATTCTGTTCTTTTATTAGTATAGCATGAACATTACATATTGCAACTATATCTGCTGATTTTAACATTCTACAACTTTAACTCAAATCAGGCCAAAATGTCGTAACGCTTTGGGAATCCCTGCATGCAAATTATCCGTCGTAACGTAATCAGCCGCTTGCTTAACGCTTGGCAAGGCGTTCCCCATCGCGATGCCATACGTCGCCGCCTGAAGCACTTCAAGATCATTGTTGCCATCCCCAAACGCATACGTTGGTAACCCCACTAATTCAGGGCGTGTCATTAACTGCGACAACCCAGTAGCCTTCGTCATGCCGTGACTAACAACGTCCAACGAATAGCGCGAATTACGATAAAATGATAGCTCCGGAAACGCAGCCCGGAAGTCGTCCGCAAGTTGATCACCAGCTGTGGTTTGCGGGACATACAGGTGTAACATACACACCGCTGCATGGCGGAAAAAATCAGGGCGCACCTCTGCGGATCGTTGCCGGATGTGTTGGTATTGTGCAATCGTATTATCGTTGATCAACGTTAGCGCCGCCTGGTCACCCGTGTAAAAGCCAATAGGAATCTCGCTGTCATCTGCTTCTCGCTTTAACCTTTCAAGTACCGAGGTCGGCATCGTTTGCTGATACACATGCTGACGCCCCAAGAAGACATCGGACCCATTGGCCGCAACCATCGCGTCGACCTGCAACGCGTTTTTCAGTGACAACAACTCATAACGGTTCCGTCCAGTAGAAAACGCCGTTAGTACGCCATTTTGATGCAGCTGGCGTAGTGCGGCTACGTTGACATCAGGGACGTTCTTGTGATCATCCAATAATGTGTTATCCAAGTCGAACAACGCCACTGCTTTAAACTGCTCATCAGTCACGACTCAACCCTCCGAATCTCTTAGCATTCACTTTCACACACAAAAGCCTCTGCGTGCTGATCCAAATACGAATCATGACACAGAGGCTTGTACAATTTCAGGACTAACCCCAAAGAGAAGGTTTAACCACGGGATTTACCCCCGGAAACATTGACGGTTTGTCCGGTCATATAGCCGGCACGATCTGATAAGAAGAAGGCCACTAAGTTCGCAACTTCCGCTAACTTCCCACTGCGACCCAATGGAATCGTCGAGGTCTTACTATACCCTGCGCGCAATTGTTCAACGGTGATGTGGCGAGAATAGGCCAGACCTTCTTCGTATTCGATCGTCCGCAAGCCAGTTGCTTCCAAGACTCCTGGTGCGACACCGATCACACGGACATCATATTGTCCTAATTCCTTCGCCCACGCACGGGTAAAGCCGTTGATCGCGCCCTTGGTGGCAGAGTAAACACTTGCCCCTTGGGACCCTTCCAAACCAGATTCCGAGGACATGTTCACGATTGCACCATGATGATTCTTGACCAAAACCTTGCCAATGGCCGATGAAAGCAAGAACACACTCTTGACGTTGACGTTAAACATCTTGTCATAATTGGCCTCATCGATCACATACTGCCCATCAGGCGCTTTGGGATCGACCAAAATCCGGGGGATGTTGATCCCGGCATTATTGACTAACCCATCAATCGTCCCAAAGTGGGCCAAGGTTTTCGCCACTAAATTGTCAACGGCGGCCTTACTGGTCACATCGGTTTCCACCCACAGCAGCTTATCCGCTTGATACTTTCCTGGTTTAAGGTCTGCATTGACCACGTTGGCACCATCAGCGATCAATTCCTTGACGATGGCGTCGCCAATGCCTGATGAACCACCGGTCACAACAAACGTCTTGCCTGCAACTGCTAACCATTCCTCAGATGACATACTGTTTTACCTCCAATAATTCAAAACGCTTCGTATCACGTAAAAGATACCGCTTACAATTATACTTTCTTGTCAACGACATATAACTTGTCGCGCTTGTAGCTGATATAAGTGTAAGCAAACGCGCCAACAAACAGCACTAGGATCACGAAGAACCCAACGCCCATTTGCAAAGTAATCCCCTTAGTCAAAAGATAAGTAATTGGGCTACCTGCTTGATCCAGCGAGGAAACTTTCTTCCCAGCTTCGAGCAAACCCACTTGGCGACCCAACTTATCCTGTAGGGTCCACATCTGGTTAGAGATCCACAATGTGATCGTCATGATCACGGAACCGGAAATCAACGTCCGGAAAATATTGCCTTTATGCACCCCAGTGGCGATCGCAATGAAGAAGCCGATCGTCGCCAAGTCGCCGAAAGGCAAAATCTTGTTGCCTGGCATGATGATCGCGATCAACAGTGTGATCGGGACGAAAAGTAAACTCCCTGCAATAATTTCAGATTGCCCTAGTAACAGTGCCGGGTCCATCCCAATCGTAAAGTCGCTACCTTTGAAGCGCTTGTCCATAATTTTCTTGGCTGATTGCGAAATTGGAATCAAGCCTTCCATAATGAACTTAACGACGACCGGCATCAAGACCATCACCGAGGCCATTTGAATCGCCAGGTTTAAGGACTTACCGACTGAAAACCCTGCTAAAATCCCAATGACCAGACCTAACACCGCCCCGATGATCGATGGCTGCCCTAATACCCCAAGGCGTTTTTCAATCGTCTTCGAGGTCAGGTTGATTTTGTTCACGCCAGGAATTTTTTCGATCAAATCGTCGATTGGTTTGGCAAAAATACCCATATAGGCCGAAGTCCCGTGTGGAATCGAGATTCCTTCCAGGCCGAAATAATTATCCGTCACTGGTTTGAAGATGTCCCCTAGCTTATACGCGATCGCGGCATGGATCGCAATGGCTGCGATCCCCCAGGCATAACTACCCGTTGCGATTTGGACGATCGCACCCGTAAAGGCCATGTGCCAGATATTCCAAATATCAACGTTCACAACTTTCGTTTGCCGTAGTAACAGCATGACAACGTTGACCAGAATCGCGACAGGAATCGCGATCAACCCCATGTTAGAGGCCCAGGCCATCGGTGACGTCCCTGGCCAGCCAATATCAACCACGCTTAAGTTACCGCCAAAGTTCTTAGCCATTGCTTCGGCTGCTTTACCTAAATTATCCGTCAGCAGCGTGATGACCAAGTTGATCCCAGTAAACCCGATCCCGATCGAGATCGCTGAGCGTAACGACTTGCCCACCCCGTTGCGGAAAATTAACCCGATGATAAAAATCACAATCGGGATCATAACAGGACCGCCTAAGTTCACGATATATTGAATCACATTCAGAACGGCTTGCACGGTTTTCACCTCATCTTCGTGATAAAACCCTATCAACACCCATCACTGTGGAAGACGGGAATGTTTGCGAAGCCTTGCGAATCAAATCTGCATTGGTTTGGTGCGACAAAACTAATCTGTCAACCGATTGGCGTTGACCAAAACCAGCTTAGTTTGCGACTGCAGTTCCTCGAGTAGCTGCGGATCCGTCAGCTGATCGGTGATCAACACATCCATTTGCTTAACGGGCATGATGCGACTGAGATAAACACTGCCGAATTTTTCATGTTCAACGCCAACGACAATCCGCTGACACCGATCAGCAGCGATCCGCGACATCTGTGCCTCACCAATATGATGATTGACCAATCCAAACTTCATGGTGAGACCACTACCAGAGAAGAACCCAACGTTGATGCTCAACGTCTTCAGTAATTCCGCACCCGTACTCCCAAACAACGATCCTTCGTTGCGTCTCACTTCGCCGCCTAAAACAATCAGGCGAATATAATCGCATTTATACAGTTCATTAATAATTGGGATCGAGTTTGTCACAACGGTGATATTTTTGATTCGCTTGATCTTTTTAGCCACCGCTAACGACGTGGTACCGTAATCAAGATAGACCGTGTCGCCTTCCTCGATATACGTCATCACCTCATCAGCAATCGCTGATTTGGCATGTTGATTGCGGTGCAACCTTAACTCGTAATCAGTTTCATTGATTTCTTCGTTAAGGACTGCACCGCCACGAACCAAAGTCACAATATCTTTTTTCTCTAATTCATAGAGATCTTTGCGGATCGTCTCGCGGGTAACATTCAAACGTTCGCTTAGCTCTAAAATTTTGACAGAACTGTTCTCCTGCAAGATTTCGACAATAGCCGCGCGCCTTGCTGTTGCATCCATCCTAAGGACACCTCTTCCTTTTATCTTCACAATTTGGCATTACCTTGAGCCTAACATAAAATCAGCTATTCGCCACGTTTATTTTGCAAAGATGTCTTCCACACCAAGAAGAATACCACAATAAATCTGTTTTGCAAACACTTTGCCAAATTATTTTGGATTTATATTGCAAAAAGCGGTTGCAAGCAGTACGATCAAGATGCAAACAACCATTAAGTTGCTGTTTGAACACGGTATTATGTTAGGAGATGTGTTTGTTTGAAATTAATCGATTCGCAGTATCTCTTTACGCACCAGCACTTTGCCAACCGAGACGAGGCCCTCACCGCGCTCGCCTCAGCCCTCACGCAAGGCGGGCGGGTCAAAGACTCGTACCAAAAGGCAATTTTTGACCGCGAGGCGATCTTCCCCACCGGTTTGCCGACGGGCAAGATCGGCGTAGCGATCCCACACGCTGACTCGCAACACGTGAATCAATCGACGATTGCGGTGGCGACACTGAATCACCCGGTCACGTTCCAAAACATGGGCGATCCCGATTCAACGGTTGACGTTTCGATCATCATCATGCTGGCCATTGCAGAACCCAAGGGTCAAATCACCATGCTGCAAAAGCTGATGTCGATCGTGCAAAACCAAGAACACCTGGACCAGCTCTTGCACTACGATCAGATTTCGGCACTCCAGACGGACCTTGAACAGACATTTGCTGGCATTCAACTCGCATAGTAAAGGAAGGTATTCCATCATGAAAAAAATCCTAGTTGCTTGTGGTTCTGGTATTGCGACCTCGACTGTCGCGCGTGCGGCATTGGAAGAGCTGATGGCTGATAAAGGCATCGGCGCTGATAAGGTGTCCTTCACGCAGACCTCCATTCCCCAGATTCCTTCGATGGCCAACGAGTACGACTTGATCGTCACTACCGCCCGGTATACGGAAGACGTTGGCGTCCCTGTCGTTAATGGGTTGCCCTTCCTCACCAACATTGGTGAAGACGCCGTCGTCGACAAGATCATCACTCTACTCGGTTTTGACAACTAAGTAAATCTGATAGGCCTCGCCTGTGAGGTCTATTTTTTTGCAAAAAAACAGCCAATAATTTTAGTCAAATTATTGGCTATGTCGTTATTTGGTGATCATCGTCTTAAATTCACGGCTCTCTCCTGCAGGCAGTAACTGATTGCCCAGCTTGTAGCGCCAATCTGTGACCGGTCCTTTTTGATCTGGTAAGCCGGCGAATGGTTCGAGACAAATAAACGGGGCCTGTTGGTGCTCTGGTGTCCATAAGGTGACATACGGAAAATCCGCAATCGAAAGCCTGAGTACTTGCCGACCCGCTTGCTCGCGGAGGCTGACTGCCGTCATGTCACGTGCGTCTAATATGACCAAGCCTGAGTCTAACAACTGATGCGATAGCGGCAACCGATTAGACTGCGCCGCCAAAAGCGGACTAATCCGCCCATCGCGAAATGGGGCGGGCCCGACTCCTAGCTGGGCAATAGGCGAGTGCACGCCTTCGAATTCGAGCACATACGTTTCTAACGGTGCGGCTAACTGGAATCCGGGATGAAATCCCAACGCAAAAGGCATCGTCTCAGTATCCGCATTGAACACGTGGTATGTGATCTGCAACCCTTCCGCACTCAGCCAGTACGTCACCGTCAACTCAAAAGCAAACGGATACCGCAATCGCGTCTCAGCATTCGCCACTAATCGCAAGACGACTGCATCCTCATCTTGTTGCACCACCGTAAAGGGATAATCACGTGCGAAGCCGTGTTGCCCCATTTCGTATTCTTGTTCCTGCCACTGGTACCGATCAGCGTTGGACTTGCCGATTGCCGGAAAGAGTATCGGCGCATGCCGACGCCAGAACTTTCCCTCTGGTGCCTGCCACAACAACTCCGTCCCAGCTGCTGTGGTGAGTTGCGTTAGTTCGGCGCCAAGGGGGTTGATGACGGCTGTGTATTGATCGCAATGAATTGTAATCATTTTGCCCACCTCACATCGGAATGATCTTAACTAGATCATAATACTGCTGGAATAGCTCTGGATTAACAAAGCCAGTCTGAGCTTCCATCGTGTTCAACATCCCCGTCGTCATCCCGGTGCTGATGACCGTCGTATCATCTTCCAACCGATCCAACGCCATTGCCAATCCCGCCAAGGTCGAATCCCCTGAACCGACTGGATTCACGACGTTGATCTTAGGGATCTGCGCCTGGTAAAACTTATCGCCGTGCTTGACGAATGCCCCTGCAGCGCCCAGCGATACCACGATCCACTCAATCCCCGTAAACAGCTCAGCCTCTAAGGCTTGCTTTAATGTCGCTAGATTCGTTTTATCGACCGGTCGGTTCAATAACGCAGCCAGCTCATCTTCATTAGGCTTGATCAACAGTGGCTTATCCGGCCCTTCGATCCCAGCACGCAACGCATCTCCTGAGGCATCTAACAGGACATCAACGTTCTCCTGCGCCGCTAGTGTCACCATCCGCGCGTAAAAATCACTCGCCAGCCCTCGTGGCAGACTGCCAGAAATCGTCACGAGATCAGATTGACGCAATAGTTTCTGGAAATTAGCTAAGAATTGCTGCGCATCGGCTGACGTTAATGTGGGGCCACTCTCCAAGATCTCCGTTTGTGCCCCGTGATCATGCAAAATAGCGATCGAATTGCGCGACTCTTGTTGAATATGTGAAAAATGATGCTTGATCTGATCGTCATCTAAACGCTCTTCAATGAAGCGGCCAAAATTCCCACCCAACACACCAGTCGCTTCGACGGCATGACTCATTTGGTGGATGACGCGCGACACATTGAGCCCCTTCCCCCCTGCGGTCTTGCTGACAGACTGGGCCCGATTAACCGTATCAATAGCCAAATGTTCAAGCGGATATGCCATATCGATCGATGGATTCATTGTCACTGTTAAGATCATTTTGCTCACCCTTCTATACAACCACGCTGTGCTAGACAGCGATTTTAAGGCCTTAATCCAAGCATCCTCGCACCATGACTCGTTGTCTGAATCACAGTGCGAGGACAATTGGATTGTTGGCCGTGACTTGACGGCATGCAACGACACATTGCGGTTCCGGTTGACTTTAAGCCGTTGTCACCTTGTCCGTCCACGGCGTTGCAGTTTCTGCTAGAACGGCATTTAGACGCTCGATGTTTGCCTTACCCTTGGTTTGTAACCATTGCTTTCCTTTTTCCTCACCTTCAGCAGCAAATGGGGCGACCCCCAGCTTCCAAGTGGCCCGGCCGCAAAGCACACCATTAAAACTTGAACCTGCCGCTTTAGCGAATTTCAACTCTTCTAAGAACAGTTCATTGGTCACACCGGCCGAGAGAAAAATGAACGGTAAATCTGTCGCTTCACTTTGCTCGCGGTAAAATGCCGAAGCTTCCTCGCGACTATAGACAGGCTCAACCCCATCGTCAGTAAACCCAGCCACATACGCTTGATTAACCGGCACCTCAACTTTTAAGACCGCCACATTGTACCGGGGATCACTAAATTCGCGCGTCATTTCAATCACTTTGTGGGGTTTGACCTTGGCGTACGCCGCCCCTGTCGCATCATCAATGCTGGCATCATACGAGACTAATTCAAGAAACATCGGCATATCGAGGGCCTTCGCTTCTGCGCCTACGCGTTCAACGAATGCGCGCTTACGATCATTGATCTGCTCCCCTTCGTCAACGTCGTAATAGAGCAAAAACTTCACAGCGTCGCCGCCTTCTTGGGCAATCCGATACGCGCTTTGGTCTTCGATCAAATCAGGAAAACGGCCTGGTTCTGTGACATCGTACCCGGTTTTTTCATAAGAGAGCAACAGGCCTGAGCCGGCAGCACGAACGGCCGCGGCAGGTAACCCGTACTCAGGATCGAGTAAAATTGCGCTCGCATACTTGGTCAATTCTGTGGATACCGCCTTTTTAAAATCAACGATTTCTGTCTCAGACGACGCTGTTCCCGCAGCCTTAGCAATCATCTTCTTTAACGAGCCACGCTGATCGATTGCAAGAGCAGAGATGACATTCTGGTCATCAGAGAGGTTCTTCAGGTGTTCCAGTTGTCCAGATGTTAGTTTTACAGCCATAAGATACAACCTCCACAAAGTTTTGAATTTTTGCTACCTCGAATACACCTCATAGCTTACACCATGTTTGCCAAAATGTTTACTACTTTATTTAGTCTTTGCCAATTATTTTAGACTATTATTTGGCTAATTACTGGCAAATTACGCTTTTAGCCAACCAAAAGCCAACTATAAATTTTTAAAATTGGCAAGACGTTTAGCAACCTTTTTCAAAATTTGGCAAAAAAATAGGTCACGCCTCATCGCGTGACCTTCAACCATTTATTCCCGATACGGACAGTGCGCCATCGCCGGTACCTGATCCCACGCCACCGGGTAGCCGGCCCCATGCGCACAAAAGACGGAATCCGGGGTGTTCGGCAAGTCGCTCACCGGTGCATACGCATGCGCCGCCACCACCGCTTCTTGATCGTGGCACGGCTGGTAACCGGCAACCACGCAATCGAGCTGCCCTTGGCCGTGGGTATAAGCGCGCACCGTTTGCGAATAGCCTTGCATTTCGCTGACCGGGGCCGTGCCGCTCAAGCGCACTAGCTCCGCGCCGGCTGGCTCAGGTGCCGTGCTCGTCCCACCCATTTTCTGAATATCCGTCAGGGCTCGGCCAACCTGCGTCTGGCTGACCAACAGCTGGAAGGCATACCACGGCTCAAGCAGCCGACAGGCGCCCACCTGTTTTTGCATCATCAAGCCTTGGCGCACGGCCCGCCAAGTGGCTTCGCGAAAATCGCCACCGACTGAATGCACGTTGCTGGCGCGCCCACCGATCAACGTGATCTTCAGGTCGGTCAGCGGCGCGCCGATCAACACCCCGAGGTGTTCTTTGGCGGCCAAGCTGGTCAGCACCTGATGTTGCCAATTGCGCCCCAAGACTTCCAGCGAACAGTCGCTGTCAAACACCAGCCCACTCCCCGGCGCCCCCGGTTCCAGTAGCAGGTGCACCTCTGAATAATGCCGCAAGGGTTCAAAATGGCCGACCCCTTCGACGGGCGCCGTCAGCGTTTCGCGGTAGCGGATACTGCCTTGATCAAAAGCCACGGTCAGGTTGAAACGTTCTTGCAAGAGTTGTTGCAAGACCTCCAATTGCACCGTCCCCATCAGCTGTACCCGCAACTCTTGCAGGTGCGCCGACCAAGACACGTGCAGCTGTGGATCTTCATCATTCAAGATTGCCAAAGCCGCCTGACACGCATGCAAGTCCTCCGCCAGCGGGTCCAGCCGGTAGGTCAACACTGGCTGCATGACCGGTGTCGCCGCATCCGCCAAGTTGCCGAGGCCAAGACCAGGAAAAGTCCCGGTCAACCCAGGCAGCACCCCGACATCACCAGCAGCCAGCGCGTCAACGGCGTGTGCCTTGGCTCCATCGTAAACGCGCAGCTGGTTGACTTTTTGGTCTGGTAGCACCTGATCTTTCGGGTGCAAGGCGCCACCGGTCAATCGTACCCAGGTCAAGCGCTCGCCCTTGGCATCATGGGAGATCTTGAACACGCGCGCGCCAAAATCGGCCGCAAACTGCGGCGCCTGCGTCCAGCGGGACAAGCCAGCCATCAAGTCGTCGACCCCGGTCAGCTTCAAGGCCGCCCCGGCGTACACCGGGAACACACGACGCTGCTGGATCAAAGCCTGCACCGTCGCTTCAGGCAAGTGGCCATCCTCTAAGTAAGCGGTCAACACCGCGTCGTCTTGCAACGCTGCCCCTTCTTGAGTGGCCTCCGCCAACTCACCGGCAACCAAGGTGAAATCCAAGCACCCCGGCGACAACACTGCTTGAAGCTGCGCCAAGGTGCGCGCGTAATCCGCCCCCGGCACGTCCAGTTTGTTGACAAAAATGAACGTCGGTACCTGGTAGCGTTGCAGCAAGTCCCACAAGGTGCGCGTATAGCCTTGGACCCCGGCCGCGGCGCTCACCACCAACACGGCGTAGTCCAATACGCTCAAGACTTGTTCCGTTTGGCTGGCAAAATCGACGTGCCCCGGCGTGTCCAACAACGTCAAGGCGACGTCTTCGAACTGCAGATTGGCTTGGTGTGAAAAAATCGTGATCCCGCGCGCCTTTTCTAAGGCGTCGGGGTCTAAGAAGGCGTCGCCATTATCGACTCGGCCGACGGCGCGAACCGCACCAGCCCGGTAAAGAAGGGCCTCTGACAACGTCGTTTTGCCCGCATCGACATGGGCCACAATGCCCGCTGTAATCTGTTTCATCGCCTGTCTCCGTTTCCTTTTTTCTTTCTCTATCATACGCCAAAAAGGTGGGGACACAAATGAGGCTATGATATAAAGCGGTTTTAGCCCACGTTACCCTTGATCGAGAAAAGCCAGCGCCAGCTCTTGATACACGGCGATAAAATCGAAGTACATCGCCGCCGGTAAGCTTTCGTCGGCTTGGTGCATCGTGGCATTGCCCGGCCCGTAAATGACAAACGGAAACGCCTCTGGTTTGCCTTTGACCAAATTCGAGGCGTCGGTGATCCCAGGCGTCGGCCCGGTTTGCACCGGCTGGTGCGCGTATTTCGCCCCGATGGTCGTGACCAGCTGCAGCAAGCGGTTATCTGCGGCGGTCGCAATCGGCCACTCGTTCATCAAAGCCCGCATGCTGATCTGGGCACCCGCCGCATTGGCTTGGTTCAGCAAGTCTGCCAACTTCTCGGTGACCTGATCATTGTTGAATTCCGGGATCGTGCGAACATTGACCAGCGCGGTGGCCGAATCCGGCAAGGAATTGACCTGCTCGCCGCCATGGCACACATCGACGTTGAAGCGCAACGGCCCCATTTTCCCCGCTGGCACTTGGGCAAAAGCCGCCTCTGCCTGCACCAAGAATTGCATCAGCGGCAAAAGCGCGTTGGCGCCATTTTCCGGCATCGAACTGTGCGCGGCTTGGCCTTTCGAGGTGAATTCGATATCGTACGATCCTTTTTCCGCCGCTGACGCTGCTGCAATCGACGACGGCTCCCCGACGATCAAGCCAGCGACATCAGCCATATCGCCTTGCGCAGCAAACCAAGCCGAGCCCGCCTCGCCGACTTCTTCGCCCGCCGTCGCCAGCAGGCGGATCGTGCCGCGCTTGGGCAGGCCTTGCGCGTGCAACTCGATCATCGCGATCACCATCGCCGCCAAGCCGGCCTTCATATCGGCGACGCCGCGGCCATAAAACGTGCCCTCGCGCGTCGTCAAGTGAAACGGGTCGGTGTGCCAGCCGTTGCCCGGCGCCACCACATCCATGTGCCCGGAAAAAGCCAGTACCGGCTCGCCGCGACCGATCTCCGCAATCAGATTCGCGCGGTTGCCCGTCAGCGGTAACACTCGCGCCGCAATCCCATGTCCTGCAAAAAGCTGTTGTAAGTAGTCCGCCACCTGCACCTCATCATCGTTGACCGAGCGGATCTGAATCAGATCTGCCAACAACGCGGTCGCCTGTTCTTGCGTAAACACTGTCATCATGATCACCCTTTCTGCCTAAGGTCACTTACACCATAACACCAACCGCCTGAAAGCGTCACCAGAACCGCAAAAAAACGCCTCGCTGTCAGATTCAACAGCGAGGCGCAATTGTGAGCTCACGGTAGGCGTACCAAAGACACGTCGGGTTTCCCCAAAACGTGTCCCGGGCATTTCTCTCGATTAGGAGAGGCGGTTGCCAACCCGCACATTTGTGGTTACGGTGCCTGAGTTGACGCTCAGGGCTTGGATAACAGCGGCCTCACGCGGGTTGGTCCCGCCATGAGGGTCATGCTACCAGATGTCTCGCCTGTGCCCGATCAGTTCCAGGCCATTTTCAGGATCTATCCCTTAGCGCGTGTGGAGGCCGACAAGAATCATCGACTGGTACCCCCACTGTTACAACCGGGAAAGCATATGGAGTGGCCACCACCATACCCAGCTGTATAAGCTAACCATAGATTACCACGCTCATGTTAAAATGTAAACCCTTTATTTTAAATTTATTTTTTTATATACCAAACACTAACAGATTAAGTATATCGCCTTTAAAATAGATTTAGATTAAATAGACCAATTACTAGATTTTTTTAAATAAGCGCATTACAATGACACCATCAATATTGTTCCTTAGATTGGAGGGCTTTTTATGCGCGATCACTTTCAGACGATTCGCTTCGCGGGTATCACTGCGGCTGCGCAAACGCAGCGCATTCGCCTCCCCTCAGGGCAATACCAACTCCTTGATACCCTCAAGCTAGGCGCTTATTACTATTTTGACAGCCACGGCAAACCTCTAGACTGGCCTGCTTGGACACTGTTTGTCCAGCACAACGGCGACTTTCTCAAATATCCTGGCACCCTCAGTATTGGCGATATCCTGAAACTCTCGGGTAAATTGCAAGCAATCAACTTGGAAACTCGGCAGAAGGACGAACACGCCGTTAACCACTTGGAAAAACGACTAAAGCAAATGGCGCATGAAGTGATTCTAGGTTGGCTGAAACATCTGTCACAGGGAACCCCCATCCTCAAACCTACTTGGAAGCGGCTCAATGCCTTACTTGCCGCTTACGATGACAAGGAACTGCCACTAGGAACCCTACTGACGCGCGCTCGCCAGATCATTCAGGCTAACGAACCTTGGCTCCTCAACGATTACCGCCTATTGCGTGACGGCCTTTTGCCGATGCTGGCAACGACACAGGCGCAGATCGATCAGCTGATGGCGCCGGCCTTTTTGGGGACCAACGTCCGGCAAGTTAAAGTTTTCAGCAACTATCAGCCGGACTGGCATCCGCAAGCCAACGACACCAAGCGGTTCTTTGATGAGGATTACCGCCACACCCAGTTCCTACAGATTCTTGCCAACCAAGCCTACCAGAAAATGCATCAAGTACCTTTAGCTCATGACAGCTACTATCGCGGCAAAAAGTTCTGGGATCCAAAAATGATTAACCAGTTCACAGAAGGTGACACCAAGCCAGATTGAGCACCATTCAGATTGGAGGAATCATCATGGTCCTTGCACAATTCTCCCTGTCCGGTCCCTTGATCGATGCGGTTTCAGAAACGGCTTATGATCTCAACGGTGACACCCACCTTTACGACTTCTTAGTGATGCGCGTTGATGAAGCCGCGTCCGCAGACCCTGCGCGTTTCGCCTGGCCGCGCGCGGCCCAAACCGTGCGGATGCTATTCGACGGCACACCACCTGCGATGGGTATCCACATTGGCGACACCCTGCGCTTGACGGGACCGGTAACCACTATTTTCACGAATAGATTGAATTCAGTGCCCCCTTTACGCCAAAGTTTGAAAAGTGAGACACGGCGCATGATCAGCGATGCCCGGCGGTGGCAAAAACTGACCGCCGGCGCCCAGGGGACAGCCTTTGGGCGTTTAACGGCGCAATTTGAGGCGGAACGGTTACCTTTTGATCAATGGTTACAAAAGCAAACGGCACTTTTCGGCACCGAGCAACCACCGAGTTTGCTGCGGCTACAAACCACCCTCAAGGCGCACAACACCCGACGGGAAGCGTTGCTCACGCAATACACGCAAGCGGTGCTGGTGTTTGTGCAACAGGAGATCAACGTCCTCAAGCACGGCCCGCTCCCGCATCCCCCGGTCCACCACAGCCCGCCAGGCACGGTGATCCGGCTGGATTACTCCGCGATCCACAAAATATTCGCGGCTTACGTGGCAGAGGTCCCGCAGTATCAGAACTTGGCATAACACCACAAAAAGACGCTGGCTCGGACTTTCCCAACCAGCGTCTTTTTGTGGTGCTTTACGCGAATTCGCTCACCTGCTCAGCCGCGTAGCGCGTCGACTTGACTTCGTCTTGATCATTCTTCACCGGCTTACCGATCGCAACGGCCATGACTGGCACGTAGCGCTCCGGATCGAGGCCGAAGACTGCCGCCGCTTTGGTAGAATCATAACCGGCGATCGGGTTGGTTTCATACCCGTGTGCCCGCGCCACCAACATCAGCTGGGCGCCGGCGATCGCACAATCGACCGTGGCGTCGCTGATCAACATCTGCTTTGGCGCCTTTTCGTATAGAGGCAGGAAGGTGTTCAAGACTTCGCTTAGCTTCTCCGCGGTGATCTGACCATTCTCATAGGCTTTGTTCCACAAGTTTCGGTAGGATTTGAAGGCTAAGGTGTCGCCGAAGATCTGGACCATGGCGCTGCAAGATTCCAATTGTGGCAAGTTGAACTTCGTCAACCACCGGCGAATAAATTCGCAGGCTTGTAAGTGCCTCAGCCCTCGTAACCTCTGAGGCGATCACAATTTATTTGGATAGTCTGAGACAAAAGCCACTATGCATACTGACTAGCCGCTTCCAA
>JALCQM010000002.1 GCA_022651245.1 Lactobacillus sp.
CTCTCGAATATCTTCTCTCACATCGTTGTCCTCCTTGGATCCGATGTGGTTGATGATATCAAAAAATGTAGGAAAACCGACAATTTCAAATCGCCATTATCCTACATTTTACGACCGCCATTTACACAGTTCGCCGACGTTTCTACAAGTTTTAAAAAATACGATCATTATCAGTACGATGAAGGTGATATTTGTCTTTCCGATTCCTGTCCTAATGGCATTCTTGCTTAACAGTAATCCAGTGATGAAATTCCGCAAAGCAGTGCAATCTGTTATCTACTTACCCCATTTTCTTTCTTGGGTTGTCATTGCAGGGATTTGGATTGCGTTCCTAGATCCTCAAACTGGCGGGGTTAATCAAGCTCTAAATATTTTTCATCTGCCATCCATGGATTTTATGACGCAAAAGGGGGCAATTCGATGGGTCTTAGTCTTTTCTGAAATGTGGCGTAGCGCAGGTTGGGATTCAATTATTTACTTAGCAGCAATCCTTAAGATTAGTCCGAGTCTATATGAAGCAGCTTATATTGATGGCGCAACTCCCTTCCAACAGACGCGTTATATTACTTTTCCAGCTTTGACGACGACTATCGTAACCGTATTTATCTTGAATTTAGGATTTTTCATGAACGCTGGTTTTGATCAAGTCTTCAATATGATGAACGATTCAGTCATTAGTGTTGTTGATATCCTCGATACTTACGTTTATCGAATCGGTTTACAGAATGGCCAATACTCGATTGCAACCGCGGCGAGCCTATTCAAAGGATTAATCGGAATGGTGTTAATTCTGGGGACCCACTTTACGTCTAAAAAACTGACAGGAAAGGGCGTGTGGTAATGGTTAAGCAGAGAAAGCTATCACCAGGGATTATCGTTAATACCATAGTTCTAGCATTTGTTGGAATTTTGATGGTTATTCCAATATTGAATATCCTTGCCCAGTCGCTAACGAGTCCAGAAAAAATGAGTCAATTAAGCGGATTAGATATTCTACCTAAAGGATTTACGTTAACAAATTACCAGATATTATTTGCAAATCCTCAGGTTGTCCGCAGTCTACTGATTTCTGTTTTTCTAACAATTGTTGGTACAGCTGCTAGCTTGTTTTTGACCGCCATCACAGCGTATGTTTTGACGCGTCCCTTCTTTGTGGGTAAGAACTTTTTCATGGTTGTTTTGATTATCTTAATGGTCTTTGAGCCCGGACTAGTTCAGGAATACTTTGTGGTTAAAGATCTGGGGTTACTTAATTCACTGTGGTCGATCATCCTTTACAAAACGATTGATGTTTATTATTTGATTATCATGATGCGCTTCTTTGAAGATATCCCAGATTCGATCATTGAGTCAGCGGAGCTGGATGGTGCCAATCATTTTGATATCTTCACTAAAATTGTCTTACCGCTGTCTAAAACAGCGATGGCGACGATGGGATTATTCTATGGTGTCTTTCGTTGGAATGAATATTTCCGTGCGTCAATTTACATTAATGATCCGGCTAAGTGGCCACTACAGGTATTGATGCGTCAATTTGTTGTTTTAAACGACAACTCTTCGATGTTAAACGCATCGGGAGCTTTGCCCGCCAATATTATTAAAAATATCAACTTTACATCTTTGAAGTCTGCGACCATCATCGTTTCCATTATTCCACTGCTGTTACTGTATCCCATGATTCTAAAGTTCTTTACTGAAGGCACAATGGATGGCGGCGTTAAAGAGTAGCCGCAAAGGAGGAGCATTATCATGAAAAAGTTCAAGGTCCTAGGGTTGACCCTGGCAGCGTTAGCACTTTTGGTAGCTGGATGTGGGAAGAAGCAAGCAACTGCAACCAAAGATAGTAGTGGCGCGACGATCATTAAAATTGCTTATAAGGACGATAACTCTAGTAATAAGGTAGCTAAACAGTATTACACAGAGTTAGCCAAAGAATTGAAGAAAAAAGAAAAGATCAACGTTAAATTTAAAGTGGTTGATTTACCTAGTGAGGGCTACTCCGATAAATTAAACTTACAGATTTCAAGTGGTGATATTCCAGACATTATTTATTTCCAGGGTGGGGATACGCCATTTGCACAGCAAGGTGTTTTGGAAGACTTGAGACCGTATGTGAAGAAGTCTAAGTATCTTAAATCTGAAATGACCGAGACAAATCAAAAACGCCTGAACAATTATCCATACCTGCTGTGGATCAAGCCGTTATCCGCATCAGTGCCAGTCGTCAAGAAGAGTGTTTTAGCACAAGTTCCAGATGCCGATACTTTAATTCAGAATCCAACTGTTGATAATTATAAAAAGCTTTTAACAGAATTGGTGGGTAAAAAAGATGGTAAAGGCAACGCCGCAACATATGGGATAACAACGGCGGGTACTGTGGACGAACTAGATTCAATTTTCGATATGGCGTTCGGCAATACCTCAACGTGGGTTAAACAAGACGGTAAGTATGTCTATAAGCGCACTTCTGATAACGAAAAGAAGAAAATTGCATTTTATCGGGATCTGTATAAACAAGGAATCCTGGATAAGTCATTCCTCACCAAGAAGTGGGATACCAAAGAATCAGCGTTTTATGATGGTAAGTCAGGGATGATTTTAGGCACCTCCGGTAAGGTTGTCGATTTATATAATGATAAGGTCAAGCAATTGTCTAATGATACATTGGTTGCCTTACCGCCTGCTAAGGGTGTTGCCCAAGGCTATGGTGCCACTGATTTGTCCAAAGAAGATCGGGGAATTGCTATTTCGAGTCAATCCCCAAACAAAAAAATTGCGTTTAAAATCTTAGACTATTTAGGAAGCCCAGAAGGTCAATTATTAGATCGGTTCGGGTTTAAAAATTACCAATATAAGCTTGTGAACAATAAAGTTGAGCTGACCGATAAGGCGGCTGACTGGTATGCACGGTTCTGGGAACCTCGTAAGGTGACAATCCCGTATAAGCTTGAACACAGTTTGATGAGTGGCGTTGCAGATAACTCAATGGATAAGGTCGATCAATACTATACTGCAGATAATTCGTTTATTATGCCTGAAAAATATGTCACTAAGTGGGATGCTGCCGAGAATGTCTACAAAGAGTATGTCGCCGATGCGATTACGGGTAAAAAGAGCTTAGATGATTTTGATAAGTTTATTTCTGACTGGAACGCTGCAGGTGGGAAGTTAGTGACCGAATACGCCAATAAGCATATTAAGGAATAATCATGAAAAAAGACTTTGCAGATCGAGTTTTAGGAGTTGTGTTGGGAACTGCATACGGAGACGCTCTAGGTGCGACCATTGAAAAATTGAGTTATGAACAGATCAAAACACGTTATGGGGAAATCCAAGATATTCGCCATGCGTGGTATAAGGCAGAGTATCCTGCTGCGGAAAGAAATAACCGAATGCGCGGATTTGGTATTGTCACAGATGATACCTTAATGACGGTTGCATTGATTCAAACGTATTTGAAGTATCAGCGACACATTGATAGCTGGGATATGGGAAAGGAATTTGTTCGACAGTTAGTTTATGAGAAGCGATATATTCCAGAATTTGGACATGAGGCTGTGATTCAAGATCGGCTTTTCTATCCAGAAAAATATATTTTTCAGCGGCACGTTCTGGCTAATTGTGAGCCTCGTGAAGGTGGTTATGGCAACATGATCAACTGTGGTGCGGCGATGTACGTTGCACCAATTGGGGTTATGAACGCAGGGAATCCTCAGCGTGCTTATGATGAAGCTATTTTGTTTGCTTGTGGTCATCAGGCCAGCTACGGCTTGGAAGCAGCAGGCGTGCTTGCGGCTTGTGTGGCTGCGGCCTTTATAGCAAACGCAGTAATAGCAGATATTGTTGCTGCGGCATTAGCTGTTGCCAAAGATGGGACTAAGAAAGCTATCCAGTCGATGGTGGTTGAAGCAACGCGGTTACGCGAAAAAGAAATTTTTGATCAAGACGTTGTCGTTAATGCGTTTCATCAAGTTATGCAGCAATATTCCCCTATGGGAGATGACGTTGCCCGCCGGGAGGATAAATTAGGAATTCCATCCGATCATTATACGCCGTCACGTTTGTACAGTATTGAGGAGTTACCGATGGCACTGGGTTATTTGGTTCTTTATGATGGTGACTTTAAGCAGGCAGTGATTAAAGCAATCAACTCAGGCCGAGATACTGATTCTATTGGGGTGATGGTCAGCGTGATTTGCGGGGCGATGCAAGGATCTCAAATCATATCGAAAGAAGACCGTGACTTACTTGAAGAAGTTAATCGTTTGGCGTTACGGGAAAATGCCGCGTCACTGGCGACAACCGCGCGAAAAGTCATTGCTAGAGATATTTCACTTGCTCAGCAGCAAGAGACGGTGCTTTGAAAAGAGGTATTAATCTATGGACCATAATCAGGTAGAAAAAATATATGCAGGATTCCTAGGGAAATGTTTTGGCGTGCGATTGGGCGCGCCAGTAGAGCCAGCTATTTGGACGTATCAAAAGATCCGTGAGGTTTATGGGCATCTGGATCATTTCACGAAAGATTATAAAAACTTTGCTGCTGATGATGATACAAATGGACCAACGTTTTTCCACCGGCAGCTGTTACAAAAGACCGACCCGGCAGAAATGAGCGCTAATGACGTCGCTAAGGCCTGGCTGAACTTTGGCCGCGAAAATATTGGGATGTTTTGGTGGGGTGGTGATCATGTCAGTACCGAACACACAGCCTACCTGAACTTGTTACGGGGGATGCAACCACCGGCATCGGGATCAATTGAAACGAATGGCAAGGAGCTGGCAGAACAGATCGGTGGCCAAATCTTCATCGATACGTGGGGATTATTGTTTTTGGGCAAACCTGCGGAGGCAGCTAGGCATGCACGAATGGCGGCGACAGTTTCTCATGATGGGGATGCTTTGGAGGGTGCCAATTTCATTGCCGCTGCTATTGCGGCCGCATACAACCACACCGAAATCCAGGATGTCATTTTTGATGCTTTACAGTATGTTGATCAGAGCTCACTTTATTATCAAGTGCTGGTTGCGGTACAAGAGTTCCACCAAAAGCATCCAGAGGATTGGTACGACTGTATCCGTTACTTGCATGAGGAATGGGGCTATGACAAATATGGTGGTGTCGTGCATGTGATTCCTAATGCCGGTGTTTGCATGATGGCTTTACTGTATGGTGCAGGTGACTATGCCAAAACGATTGAGATTGCAGCGATGGCCGGTTGGGATACAGACTGCAATGCGGGAAACGTTGGAACAATTTTAGGGGTATTAAATGGTCTTGATGGCCTACCTGCAAGATTTCGCCGTGTGACAAATGATACTTATATTACTTCTAGTGTCGCGGGACAATTGAATATTGTTGATATTCCAACATTTGTTGGAGAGACGGCGCGACTATCCTGTCGAATGAACCACGAACCACTTCCAACGTTTCTAAGTCACGATTATCGATTGGGTGACATTTATTATGACTTCCTGTTGCCAGGAGCGACTCACGGTTTTCGGACAGATAATGCATTTAAGACAGAATTGTCGGGAATAGAAATCGATAATAAGAATGTGTTAGGTGTTTTGATTGATCGTATGGTAGTAGGGGATATTAGCCATGTGTACAACAAAACGTATTACCGACGGGCAGATTTTAGCGATGAGCGGTATAAACCAACCTTTGCACCTCAAGCTTATTCAGGCCAGCAGGTGGATATGAAGGTGTTCTTTGAAAAATGGCAGGGTGACGATGTGCTCGTACGGCCATATGTGCGCGATGATTTTTCCCATCGCCGATATTATGCAGAATCTGTGACCCTAAAGGCAGATCAATGGCAAACTGTTACGTTTGTGGTACCAGAGCTTAACGGCAGCTTTGCTGATGAGGTGGGATTTGAGATTACGACAAATTCGCCGCTATCGAACCGTTTATTTGGACGTATTGATTTAGGTTTATTTACGGTGTCAGGGACGCCGAGATACTCGATCGATTTTGCAAAGCAGGCGTATGAGTTCCTCAACGTTACGCCGTTTGCGCACAATCGTGGAGAGCGAAGCCTTGATAATGGGGCGATGGTCTTAACAAGTACTGATGATCAAGGTTGCAGTGCATTTTCTGGAAGTTACTATGCTTCTGATTTGACGCTTGCATGTACTTTCGAACCTTGCTATGGTAACTATCAAAAGCTCCTATTCCGTGCTCGCGGTATTCGTCAGTACTACGAGATCGGATTTGATGGTAATAATCAGATCACACTTTCCGAAGTGGACTTTGATCATCGTAAAGTGCTGGGACAAGCACAATATAGTTGGCAAACAGGGCGGCGCTATCAATTGCAGTTAATAGTTGCGGATAGCGAATGTCGGTTCAGCGTCGATGGTCAAGAAGTGCTTGTGGTCAATAATCTTGATCCCCATTTGGCGGGGATGTATGGGTTCAAGATCAACCATGAGGGACAGGCTAAAATTAGGGAGATCGTGATCAATAAGTAGTGTGGGTGATTAAATGGCGACAATCAGGAATGTGGCCGCAAAAGCGGGAGTTTCAATTGCGACGGTCTCGCGGTACATTAACCACAATGGGTATGTGAGCGAAAAGGCCCAGCAGAAAATTGAAGCTGCGATTGCATCGCTAGATTATTTACCTAACGAAGTAGCACGCTCCTTATCAACAAAAACATCTTCTTTAGTGGGGGTTATCGTTCCAGATTTAAGAAATCCGTATTTCCCACAGCTTGTCGAAGGCGTTGAAAAGGAATTAAAGCAAGACCACTATGGTATTTTGCTAGGAAGCACTGATCAGCGAGAAGAATTTGAAGATTACTTAGACAAATTACTGCAAAATAATGTTGTGGGTATTATCTCGGCGGTTGGCCTCCAGCCGGAGCGAACGCTAAAGATACCCTTTGTTGAAGTCGACCGGATTTCGGGAGAGACAGGGTACTCTGTTACAACCAATGATTATCAAGGGGGACAGCTGATTGCGCAGCATCTATTAGCCACGTCGTCAATGCAGCATATCGCTATTGTTAAGGGCCCTCAGCGGGTTGACAAGTCGATGAACCGATTACGTGGAATTCTGGACGGATTGGCTAAGCAAAAATCGCTTAAAATTGAACAAATTACGACTTCTACCTTCAGTCTCAAAGATGCTAAAGTGGTTTGGGAAGTGCTTGACCAATACTCGGAGTTACCAGATACAATAATTGCGTCGAATGACTTGTACGCGATTATCATCATGCAAAAATTGATAGAACGAGGCGTACGAGTACCCGAAGATGTTCAAATTTTTGGGTATGATGGTATCGACTTTATTGATATCGTCTCACCGCGTATCACGACCATTAAGCAACCGATCTATCGTTTGGGAGTGCAGACGGCAGATTTGTTATTGGATATTGTGGCGCAGCGCCCTATCTCCGAAAAGCATCAGGTCTTAGATGTTGCATATGCTCCAGGAAAGACTTTACGCCTGTAATTGATTTTTAATAAACGAAAGGCGCCCCTTCGCAAGGGCGCCTTACTTATAGAATGTTGGGTAGCCTTAATTAAAGCCAGTAACGATTGGGGTGCTGGTAGGAGCATGTCTCTTAAGTTCGCCGGCGGAATTGCCACAGCCGCCGCAGCCCGACTTGCATCAAGAGTAAGGCGAAGATGATCAGGCCTCCGCCGATCAACAGGTCTTGCGTGAAGGGCTCAAACCCGAACGCCACGGAAAAGATGCTGCCGAACATCGACTCTGTCATCAGGATCAATCCGGCTGGTGTGGGGTCGGTGAAGCGCTGGCCGACCACTTGCAGGGTCTGGGCGCCGAAGCTGGAGATGATCCCCAGCACGATCACCGGCCACAAGCCGGCTTGCCAATCGATGGCAGCGTAAGTCTGGCGTTCGAATAATCCCGTGTAGAAAAGCCCGCCGACGCCTTGGACGACGCCCAGCATGAAGGCCAACACCCATGGGCTGGTTTCGGTGACGCTACCGAAGTAGACGATCTGTAAGGCGTAGAAGAAGGCGGAGAGGATCGTCAGTAGGTCGCCGAGATGGAGGCTCAAGCCGTGGGAAAAGACGCCGGTCAAAAAGGCCATGCCGACCACGCAGATCATGATCGCGAGGTAACTTTTAGGTTCTGGTCGCTGGTGGAAAAAGAGCCAGACGATGAACGGCACCAGCACCACGTAGATGGCGGTCAAAAAGGCGTTGTTGGCTGGCGTGGTGTACATCAGCCCGATGGTTTGCACTTGGTAGCCCAAGAAGTTGATCCCACCGGCGATCAAGCCGACGCGCAAGTCGGCTTTGGTCATGTGGTTGATCGCGCGATGAAAGAATAAATAGGCCAAGCCGGCATAGATGAAGCCGCGGATTGCGTTGATCAACCCGGCGTGCATCCCGGCGTTCGTGGCCAGCTTCGAAAAAATATACCCAGCGCCCCAGATGATGGCTGCACCCAACAGCATCAGGTTCGCGCGCGTTTTTGAAATCTGCATTTGACTCCCCCCAGTGCCTTCAATGTAACACGTTTGACTGGCAGGCGGAAAAAAGATTCTGCGAAGCATGAATTTTATGAGATTTTGGTGAAAACTCTAGTATAATAGTGACTAAGCTAGAAGGAGGGACGACTCATCGACACACTCATCAAGTTATATGCCCCGTTTTTTGAGGCGGCTGATTGGCACGCCGCGATCATGACGGGGTCGGGTCTGATGACGATCCTCACACTGGCCATCATGGAATGCCTGTTGTCGGTCGACAACGCTGTGGTGTTGGCGGCGCAAACGGCGACACTGGGTGACCCTAAGCAGGAGCATTCAGCGCTGATGTGGGGATTGTGGGGTTCATACATATTTCGGTTCATCGCGATCGGCCTTGGCGCCTATTTGATCAAGTTCTGGGGGATCAAGGCGCTGGGTTCGGCTTACCTATTATATATGGCGATCCATTTCTTCTACGAGCAACACCAACCCAAACCGGCGCATGATGCGGCGCCGGTCACAAAGCCGCGCTCTTTTTGGGGGACGGTGGCGGCGATTGTTTTGCTAGACGTCGTGTTTTCGATCGATTCGATCTTGACTGCGCTGGCGTTGGACAATAATCCGGTGATCGTCTTGCTCGGGGGGATGATCGGGATCTTGGCGATGCGGTTCGTCGCACAGATGATGATCGCCCTTTTGGACCGGATACCGGAGCTTTTGACGATGGCGTATGTGTTGATCGCCTTCATCGCAATCAAGCTCGGGTTAAGCCTGCCAATGATCGGCATCGAAGTCTCCAACACCTTCTTTTCAATTTTCGTCTTAGCTGCGTTCGGCGTGACGATCGGTGTCCACTATTGGCGCCAAAAACATGCGCACGCACGCGAAGAAGAGCACGACTAAAGACGCGGATGTTTCACATGTAACGTCTAATCAATCGACGCGTTCCAACAAAACGCAGGGCTGCTCAGAGCCAGCCTTTTGACACGCAACATCACTGGAATATTCGCGTACACAAACGGGGCCGTGACTTTTGTCACAGCCCCGTTCGTTTTGGCCTGCTAGAAGTCTTCACCGTCGGCGATCTTGCCTAAAAGGCTAAGGGACGGGATGAAGAAGACTTCACCGCTGGTCGGCGTCGAGAAGTCCAACAGGCGATCGGAGTTGGTGAACATCCCCGTCAGCATGCGCTTAGTCACTTCCCAGTGCCGCGCGTAGCCGATGAAGTAGGTGCCATTTTCCCCTTCGGCGGGGTTGGCGAACGGGACGTTCATGCGCACGATCTTGTGCTCAACGCCGTCTTTATTGTCTTGGGAGACGATGTTGTGGGCGTTAGGGGCCTTTTGGTCGTCTTCTAGCTCGACATCGGTGAACTTCTTGCGCCCGATGGCTTGTTCTTGTTGTTCGACCTTCAGCTTGTTCCAGGCCTCCATATTATGGGCGTACTTTTGCGCGAAGGCGTAGGAGCCGTCGATGAAGTCGGGATCTTCATCACCGACTAAGGCGTAGTCTGGCGTGTCCATGGCGCTTGGGTTCTCGGTGCCGTCAACGAAGCCGATGATGGCGCGCCCTTCGAAGTAGCGGAAGCCGTGGGTCTCGTCGATCACCGTTACGTGGTCGCGGATGCGGTCCATCACCATTGACATGAACTCGAACGGCACTGCGGAGTTCTTGGCGCGAATGTGGAAGAATAAGTCCGCCGGCGTGGCCGGTGCGGTGTACTTGGGCCCGCTGATCGGGGCGAATTCTTCCAGCTCTGCCGGCCGCTTTTGGCCGGGGAAAAGGTAGTCCCAAGCTTTGCGGGAAAAGCCAAAGGCAACCGCGAGCCCAGCTTCTGGATAGCGGACATTGAGTGAGTTGGTAAACGCGGGAATATGTTCTGCGAGGTCTTGGATCGCGGCTAGGTCAGCGGCCTGCTCTTGGCGGTTTAGGTCCATGGTCGTGAAAATGATGTTGTCGCCCGCATCTTTATAAACAGATTGGACGTCTTTCAAATCAATTGGCAAAGTAAAACCCCCTCAATAAATAATAATAATTCTAAATTACCCGCCTCGATTGTAGCATTGATTGCGTGCTGACGAAACATTATTGCTGATGGTGACCGCCAGACGGCCACGGGATGAACAAAATTCATGTAACTCATCATAAATTTCATTTTACTCACTTATTCCCATTATGACGCGGCTGTCGCCGTTTTCGCCGCTTGGGGGCAGTTGCCAGTCGTTAACCCCGAAAGCTAAAATATTCGTCAGTGGCATGATTCGCTTATTGAAGCATGCAATCTGGATGAACGGGAGATAACGGGCATGGAACAACAACAAAACGCAGATGGGACGAAACGAGAATTGACCAAGCGCCACGTCCAAATGATCGCCTTAGGCGGGACGATCGGCACTGGCCTTTTCCTAGGGGCCAGCAACTCGATCATGAAGACGGGGCCATCGATTCTCCTAGTCTATTTGGTTTTAGGCGTGATCTTCTTCTTGATGATGCGTGGGATCGGGGAAATGATGTATCACGACCCGGACAAGCACACCTTCATTTCGTTCATTGGGAAGTATTTAGGCGATCAAGTCGGCTATTTTGCCGGGTGGACGTATTGGCTGGGGATCATTTTTGTGGCGATGGCGGAATTGACGGCTGTGTCCAAATATGTGCAGTATTGGTTCCCGAGTTGGCATACTTGGGCGATCCAGCTGGGGGTCTTGGCGATCCTGGTGGCGATCAACCTGATCGCCGTGGGGCTGTTCGGTGAAGCCGAGTTCTGGTTTGCGATGATCAAGATCACCGCGATCGTGGTGATGATCCTGGTTGGCTTGTTCATGGTGTTTACCAATTACAAAACGCCGATCGGGCACGCGAGCTTCGCCAATATCACCACGAATTTTGCCTTGTTCCCGAATGGCTTCATGAGCTTCGTGGCGGCCTTTCCGATGGTCTTCTTCGCGTTTCAAGGGATGGAGTTCATCGGCATCACGACCAGCGAAACCAAGGACCCGCGCAAGGTTTTGCCTAAAGTGATCAACGAGATCATCTACCGGGTCTTGATCTTTTATATCGGCGCGATCGCGGTGATCATGGCGATCTATCCATGGAACAGCCTTGATCCAACGCAAAGCCCGTTTGTGCAAGTGTTCCAATTGGCCGGCTTAAAAGCCGCTGCGGCCGTGATCAACTTCGTCGTGCTGACGGCGGCAGCTTCGGCTTTGAACTCGTATATGTATTCGGCCGGGCGGCATTTTTACCAACTGGCGCTGGATACGAACACCAAGCTCATGCGGCCGTTTCGCAAGATCTCCAAGACCGGGGTGCCGGCGCGCGGCATCTTGTTCTCTGCGGCTTTGGTATTGATCGGCCCGATCCTGAACTCGCTGCCACAGATCTCCAATGCCTTCACCTTCATCACCAGCGTTTCCAGTGATCTGTATATCATTGTCTACCTGTTGACGATGTTGGCCCACCGCAAGTATCGCCAGTCGCTAGACTTCGAGCCTGACGGGTTCTTGATGCCGGCGTACCGCTTCACGAGCCCCTTGGTGATCGGCTTCTTCGCCGCGATTTACTTGAGCCTGTTCATCACAGGCGATGGCATTTGGCCGGCATTGGGCGGCTTGATCTGGACCGTCGGTTTCATGGCCGTGATCAAGTTGACCACGCGCAAGCAAGGTGCTGGCGCCAGTGTGAATATTAACGATTAGCCTAAAAGGCGTCTGCGGATTGTTGCAGATGCCTTTTTTGGTGTCAGCCGCCAGCACACCGTCACAAAATAGGATTACCGTAGGGTGCCGCCCTTATCCATGGTAAAATAAAGGAACCATGACAGGAGGTTGCGCATGCTTTTTCAACAACAATTCACCTTATGGGTCCTATACTTCTTCGCCTATGCTTTCGTTGGCTGGCTGTGGGAGAGTGGCTACGTCAGTGTGCAAAAGAAACACTGGGTCAACTCCGGCTTCTTGAACGGCCCGATCATCCCGGTTTACGGCTTTAGTATGGTGGCTGTCCTCGCGGCGATCGCCCCTTGGCAAAACAACCTATTGGTCTTGTACCTACTCAGTGCGTTGGTCATCACCGTGATCGAATACGTGACGAGTTGGCTGATGGAGCTGATCTTCCATGCCCGGTGGTGGGATTACAGTAAGGTGCCGCTGAACCTTAATGGCCGCGTCGCCTTGCCGATCTCGCTGTTTTGGGGGTTGGGCGTAGTGGTGATCGTGAAGTTTCTTCATCCACTCGTGGCGACAGGGGTGACATTTTTGGCGGGGCATTACGGCATTTTCGCCGCGATCGCGTTATTGATCCTGGGGAGCTTCGACTTCGGCTTCACGCTGGCGAACGCGTTGGCCTTCGGTGCCGCGACGAAGCGGATCGGGGATACGATCGAAGCCAAGAAAGCCCAACTCCGGCAGCGGGTCACAGCTGAGCTTAGCGAGGAGCGCACCTGGTTAGATGCATTTCGCAGTGATGAAGCTGCCCGTGCTGGTGTGCCCCGGCTTAACGCCGTCCAGCGGCGCTTGCTCAAGAGCTTCCCGCACATGAAGCTGCGCGATACGCATACACCGGCCAAAGATATTGAAGATCTGATGACCCTGTTGCGGAAAAAGCGGTGATGCGGCTGCTTTGCTTGGCTTAAACAATAAGAACGGCCCTAGCAAAACCATTAGCGGTTTTTGCCAGGGCCGTTTTGTGATGGCGGTAACTGCCGCTAAAGTCGCGAGGAATCGCCTTTGGTGAACTGGTTCAACATTTGCGGATCCCAGAATCTTTTGCCGCGGTAATAGCTGTCTAGTGCCAATGGGACTTTGTGGAACGTCCGGTAAGCCTGGTTGGCGACGATCTGGCGAAATTGCGTGTGGCGATAAGCTTCATCTAAAAAACGCTTAGTGTCGTTCGGTTCTGGGTGCCAGTCCGGGTGGTAGTTGCTGTACACTTTGACGTGCCGTGCATTAGTGACTAAGAAAGCAGGGGGCATCAGTTGATCGATTTGTGCTTGCGTTGCTGCCAAAATAGGCCGGAGATCATCGAGTAAATCGCGGTAATTGTTGATGAGCCGAGGTTCGTTTTTTTGAATGGCAAGGCGACCACGATTGAGCAGTGTGGCGATCGGAATTTCGTTTTCCACGTAATCAGCGAGCAGGGCCCTGAGTTTTTTATCGGTAGACTTGAGGATTGGGGTTGCTTGGGAGACGTGTTTGAGCCAACCTAGGAACACGTTGTTTAGCATCTGGACTAACCGCTTCTCTAAATGGCGCACCACTTGTTCATCCTTTTGCCTAACTTCCAGGTTGATTGCTTGTAATTTACCAGAGAGCTTAAGAATATCACCAATACTGACCGTGCCAGGATATTTGAGAAAATCACCGTTGTGCTGGACCAGCAGCGTCCAAGCTGGCCAGTCTAAAGGGCGACCATGATTATCAAAATAGTAATACGCGCCTAATGTGATGGTGTCGACGAGCTGATATTGCCCTGAGGGGAGGCGAATCCGCCGACTCTTGGCGGCAGCAACAATACCAGCAAAACGGAGCGTCTGAAAGTGATCGCGCATAAAAGAACCTCCAATCTAATGATCAGTATTGATGGTGTCATTATAATGGGTCAATTTTAAAAAATCTAGTAATTGGTCTATTTATTTTAAAGCCTTTTTACCCAAAATATACTTAATTAGATGGGTATTGGTATATAAAAAAATAAATATAAAAGAAAGTGTTTACATTCATGTATGAGCGTGGTACACTTTGGTCACGTAATGCAACTGGGTATGATGGTGGCCACATCGTATGCTTTCCCAGTTGTAACAGTGGGGGTACCAGTCGATGATCCTTGTCGGCCTCCACACGCGCTAAGGGATAGATCCTGAAAATGGCCTAGAACTGATTGGGCACAGGCGAGACATCTGGTAGCATGACCCTCATGGCGGGACCAACCCGCGTGAGGCCGCTGTTATCCCAGTCCTGAGTGCAAACTCAGGCACCGTAACCACACCAATCGCGGGTTGGCAACCGCACCTCGATACTTGAGGAACTGCCCGGGACACGTTTTGGGGCAACCCGACGTGTCTTTGTTGTGCCTAGCGGCGTGGCGTCACGCCAAAGCCGAGCGGCAGCCTGCAGTTTTGGTGTCGCTTAGAACACAAAGAAGAGGGTAAGCCGAGTGGGGCTTACCCTCTATTTGTTTGCAGTTCGGGGTCGCAATCAGTCTTCGTTAGCGATCAGGGCCAACAATTTGCCGCTAGAGGTGATCTGGTATTGCGCGGCGAGTTGGGTCATGTTGCTACCGGAGACGGGCTTGCGAAAGGCGATGGTCCAAGTGCCGTCTGTGCCTTTCGCACATTCGACTTGGTAGTTCGCTAGCGCGTAGGCGGTGCCGTCGTGCAAGTATTCGTGGTGATAATGGTTCCAGGCCCAGGTGATCGCCTTTTGGCGGGTCATGTTGGCCATGTCGGCGTTGCCGTCGAAGGTGGCGGCGGTATCTTTGTCTGTGCTCGTGGTTTCTTGATGCATGGCAGTTTGGTTGTCGATGGTGAGCAAGCTGACCATGCTTTGCAGCTTATCGGCCTTGGTTTGTTTGGCTAAGGCCGTGACCGTGGTTTGGGTGCCGGCAGCGGCGAACTTTGCCAGCGTTGTGGCTTGTTCAAGGTTGCCGAAAATAACCGTGTCGCCGTCGAGGTAAACCATGTGGTAGCCGCTTGTGCCACTGGGGAGCTGTAGTTGATATGCTTGCGCGGTTTTCGAGGCGTCGGTGATCACTTTGGCGACCGGGTAGCGATACGCGGTCAACTGGAGGCGATTTTGCAAAATGTTCGGCACGTTGAGGCCTGAGTCTTGCATCGCCGGTGTCAAGGCAACTAAGGCGAGCCGTTGCTTGAGTGAAAGCTGCTGATCCTGGGCTGAAACGGTCACGGGTTGGCTGGTGTTAGTCGGTTGCCCCGTGGCGCTACAGCCTGTTAATAAGGCGAAGCTGACGATCGTGAGTGGGAGAAGACGCATACTCAGACCTCCTTTCGAATAGTTAGCAATATCATACCAGAATCTCATCAAAATAGCATAATAAAAACCTATTTTTGTTATGTAACCCATGAACAGGTGTCTTGTTAGTGTAGACGAGGCCTAAAAAAAGAAAATAAAACATAGCGCTTTCACCAATTTCACTGAATCAATTGGTACAATGGAGATAAATTAAAAGCGAGGAAGGATCAATATGGATAATCATGTGACAAGCGTTTTTGATATCGTCGGGCGCATTCCAATCACGCCAACGCAACAGCACATCGATGCCGCATTCCGGCTTGGCCGTGCGTTGCGGAGTCTGTTGCCGACACCGATCACGAAAGTCAGTTTCGACCTCGACGCTGGCATCCGCCAATCGAGCTTGACGGTCGAGCTGCAAACGGCGTTGGTCGGAGGCATGGCAGGGTTGGCGAGCCTGACCGAGAACAAGAATATTTATGAGTACGCGTACCAAGAAGGCATCAAGGTCAGCTTCGCGCCTAACAGCAAAGACTTAGATCAGCCTGACACGACGCTGGTGACGGTGGCCTCTGCCGATTACCAATTGGCCTTGGCGCTGACGACTCGCCGCGCAGAAGATCAATTGGTGTTGACGGCGATTAACGGTGTTCCTGTGACGCTGGACCTTGGCGCCACGACGCGGGTCTGGATCTTGACCAGTGACGCCGACCAGCTGCGGCAACTTGCGGCCAATGACCAGTTGGCGATGCGTGTCGAATCCGGCCAACAACTCGCTGCTGATATGGCGGTTTTGGTGGTTGAGGCGAGCGGCGACGCCAACCAGTTGTGTGAAGACTTGCGGCCACTAGAAACCGTCGCGGGTGCGGCAGTGTATGCGGCGCCGCAAGCTGAGTGAAGAAACCAAGGAGCGGATCCATCAACGAGTGATCGTTGGCGGGTCCGCTTCTTTTTGGGTTATAGGTCTTTGATGAAAAAGTAGTCCATCGTGGTGTGGGGACCGGCATGTAATGGCGCCGGGAGTTGCCGGTAACCGCTATGTTCATAAAGTGCGATGGCCACTCCGAGGTTGTGGTGCGTTTCTAAGTAGAGTTGCGTGTAGCCCGCCTTTTTGGCAAAGGCTTCGCACGCTTGCATCAGCCGGTGGCTGGCGCCTTGGCCGCGGGCGATCGGGGCGATGTAGAGTTTCTGGAGCTCGGCGACGGTGCCTTGATACTCGCCGATGCCACAACCGCCGATTACCCGGTCGAGGTCGTCGACCAACACGAAATAAGCGCGCTTAGGCGTCGTGGCGTAAAACGCACTGAGGTGATCCAGCTGGGGATCAAAATAGGCGGTTCCGGGTTGGTCGAGGTTGGCGGCTTGGAGGCACGAGCGGACCAAAGCCGCCACGGCGGCGTCATCTTGAGCGGTGAGCGAACGAATTTGCATGGGCAACCTCCAGGGAAATTAAATCAGCTTCAAGAAAATCGAGGCGATGATGACAGAGGCGACAGAAACGGTCGCAAAGCCACCAACCAGCATTTTCGGCATCATCTGTTGGGTGAGGTACTCTTCTTCATCTTCGGTCGACGCCATGGCGCGGGCGACTTCAGAGGTGAGGATATAGTCGGCTGGGAAGCCGAATAAGGCGGTCAAGGAACAAGAGAAGGCCATTTGCCACGACATGCCAAACGGCTTGGCCAAGACGCGAGAGGCTAAGAACATCCCCAAGACCCCTAATGCGATCAACACGATGATCTGCAGCACGATACCACCTAAGACACTCGGGGTGGCGGCGCTGAGTTGCCCGAATATGTAAGCCAGTAGTCCGTACATCAACCAGTTGAAGACGCCGGCTTTGTTCAAGGCGTTGTCTTCCAAGAAGCCGATTTGGTGCGCGATGACCCCGAAGATCAAGCAGACGACGTTGGCGTTGATGACGTTGTTGGTGAGCAACCCGAAACCAGCCGCCAATAAGCCGACAATGGCGACGCGGGCCATGATGAAGGCGCTGGTTTGGTAGGCTTCTGGTAACTTCAGGAGCTTGGGACGGTTATCGGTGACTTCCTCGGCCCCGCGCCGCATCTTCGGCACGTTGGGATCGAGCTTGCTGCCATTAGCACGGAAGCCTTTTAGTAGGCGCCGGCTTTCTTGTTTCAATAGGACGGATGTCAATGGGTAGCCGACAACGGAGTGAAAAACGAACATGGCAACGGGTAAGGTGACTAAGGCGGTGACGCCTTGCGCCTTGAGGCCGTTGGTCATCAGTAATGCGGAAACCAGGCCCCCGGTCAATGGGGGAACGGCGGCGACCACAGTGCGCCAGTCGAAGATCAAGGTGCCGACGGTCAGCGTCAGCAGTAGCGTCCCGCAGACCCCGAGTAAGGCGATGCAGACGGCCTTCCATTGGGCGACCAGTTCACGCAAGTTCATCAAGGTCCCCAAGTGGACCAGCAGGAGGGAAATGCAGATGCTGATGAAGTTGCTGTTGAAGGAGGCCGTTTCGACGATGTTCTTCGGCATCACGGTCCAAAAACCGATGACGAACAAGACCGCGGTGATAAAGACTGATGGGATAAAGGCTTTGGTGACGGTGGAAATCCACTCACCGGCCGTCATGAAGACCATGACGACGGTAAAGGCAATTAGAAAATTCATAGTGACCCTCCGTATTAGAAAATATTAAGAATATGGAGCTAATTCTAATTCTAATTTTAGGAATGTCAATAAGTGCCGAGGGATTTCTCATGGCTTTTTGGCGCCAATTCCTGCTTTTATACTATAAAGAGTGCCGTATATTCGTTCTAACAGAATTTTTTATTTTCTGTGATTACCCCTTTTTAAATGAGAATTCAAGGTTGACGATTATTAAAATGAGAACTATATTAAAAATCGAACCGTTGAAGGAGGCCGTTACCGATGAGCAGACGAACGGAAGTCGAACAGTTTGCAGTCGACTATTTACCGGAGTTGGAGGATTATCTCCGGATTCCGACGATTTCAGCACAAAACAAAGGCATTCGCCAAACGGTCGAGTGGGTCAAGGCGGCATTTACCGCCCTCGACGCCGACATTGTTGACGAGTGGCATGATCAAGGCGGCAACCCAGTCGTCTATGCCGAGTTCAAGGGGCAGCAGGACAAAACCATTTTGTTTTACAACCATTATGATGTGCAGCCACCAGAACCCTTGGCCGAATGGCACACGGAACCGTTTGAACCGACCGTTGTGAACGGGGAGTTAATCGCCCGCGGTGTGGCCGATGACAAAGGGGAGTTGATGTACCGCTTAACGACATTGCGGTGGCTGAAAGACCACGGCGGCTTTCCCGTTAATATGAAGTTTTTTGTTGAAGGGGAAGAAGAAATCGGTAGTCCCCACGTCGGCCAGTATGTCCAGGCCCACGCCGCGGAATTAGCGGCGGATGCCTGTATTTGGGAGACGGGCGGTAAGAATGAGGCCGAGCATTTTCAAATCACGGCGGGGATGAAAGGCATTGTGTCTTTTGACCTCAGCGTGCAAACCGCCGCTGCCGACATTCACTCATCGTTAGGCACCTATGTCGATAATGCGGCGTGGCGCCTGGTGCAAGCGCTGGCGTCGTTGCGAGACGCCGAAAACCACATCCATATTGACGGCTTCTACGATGATATCCAGCCACTAGATGATGCGAGCCAAGCGGCGATTGCGGCGATGGATTTTGACGGCGAGGCGATCAAGAAGACCTACGGGTTGAAGCGGCCGTTCATCACCGACCAACCAAAAGAAGCCGCCGCAACAGCGCCATCGCTGACGATCAACGGCTTGTCGTCGGGGTACGAAGGTGAAGGCCTCAAAACCATCGTGCCTAAATCAGCGTTGGCGAAATTGGATTGCCGCCTGGTGCCAGGCCAAGAGCCGCGTAAAATCGCCGCCTTGATCCAAAAGCAACTGGAGAAAAACGGTTTTGCCGACGTGCGCCTGCACTATAATTTAGGCGAAGATGCATTCCATTCCGACCTCAACGACCCGCATCTGCAAATTGCTAAGGCGGTCGGTGAAGAAGTCTATGGTGAAACTGCGGTGCGCTTCGTGCCGATGATGCCCGGTGGCGGCCCGGCGAAGTTCTTCGCGGATGCCTTGCAGCTGCCGATCATCGCCGTCGGGGTCACCTATGCCGGCTCGGGGCCGCATGCGCCGAATGAAAGTGTGCGGGTCGCAGATTACCAGCAAGGGACCTATTATCTGCTCCGATTGCTGGAAGAATTTGCGCGCTGAGCGGAAAGGAAGCAGAAATGAGCACAGTATTCCAAAATTGTCACTTTTTTGCCGGCACCAGTGCGACGGTGCAGCCGAACAGTTGGTTTGCCGTTGACGATGCTGGCAAGCTGACGGCAACGGGGACCGGCACGGCGCCCAATGCCGACACCCAAGTGGATCTGCATGGCGGGTATGTGACCCCGGGGCTGTTCAACGTTCACACGCACATTTCGCTGGATCCGCAAACCGCAGACGGCGGCGCGCGCACCAATGTGGTGGCCACCACCGTGCGGGCGGTGGCGCATTTGCACGACTTGTTGCGCTCCGGCGTGACTTATATTCGCGAGTGTGGCTGTACATATGATATCGATATCGCGCTGCGGCAGATGCAAAAATCCGGGCGACTGCCGCAAGTGCCGACGATCATGCCGGCTGGCGGGCTGTTTTCCATGACCGGGGGGCACGGGGATGCGCCTAATGGGGGCAACATCGTGGATTCTCCAGATGAGATGCGCAAAGCGGTGCGCACCGCGATGAAAAATGGCGCCGAGGCGATCAAGTTGGTCGCCACCGGCGGCGTGATGACGCCGAATGACTTCATGAACGACCCGCAACTGTCGACGGCCGAAATGGCGGTCGGGGTTGAAGAAGCTCACCACAAACACCGCGTTGTGGCGTGCCACGCTGAAGGCAATCCCGGGATCATGAATGCGATCGAAGCCGGCGTGGATTCCATCGAGCACGGTTTTTACGTCAATGATACCGAAATCGATTTGATGCTCAAACAAGGGACCTACCTGACGCCGACGATCGTGGCGGACTGGGCATTCCCGACGTATGCGCAAGGCAAAGTCCCGGCGTGGGAGCTTAAAAAGGCGACAGACGCCTATACGGATCTGTGCCACAACATCATGCACGCGTTCAAGCGCGGCGTCCCGCTCACGCTCGGGACCGATGCGGGGACCGTGTTCAACGACTTCACCATGACGCCGATCGAACTACAGCTGATGGTTGCCAATGGCATGACGCCATTCGAGGCTTTTGACACGTCGGTCAATGGCGCCAAGCTGATGCGCGTCGATTCGGCCTACGGGACCTTGGAACCGGGAAAATATGCGGATTTCTTAGTTTTGCGGGCGAATCCGCTGCAGGATATCAAGGCGTTCCAGCAAGCTGATAAGGCCGTGTACCTGAAGGGGAAGCGGCAGTACTGAAAGGAGAGCAGCAATGAGTACAGTATTTGACAATTGTCACCTGTTCGCCGGCACCAGCGCAACGGTCCAGCCGAACAGTTGGTTTGCCGTGGATGATGCAGGCAAGCTGACGGCAACGGGGACCGGCAAGGCACCAGCAGCCGACCAAACGGTTGATCTGCACGGTGGGTACGTGACCCCAGGCTTGTTCAACGTCCACACCCATATCTCGCTGGATCCACTGACCGGCGACGGTGGCTCTGCGACTGGGGTGGTGCCGACGACCGTCAGGGCCGTCGACCACTTGCACGACTTGTTGCAGTCGGGGGTGACCTACATTCGCGAATGCGGGTGCAGCTTCGATATCGACATCGCGCTGAAACAATTGCAAGACCAAGGCCAGCTGCCTCAAACACCGACGATCATGCCCTCGGGCAAGTTATTTTCGATGACCGGCGGCCACGGCGACTTGCCGAACACGGCGTACGTCGTCGATTCGCCAGACGAAATGCGCAAGGCCGTGCGCACGGCGATGAAAAAAGGCGCACAGGCGATCAAGGTGATCGCCACCGGCGGCGTGATGACGCCGAATGATTTCATGAATGACCCGCAGTTATCGACTGCCGAAATGGCCGTGGCCGTTGAAGAGGCCCACCATAAAGGCCGCGTTGTTGCGGCACATGCCGAAGGCAACCCGGGGATCATGAATGCGATCAAGGCCGGCGTCGACTCGATCGAGCACGGTTTTTACGTCACCGACGAGGAAGTCGATTTGATGCTTAAGCAAGGCACCTACATCACCCCGACGCTGGTGGCGGATTGGGCGATCCCGACCTTCGCCAAGGGCAAGATTCCAGATTGGGAAGTCAAAAAGGCGGCGGATGCCTTGGCCGACTTGTATCACAACCTCATGCACGCCTTCAAACGCGGCGTGCCGCTGACTTTAGGTACCGACGCCGGGACGCCGTTCAACGATTTCACCATGAGCCCCGTCGAGTTGCAGTTGCTGGTCGAACAAGGGCTGACCCCGTTTGAAGCGTTCAGCACCTCCGTCAATGGGGCCAAACTGCTGCAAGTCGACTCGGCGTATGGCACCTTGGAAGTTGGCAAGTACGCGGACTTTTTGGTGCTCGACGCGGACCCGATGCAAGAGATCAAAGCCTTTCAACAAGCGGATAAAGCCGTTTACCTCAAAGGCCATCGCCAGTATTAAACGAATAAGGAGAGAAAACATATGACCACTACATTTACGAACGCAAACTTTTTTGCCGGCACCTCTGATGCCGTGACCCCTAACGCCTGGTTCACCGTCGATGACGCAAACGGGAAGATTTTAGCCACCGGCACCGGCAGTGCACCAAGCGCCGACACGACCGTCGATCTCAAGGGACAATACGTGATGCCAGGGTTGGTCAACTGCCATACCCACATCACGATGGACCCGACCGCCGGGGATGGCGGCACCGGGGCGAACGTGATCGAAACCGCCGTGCGCTCCGTGGACCATTTGCACGACTTGCTCCAATCAGGCGTCACCTGGATCCGTGAATGTGGGTCCTCTTACGACATCGACTTGACGCTCGACCAGATGTACAAAGATGGCAAGTTGACCAAAGTGCCTGACATTTTGCCTTCTGGCCGGCCGTATTCGATGACCGGTGGCCATGGCGACTTCCCGAACTTCGGGCACTTGGTCGATTCACCAGACGAAATGCGCAAAGCGGTCCGCACCGGGCTGAAGAAAGGCACGATGGCGGTCAAGGTGATGGCCACTGGTGGCGTGATGACCCCAGGCGACTTCATGGATGACCCGCAGTTGAGCACTGAAGAAATCAAAGTCGCCGTCGAAGAAGCCCACCATAAGGGCCGCATCGTGGCGGCACACGCCGAAGGCAACCCTGGCATCCTCAACGCGATCAAGGCCGGCGTGGATTCCATCGAACACGGCTTTTACGTCAATGATGACGAAGTGGATCTGATGCTCAAACAAGGCACCTACCTCACCCCAACGCTGGTCGCAGACTGGGCGATCCCAGAATACGGCGAAGGCAAGATCCCGGATTGGGAAATCAAAAAGGCCGCAGACGCCCTCGACGACCTCTACCAAAACATCATGCACGCCTGGAAGCGCGGGGTGCCGGTCACCTTGGGTACCGACGCCGGGACGCCGTTCAACGACTTCACGATGACCCCGATCGAACTCGACTTGATGGTGCAACAAGGCGCAACGCCGTTCGAAGCCTTCGAAACCTCGGTCAATTCCGCGAAGTTGATGCAAATCGACAAGCAATACGGGACCTTGGAAGCCGGCAAGTACGCAGACTTCTTAGTTTTGAAGAATGATCCGATGCAAGACGTGAAGGCGGTGCAACAAGCCGACAAGGCCGTTTACAAGTACGGCAAGCGCGTCTATTAACAATACAGTGGTGCCTGGCCCCTCAGCTTTTTTGGGGGCTAGGCACCACTTTTTGATTGCCACGCAAAAAGGGCCGTCTCAGACGGTCCTTTCGACACACTGCAAAAGCTCTGAATTAGCTGGCGACGTGTTGGTTCTTGCCGAAGATACGTTCCTTCATGGCTTTACCAGTCGGGGTGCCGGCTAAGCCACCCAAACCAGTTTCGCGTAAGGCTTTTGGCAAACCTTCGCCGACGGTCTTCATCGCTTGTACGACTTCATCAGCAGGGATCTTGTTGGTGCACCCAGCTAAGGCCATGTCAGCTGCGATCAAGGCGTTCCCAGCGCCGACCGCGTTACGCTTAACACATGGTAATTCGACTAACCCGGCAACCGGGTCGCAAACCAACCCGAGCAGGTTAGACATTGCCATCGCGAAGGCTTCCGCACTTTGTTGTGCAGAGCCGCCAGCGGCTTCAACCGCAGCTGCCGCACCCATCGCAGAAGCACTCCCGACTTCTGCCTGGCAGCCGCCGGTCGCGCCGGCGATCATCGCGTTATTGGCAACAATCATCCCGAAGGCACTGGCCGTGAATAAGAAGCGGACCATGTCTTCATCAGAAAGCCCCAAGCGCTTTTCCAAAATGAACAAAACGCCTGGTAAAGTACCGGTAGAACCGGCAGTCGGGGTCGCACAGATCACACCCATCGAAGCGTTGACTTCGTTGGTCGCGATCGCATTTTGGACGGCTTCGACCATGGAATCACCAGATAAGGTGACGTGGTTCTTACGGTACTTGCGCAGCATCGCAGCCTCACCACCGGTCAAACCAGTCTTGGAGTACACCCCTTTGCCGTGAGCGCCTTTTTCAACGGCGGCACGCATCACGTCGAGGTTCTTCTCCATTTCGTGCCAGACTTCCTCACGGGAACTGTGGGACTTCTCGCATTCTTGGTTAATGATCAGTTCAGAGATCGGCTGCTTCTTAGAGACTGAATCTGAGACTAGTTCTTCAATACTCATATACATAATAAGACTTCCCCTCGTTGAACTCGGTTAGATATAGATCATTTCGTCGGTCAAAGCGCTCAAGGCTTTGATCTGGTCGGCCTTCAAGCGAGTATCCAATTCATATTCGAGTAACATGTCTTTGCGTTCGGACCCGAGATACTTCTGCGACTTGTTGATGAGCGACATCTCTGCCAGATCCTTGTTGAACTTGTCTTGGTCTTCAGGTGTCTTGAAAATGGCTAAGATCACAGGCAAGGTCCCAGTAGGGGAAATCTCGTAACCTTCCATCTTGATGTTGCGGACTTCGATCGTCCCACCACCGATGGAGCAACCAGAGAGTTCAATGGCGTGCTTATCGTTGCTTAATTCGACGATCGCCGTGTTTGGATGGTGAATCGGGCTATCGGTGTCTTCTTCAATGAAGGTCACCGAGATGCCGCGTTCCTTGGCGATGTCCACCGCGTCTGGCACGCGGGCATCATCAGGGGCAAAGCCCAAGATCCCACTGATAATCGCGTAATCCGTGCCGTGGCCCAGGTGGGTCTCTGCGAAGGATTCAAAATAGTGGATCACGATCTTCGTCGGGTCGTCCCGGAATACTTCACGAGCCGCCTTACCAATGGCAACGGCGCCTGCGGTATGGGAACTGGATGGGCCGATCATGATCGGGCCGATGATATCAAAAACACTTTTATAATTAACTGTAGTAGCTGTCATTTCTATCGCCTCTGTATAGATTGACTAGTGTGCCAGATCAGTGGCACCCTCTTGGGTGTCTGCAACTTTTTTCGCATCATCTTTAGCTTCGTCAGCATGCAATTCCTGAACCGTATGGATCGGGAAGTTCTTGAAGACGAGCGCGCCAAGGTAACCGAAGATCGTGCTGGAAACAAGGATCAATAGAACCGCCATGATGACTTTCATTGGATCGTTGAAACCAAATGCGACGATCAAGCCGGCCCATGGGGTCGCCATCCCGGTAACGTTGATGACCAAGCCGAAGAGCGTGACGATGATCCCGTTGACCGCCCCAGCGACTAAGTTGACTCCGAAAATCGGGATCGGGTTAGCTGCGATGATGTCGATTTGAGTCAGTGGTTCAATGGTGACTGCGATGGTTGTCGCGTTATCACCAAACTTCATCTTACGGAAGAAGGTGAAGTTCAAGAAGGAATTACCGGTACAGCATAAAGCCCCGATCGCCATCGGGATACCCGTCAAGCCGATCAAACTGGTCAAGACCATGGAGCTCAATGGCGTCATCCCGACCAGTGGGATAATGCCGCCTAAGATAGCCCCCATGACGAGTGGACTCGTGACCGCCGCAGTGGTGATCGCGCTACCGATGACATGCAAGATCATCATGACAACAGGCGAGATCAAACCAGCGATGGCGTTGACCAACATTGGGCCAACCAAGACGACAACGATCAAATCGAGGCCGCCAGTGACTTTCTTTTCGATCCATTTGATCAAGAAGCTAACTAAGTATGCCGCGATGAAAGCCGGTAAGAGCTTGACCTTCAACAAGGAAACCCCGAGTAAAACACTGAAGACAGGGCTGATACCGAATGATAATGGGACTAACGTGCCGGCGGCCAAGCCACCCAGGTTACCCATGATATCCCCAATTTGTTGTGCGAATTGGACGTGGAATACGCCGCCGATCGCGTAGCTCAGGAAGGCCTGAGGTAAGAATGTGGCGCAAGCTGCACCAGATAATGCGCTGACAGCCTTTTTGCCGTGCGGGGCCTTGAATGTAAATAATGTCATTACCGCGATCACGGCGGCCAACATCAGGACGCCTAATACGATTTGCATGATAATGCCTCCTCCAACGAAGTGTATTTGATTTGCAGTGTGTCGCTGCTGGGTGCCGGTCACCACGTGAAATTTATAACATGCCTGGAACCCGCTTACATTGATATTCGGTGAGCACGTTTAGCTAATCGCCACCGCGCGCTCATGAAAACTACCCATGAAAACAAATCATTACGGGTTTTGCCTATGTATAAACCCCGAAAAAATACCGTCCGCACAGATGCGTGCGAACGGTATTCGATAACGGTTGTTATGGCTTTCTGAGGAACTATTAGAGAGGCTTTTGGTTTTCTAATAAATTCTCATGAAATAACAGGTCTTTTAACAGATTTATTTCACAATATTTTTAATAACGGTTTGGCCGTCCATGTACTTGACCAAGGCATCTGGGATCTTGACGCTGCCATCAGCTTGTTGGTAGTTCTCCAAAACGGCGGCTAAGGTGCGGCCAACCGCCAGGCCAGAGCCATTCAAGGTGTGCACGTAATCGACTGTGCCGTCTGCTTTACGATAACGGATCATGGCACGGCGGGCTTGGAAGTCCCAGCAATCGGAGCAAGAACTGATTTCACGGTACTTGTTTTGCGCCGGCATCCACACTTCAACGTCGAAGGTCTTGCGGCTGGAGAAGCCGGTATCCCCGGTGGAAAGGACGATGACGTGGTATGGCAAGCCCAATTCGCGAAGGACTTCTTCGGCGTTTTGGGTCATCTTGGTCAGTTCATCCATGGATTCTTCTGGCTTGGCGAACTTCACCATTTCGACCTTATGGAATTGGTGCATCCGGATCAAGCCACGAGTGTCACGGCCGGCGGAACCCGCTTCGGAACGGAAGCAAGGACTCATCGCGGTGACGTAGATTGGCAGGTCTTCTTCCTTCAAGATCTCTTGGGCGTAGTAGTTGGTCAGTGGCACTTCGGCGGTTGGGATCAGCGTCATCCCAGTGCTTTCGACCGTGTAGACGTCTTCTTTGAACTTTGGAAACTGGCCGGTACCATACATGGTGTTGGCGTTGACTAAGTATGGCGGGATGATTTCGGTGTAGCCTTGCTTGCGGTGCAGATCCAACATGAAGTTGTAGATGGCGCGTTCTAGGCGGGCACCATCGCCGACGTCATAGACGAAGCGGGCACCGGAAACCTTGGCGGCGCGGTCAAAATCGAGAATGCCGAGGTTACCGCCGACATCCCAATGATCTAACGGCTTGAAGTCAAATTCTGGAATAGCGCCCCACTTGCGGACTTCTTTGTCGCTGTCTTCGTCAGGCCCAACAGGCAAGGTGTCATCAGGGATATTTGGTAAGCGGACGGCGATGTATTCGAGTTCGTCTGCGACCTTCTTTTGTTCTTCTTCGATCGCCTTGATCTTCACGTTGGTGGCCTTGAGTTCGTCAATGTTGGCTTGCCATTGCGGGTCGTCTTTGGCGAACTTCTTCATCGCTTCTGTGGCCTGGTTCTTGTCGCGCTTCAGCGTTTCCATTTCGGTGATCAACGTTCGGTTTTGCGTGTCGAGATCGAGGTAATGGTCGATTTCTTCAGGTTCGACGCCACGTGTGGCGAGGCGTTCTTTGACGTAGTCAGTCTGCTTGCGAATAATATTAGGATCAATCATGTTTTCCCACTCCTTTGAGATATAAAAAAAGCGCCCCAGAAGCCCGAAGGCTCTGGGGCGCATTGCAACTGCAACACACGGTACCACCCAGATTAGGTGCGTGATCACACCCATCTCAGTACTGTCTACTTGTTGCGAGCAGTGGATTCAACCGTTAAACAGACTGACTCACACCAACCGTCAGCTCTCTGGAGTGTCGCTCGATTTACTATTTGCTCTCGTAGATCTTGCATCAAGAATATAGTCGCCAAAACCGAAAGTCAACCGTTTTGGGATAAAGAAACAGTCCGGCTTAAAGGCGCTATACCGGCATTGGGACCGCTTTTGTGGTGGCTATCTCCAGGTTGCGAGGCTGCCGGTTGACCGTGCGAATATGCGCGCCGTAGACGGCTGTTCACGACCGGGAAAGGACTCAGGACTACGGGTCGCTCGGCTGCCGGCGCAAATTAAAACACGTTTTTGTGAAACCGTTTTCCACACGTGCCTGGGAGGGTAACAGGCGACCGCCAAAATGAGGGCCTAAAAGCTGTGAAATTTCCTAAAATTTCCGCATTAAATAACATCGAGTTTCTAATTTTTAAACGGGTGTCGACGAATCGTGTGACGCCGTTAAGGCCATTAGCGATTATGCCGGGTCTGTTTTAGCGTTTGGCACAGACCTGTATCAGTTTAAGTCACATAATCGTCACCATGCCGAAAAATTAGAGGCATTTTCCGCAAAATTAGCTAGATTGTGTAAAAATTCACTACTTTTTCGACGGTGGCAGGGCTGTGATAGCAGCGACCTGATTTTGGCACAAGTGCCATCTTTGATGAGGGCTCCTGTGCTATTGCTTTGCGGTGGGCTGTTCACGCCCATGACTTTTGGCCACACAACCGGTAAACTGGGCCTAAACGTTCATGGAGGACGCCAATGACAGTAATCACGACCTATATCGCGCACCAACCTGCGCTTGCCCAGCCGCACCTCAAGACGATCTACGCCGTATTGAAGGTTGCATTGCCACAGGCGACAGAAAAAATTAGTTACGGCATGCCGACGTTTTGGCAAGGACAAGCCGTCGTGTATTTTGGCGCCAACAAGCAGCATCTGGGGTTTTACCCGACGCCGGCGCCGATCGCTGCGTTCGCCGACCAGCTTAAAGGGTACCGGACCAGTAAAGGCGCGATTCAATTTCCGTATGCCGAGCCGCTGCCCACAGCCTTGATCACCGCAATCGCGCAGTGGCGGCTGGCGCAGTTGCCGTGAAGCCGCAAGACAGACAAAAACGCGGTCAAGTTTCGGCTTGACCGCGTTTTTTGTGTATGCGGGTTAAAAATGGCGCCCGAGGATGTCGAGGCTGCGCCAATTGTCGTCCATCAAGGCGACATCGGGTAGGTGGGCCCAGCGGCTGAAGCCATTTTTTTGGAATAGGCCTTGGCTCGGCGTGTTGTGGGCGAAAATGAAGGCCACCAAGGTGTTCAAGTCGAGGCGCGGCAGTTGGGACACCACGTAGTCTAAGGCTTGTTGGCCGAGACCTTGGTGGTGAAAGTGGTTGTCGATGTAGATGCTGATCTCGGCGGTTTGGCGGTAAGCGGGGCGCCCGTAGAAGTCCTCTAACCCGACCCAGCCGGCGAGCTGCCCGGCGACCAAAATCTTCCATAACGGGCGAGACTTGGCGTCGTAGGTATCAAACCACGCTTGCTTGGACGCCACGCTGACGGGTTCTAAGTCCGCGGTCGCCAGCCTTCCTGGAATGGCTTGGTTATAAATCGCGACGATCGCAGGTAAGTCAGCGGGCGTCGCAATGCTAAAAGTAGTTGCCATGAGTGCCTCCTTAAAATTATTTCTATATTAGCGCATTTTAGGATTTCAAGCGAATCATGCTTGTCGCCCTGTTTTCAACCGCGTATCAGCGCTATATTAGTAAGTATGCATTAATTGAGAAAGAGGAATCTGGTTTGAATAAGAAAAATGTCATCATCGTCACCGCCGCGTTATTGCTGTCTAACGCGATGAGTGGGTTGGACAATACGATCGTGAATACGGCGTTGCCCGCAATTATCGCGGATCTCCATGGGTTGGAGCTCATGGGGTGGATCGTGGCGATCTTCTTGCTCGGCACAGCGGTGTCGACCCCGCTATGGAGTAAGTTAGGCGAGCGGCTGGGCAACCGGCGGGCCTATCAGTTCTCGGCGCTACTGTTTGTGTTAGGCAGCTTGTTACAAGGGTTAGCGCCGAACATGGTCACCTTGATCGTGGCGCGCGCTGTGGCCGGAATCGGCAACGGGGGGATGATCTCGTTGCCTTACATCATCTACGCACAACTTTATGCCAACCCGCGCAAGCGGATGCAGGTGCTCGGGTTGGTGTCGGCAAGTTATTCGACCGCGACCATCATCGGTCCCTTGGTGGGTGGGGCGATCGTGGATGCGTGGTCGTGGCACTGGGTCTTTTACTTAAACGTCCCGATCGGGTTGGTGTCGGCGATTTTGGTCCAACTTTTTTTTCGGGAACAAAAACGCCCGCCGCGCAATGCCCGGGTCGATTATGGCGGCGCGATGCTGTTGACGGTGGGGTTGATCGCGTTGTTGGCCGCTATCGAAATGATCGGTTCAGCAGGGGCCGGAGTGATCGGCGGCCTGCTAGTGCTGGCGGTTTTGTGTTTGGGCGGCTTGCTGCACGTCGAAAGACAGGCGGCGGACCCGATCATTCCGGGGCGGCTATTCAAAGATCCGGCGTTGGTCGTGGACTTTGTCTTGTTCGCCTTGATCTGGGGTGCCTTCATGGGCTTCATCGTGTACGCGCCGATGTGGGTGCAGGCGCTGCTTGGCGTCAGCGCCCTTGTCGGGGGGTGTACCCAGATTCCTGGGTCGTTCACGAACTTCTTAGGGTCTGGCTCGTCGGCGCCATTGCGACGCCACTTGTCGCCACAGCAAGTGATCTTCGTGGGGGTCGTCACCTTGAGCATGACCTTTTTGATCATGGTGTTGGTCAATGTGCACGCGCCGTATTGGGCGATATTGGTCGCCGGGATCTTCCAAGGCTATGGCAACGGCTTGTGTTTCAGTGAGTTGCAAGTCAAAGTGCAAACCGATGCGGCCAAGCCGGATGTTCCGGTGGCGACGAGTTTTAGTTTCCTGATCCGCATGCTCAGCCAGACGCTGACGGCGGCGGTGTACGGGTTGCTGATGAACCATGCCTTGCGCGTTGGGGTGGCGGCCAGTGCGGGCAAGATCACGATCAAAATGATGAACAACTTGTCTAATGCCGCCAGCAATAAGTCGCTGCCACAGGCGTTGTTGCCGCAAATGCGCGGCATCATGTTCACCGGTCTGCACCACATCATGGGCTTAGGCTTAGCGTTGATGGCTTGCGCGCTGGTGGTCAACTTGTGGGCGTTGCGGCGGGAAAAGGCGCTTAGGCAAAGCGCCGAATGAAGACTGCCGGCAAAACTTGGCATGCGGTGGATTATTAATTATTTTATGAGTATACTGAAGGCAATCAGTTAAATCTGAACTTTGCTCAAGTTCGGAAGCTTTTTCCGAGCAGACGACCCGCACATGAGAGAGACATGTTCAGGTCGTTTTTTAGTTTGGGGTGGCAGACGGTAGGAGGTGTGGGGGATGTTCCGGTTCTTTGGCCAACCAAAATTTGATCTCGTGCCTGACCATCAGGCGCCAATCGGGTATGAATTATTCCTTCGGGAGTGGCGCGGTGGCCAGTGGGTGTTGCCGGCAAATTTTAGCGCGCTCACCGTCGACAGCATTGAGCCGCTATTGGTGACGACCATCGCGGCGATGCCGGCGAACATTGAGCTGCTGTCGTTCAACTTGGAGCAGGATCAATTTATCGATCCGGCCTTCATGGCGATGGCGATGCGGGTCAACGCGCAGACGTCGTTACGCCTGTTCCTCGAGTTGACGGAACGACTGGCGCCAGGCGTGACAGAAGACCAGCTGGTGGTTGCGGCCCAGCATTACGCGGACCACGGGGTGTTAGTGTGCGTGGACGATGTCGGCACCGGCCAAAACTCGCCACAAATGGTTCACCGGATGGCCCTTTCGGTGGCGGAGTATAAGTTTGCACTGCAAAACTTTCGCCCGTTTGCGACCATCGCCGAGCTCGCCCCGAAGCTTAACTTGTGGTATCGCATGGCGCAAGCAACGCACAAAATGTTGGCGATCGAAGGCCTAGAGACGCCAGAAGAGCTGGCGGTGATCCGCCGCGATTATCCTTGCGACGTGATCCAAGGCTACTTACTGGGCAAGCCGGCACTGCTCTGAGGACCATGGCCGCTGTACGCAGGATTGTTCGCAGGCCAATTGGTCGGGGCGGGCCCGGGGTGCGGCTGGCTTTGGCGAGCGAATGGCTGGCGACCGGAGTAGAGGGGTGGCCGTTCGCAGGGCAATTGGCTGGGCGGGCGCCGGGGTGCGGCTGGCTCCGGCGATGAATGGCTGGAACGGGGTGGGCACGACTTGAAGCCAACAAGTTGTCTTCAAGCTCGGCCTTGTTGTAGGCGGTAAACCGCCAACAACAATTTCACCCCTGAGCCATTCATCGCCTCCGCCAACCACACGCCCGGGCCCTGGGCCAATTGCCCCGCGAACTCCGGTAACGGTTGATGAGTGACCTTCAGCTAGTTCATGCGAACAGTGAGCACCAGAGGCGAACCGAGATTCGTATGACACAGTGATCAGGCATTGTCAGCCATTGTTTCCCAGCTACCAGTCATACCGACACCGTATGATGCTGACGGAAAGTCTGCTGATACCACAATCGTAGGCAGTTAGGCGGAGCGGGTCGGGGCTCAGCCGTGGTTGAATCAGCGGTAGCTGATTCGCGCAAACCCTGAGACATGCAGGAGCCGCTTGCGGCTCGTATGGCTCAGGATTTAGGCGGAGAAGCAACGCTTCGCAGCCGGCGCCATGGCGCCTCCAGCCCCGACCCGCGGCGCCTAACTGCCGGTCCTTTTACGGCGTTCCTGATTATTTTAGAAATTATGTTAATTTAAATGTGCCACAAACTGATTTTGCGACTATAATAAGGGGTGTAGAAAGTGACTAAGCAATGGAGGTAATGTGATCATGGCAGCAGCAGTAGAGAAGACATTAGTGTTGGACAAGACGATGGCTGAAGTGTTCGATTGGGGCGACAGCGACACGCCGGTTCGCGACGCGCTTTGGAACTTCTACATGGAACAAAACAACCACGACACCATTAAGACTGAAGAACAGATGAAGCCATTGCTCGACCAAAGCGACGATGAGGTCAAGGCTTTGGCTGAGAAGTTGTTGAAGAAGTAGTTGACAGTCAGTGAATGATTCGGTAGCATAACCTTAAATTAAACCGCTATTAGGCCGTGTTGTCGTCGGGCACACGGTTTAGGCATCCACCACATGATCGTAGGCACAGCGCATTTCGCTGGAAGATCATGGGGTGGGTGCCTTTTTGTTCGAAGCGGATCGGAGGAAATTATGTTTGCCGTTTATTTACGCGGGATGCTAATCAGTATCGCGCTGGTGAGTTCGATTGGAATGCAGAATCTGTTCGTGTTTAACAGCGCGATGAGCAACCGGCTGAGGCGCGCGGCTTTGATCGCTAGTTTTGTGTGGTTAGCCGACACCGCCTTGACCGTAATCGCCTTTTTGGGGATGGGCGCTTTGATCACGCGCTGGCAGTGGCTCAAGCTGGCGATCTTGCTGATCGGTGGCGGGATCGTGATGTGGATGGGCTACGGCATCATCCGCGGCGCCAGCAGTAGCGCGATCGGCAATGATAATAAGGTGATGCCGTTAAAAGAAGCTTTCACCGCCGCGTGGGTGGTGGCCTTTGCCAACCCCCAGGCGATCATCGACACCAGCGTTTCTTTCGGCGCGATGCGCAGTACCTTGACCACGGCTGAGGTGTGGCCATTTTTACTCGGGATCTTAACCAGTACCGCGCTGTGGTTTTTCGGCGTGACCTTCGTGATCGGGATACTAAAAAACCGCCTACCGCGGCGGTTTCTCCTGTGGGTCAACTTGATCTCGGGTGCAATCGTGCTGGTGTATGGCGCCACGTTGGTTTGGCACGCGCTCATGTTACTGCTGAAGTAAGAAGCGGTGGATCCCGACCCCCACGCCGTCGTCGTCGTTAGAAGCGGTCACATGGGTGCAGGCGGCCAAGACCTCGGGTTGGGCGTTGGCCATGGCGATCGGGGTGCCGACGCGCGTGAGCATCGGCAAGTCGTTGTGGCCATCCCCGAAGGCGGCGGTATCGGCGCGCGTGAGGCCGTTGGCGGTGAAAAGGTAATGCAGCCCGTGCGCTTTGGTCGCTTGTTGGCTGGTGATCTCTAAGTAGTCGCTACCGGAGCGCTGAATCGCGACGCCAGGGACGGCCAAAGCCCGCAAAAAGGTCTCGAGGGCTTGCATTTCGTCGGGATCGAAGGTGATCATCATCAGCTTGAACAAGGTCAGTGACGCGGCCGCCTCAAGCCCGGTCACTAACAGCTCAGGCGCCTGTTCGGTCAGGCGTTGTTCATAGCGAATGCCGGCATCGATATGGGTCGTGTACCACCGCTTGCGGTCATAGAAGCTTAAGCTGACAGTAGGAAACTGCTGGTGGATCTGCCTCAACAACGTCTGGGCACTGGCTGCCGGCAATGGGGTGGCCGTCAGCGGCTCGATGCCCGCAGCCCCCAGCCGGAAGATCAAGCCGCCGTTGAAGGCGATCTGTGGCCCTTGCAGGTGCAAGGCGGTGATGGCGGGCAGCATTTCAATTGGCGCGCGAGCGGACACTAAGGTGACCGGTAGCCCGGCCTGGTGGATCAAGGCTGCGTTGCTCGGCGCGAGGCGCCCTTGAGAATTCAGTAAGGTGCCATCCATATCAGAAAAAACATGTTTGATCATGTGCTTGCTTCCCCCAGTCGAAAACGGTTACCATTAGCATAGCATAGGACGCACTGGAAAGTAGGAAGAGTACGTGCAAAAACCAAAGATCACCCCAGAATTAACGCCGCTGGCCATCAGCGACTGGCCCGTAGCCGAGCCGTACCTGCAAGGGGTGGCGGTGGCTGGCGGTCAGTTTGATTCCCAGTGGCGGCACCACCCGACGATCGAAAACAGCCGGGTGCAACAAGTCGATTTCACCGCGATGCAAGCGGAACGCTTCGAAGCCAGCGACGTGGTGTTCACCCATTGCGACTGGGCGAATACGGACCTCAGTGAGGCGGCGTTTTACCGCGTGCGGTTTGACCAGTGCCGGCTGACGGGGGTGGACTTGTCGCAGGCGTATCTCAGTGAGGTGGTCTTCACGGACTGCCAAATGGACTTGGCGTGGCTGCCTGAAGCAACCTTGAAAACCGTGACTTTTGTCAGTTGTCGCCTGGCGCATGCGGAATTAAGCCGCGGGCGGATCACCCACTTGCAGCTGCAAGATTGTGCCATCGACCGCCTCGGGTTGTTGGGGCTGCGGCTGAAGGGCTGGGACCTGACGAGTTGCCAGTTTGCCACGCTCGACGCCGATGTCAGCGGCTTGCAAGGGCTACAGGTGACAGCCAGCCAAGCGGAAAACTTGGCGCGGCGCTACTTGGGCTTGGCGGTTGAAACCACCGCGTGAGGTGGCTATGATGGAGGCGAGGTGAGTGCGTATGGACACGAAAACAAAAATTGCTGACGCCACCAAGCGGCTGGTGATCAGCCAACCCTTCACGGCCATCAACGTGACCACGATCATGCGAGAGGCCGGGTTGCGGCGGCAGACCTTTTACGATTACTTCCGGGATAAATACGACGTCTTAGGGGCGATTTACGCCAGTGAAGTGGCGGCAGCGGCCCATTATTGTGGCCACTACCGCTACTGGCCGCAAACCGTGGCCAGCATCGTCGCCTACTTTGCTGCCAACCGCGCCTTTTACCAGCGGGTGCTCCAAATCGATGAGCAAAATGCACCGGAACAGGTGATCCGCCAGCACCTGCAAACGATGGTCGCCGATATTTTTACCACGATGGGGCAAGCGGAGACGGTGGTCATCGACACCGCGTATTGCGGGTTCGTCAAGACGTTGCTGGGTGACGCGTTGTTGGCCGGGCTCAAAAGCTGGCTGTTGGCGCCAACGCCGGTGAGTGCTGCCCAGGAAACAACCTACTTACAAGCTTATTTTCAAGATGAGATCAACGGCTTCTTGTTGCGTGCGCGCAAGTTGGCGGTGGTGAACGGACACTGACGCCAAGGTGTCCGTTTTTATTTGGCCCCGAGTGCTTATAATAAGTCAGTGTAAGCACAAGAAAGGAAGCTAAATCATGGCAAATGTATTGATCTTAGGCGCGCACGGGCAGATCGCCCGCTTGGCGACGCAACAATTATTGCAGGAAACGACGCATCATTTGACCTTGTTTTTACGCCAGGCCAACCGCTTAACGGTGACGGACAGCCAGCGGGAAACCGTGATCGATGGGGATGTGTTGAACGCGGCGGACCTCCAAAAGGCGCTGCAAGGCATCGATATCGTCTATGCCAACTTAGGCAATGCCCAAATCGAAAAGCAGGCCCAAGAGGTGGTCGCGGCCATGGACCAAGCAGGGGTCCGGCGCCTGATCTGGATCTCGACGCTAGGCATCTATGATGAGGTGCCTGGGGCGTATGGCAAGTGGAATCACCAAATGCTTGACGGCGGGTATTTGGAGACCTATGCGGCCGCGGCTAAGGTGATCGAAACCAGTGACTTGGACTACACGATCATTCGCCCGGCGTGGTTATCGAATCAAGATATCGTCAGCTACGAAACCACCACCAAAGGGGAGCCGTTCAAAGGCACCGAGGTGAGTCGCAAGAGTATCGCCGATTTGGTCGTCAAGTTGATCAACGACCCGACCCAGCACCTCGGCGCGTCACTCGGAGTCGATCAACCCGGAACGGATGGGGACAAGCCGTCATTTTATTAAGCGGTAAAAAGGCCACGGCACCACCTGGCCCGTTGCAAGGGATTGTGACGGTTGGAGGGGCGCCTGGCCTTTTTTGCGTGGGCTTTGCGGGCCAACTTTCAATTGTATTTTGTGCTGGTGGGCTTTATGCTATTGTCACCACGCATCATAAGGAGGAATTTGGCTTGAGTCAAAAGCGGAAGGCAGTGTCATTCGCCGGAATGCTGATCACATTGGGGATCGTTTACGGGGATATCGGGACGAGCCCATTGTACGTGATGAATGCAGTCATCGGGGATGCCGGTAAGGTGGGGGCGTTGACGCCTGATTACATTATCGGCTCGATTTCGTTGATTTTTTGGACCTTGATGTTGCTGACGACGATCAAGTACGTCTTGATCGCCATGCGGGCGGATAACCGCGGTGAAGGGGGTATCTTTGCGCTTTATGCTTTGGTTCGCCACCGCGGGCGCTGGCTGGCCGTGCCGGCGTTGATCGGTGGGGCGGCGCTGCTCGCAGATGGCACGCTGACGCCAGCGGTGACCGTCACTTCGGCGATCGAAGGGTTAAAAGGCCAGCGTTTCGGCCAGGTAATCTTCAGCGACTCGCAAACGGTGGTGATCGCGATCACCGCGGTCATCATTTTGGGGATCTTCTTGATCCAGCGGTTCGGGACCGCCAGCATCGGCCGGTTGTTCGGGCCGGTGATGCTGCTGTGGTTCTTGTTTCTCGGCATCGGTGGCACCTTGCACCTGACGACGCACCTGGAGATCCTCAAGGCGTTGTCACCGGTGTACGCGCTGAAGATCTTGTTCAGCCCAGAAAATAAAGTCGGCATCTTTTTGCTCGGCAGTATTTTCCTGGCCACCACTGGGGCAGAGGCCTTGTATTCAGACATGGGCCATGTCGGCAAGGGCAATATTTACCGCACCTGGCCGTTCGTCTACGCGATGTTGATGCTCAATTACTTCGGGCAAGGGGCCTGGCTGCTCAACCACTACCAAGATCAGGCCTACCGCAACTTGGCTTCGATCAACCCGTTTTACACGATGTTGCCGGATAGCGTGCGGCCAGTCGCCATCGTTTTGGCGACGTTCGCCGCGGTGATCGCCTCACAGGCGCTGATCACCGGGTCGTATACGTTGGTCAATGAAGCGGTGGGGCTGAAGTTTTTGCCTAAAATGGCGATCCACCATCCGAACAATACCCGTAGCCAGATCTACATCGGGCTGGTCAACTGGTTTTTGTGCGTGGTGACGCTAGGGGTCGTGTGGTACTTCAAGACCTCCGAACATATGGAAGCGGCGTATGGCTTGGCGATCACCGTCACGATGCTGATGACCACCTTGCTGTTGTTTGAATTCTTGAGCACACATGGGTCGCGGCTGCGCGCCGGGGTGTTTGCCGGCTTTTTCGCGGCCATCGAGGCGATTTTCTTAGCCGCCAGCCTGACCAAGTTCGTCAAAGGCGGCTACATCACGCTGTTGATCATGGTGTTGATCTTAGGCTTGATGGTGGTGTGGTTCTTCGGCAATAAGTTCCGCGAACGCTACCAAGACGAAAGTGAATACGTCACCTTGACCGACTACTTACCGCAGTTGCAGGCGTTGTCTCAAGATGAGTCGGTGCCGCTGTTGACGACGAACCTGGTGTACATGACCAAGGTCAAAGCCGGGTACCGCTTGAAGCGCACGGCGATGTATTCGATTCTCGACAAGCAACCGAAGCGGGCCAAGGTCTACTGGTTCGTCACGGTCAACGAAACGGACTCGCCGTGGGAGATGCGCTATACCGTGGACATGATGCACACCGATAATGTCGTGTCGGTTCAGCTGTACCTCGGTTTCCGCTGTTCCCAACACGTCAACATCTACATCCGCCAGATCATCAACGACTTGTTGGACGACCAGGTCCTACAACCGCAAGCACCGACCTACTCGACGATGAAACATCGGCGCGTCGGCGATTTCCGCTTCGTCATCATTGGCGAAAAACCTGCCGGACTATTGAACGCGGATAACATCCCCGCTTGGCAAAAACGCCTGATTGGCGGCCGGCTGTGGTTACAAAACGTGACCACGACGCCGGCACAATGGTATGGCTTAGAATTCTCCGAGGTGATCGAAGAATCTGTGCCGCTGTTCATTCAAAGTCCAAAAGAACCGCGCTTCACCAATAACGAAGTGATCAACCGTAAGGACACGCACTAGTTGCCAAACCCAAAGTGCGGCCGCCAGATTCTAACCAGGAATCTTGGGGGTCGTATTTTTGGTGCGCGCAAGGCATATTCTTTGACCTTTACCGCGACATGGGGATAATACGAGTTAGGTAAGGAGGGGATAAAATGCGTTTGAGTTTAATCGTCCCAGTTTATGACCTGGGGCCTTATTTTCGCCCGATGTTAGACTCGTTGACCCGCCAAACAGTCGATTTTGAGTTGTGGTTGGTGGACGACCACTCGCAAGATGGTTCTGCGGCCGTTGCGGCAGATTTTGTGGCGGGGCATTCCGCTTGGCACGCCTTGCAGCTGCCGGCGCATGCCGGCAGCTGCAAGGCCCGTAATGCCGGACTCGTGCGGGCAAGCGGGGAGGCGGTGGCGTTTGTCGATGGCGACGACTTGCTGGCACCTGATTTTGTCGCGACGCTGGCGGCTGGTTTTGCACACCCAGAAGTCGTCGGTACCAGCGTAGGCTACCGGTGGTGGCACGCCGCGCCGGTGACGAAAACGCCATGGCAGTACTTGGACCAGGTGGCGATGTTTAATCAGGTGTCTCACCACGGCACGGCGATCGGTGGCTATGTCTGGAACAAGGCCTTCTTGCGCCAGGCCATTGGGGACCTGCGCTTCGATGAAAGTTTGCGCCTAGCGGAGGATTACTGGTTTACGGCTAGCTTCGTCGCCAACAATCCAGGTGTGTACGCCCACGCACCCAAAATTCGTTACACCAAGGTCGCGCGGCCGCACAGCACGCTTTATTCCGCTAATTTTGCGGCGCGCCGCCAAGAAGATCAGGTCTTTGACAAGATCCGCCGGTTAGAACGAAAACTTGGGTGATCACGTTAAAAGGGCAAGCCAGCGACTCGGCTTGCCCTTTTGCTTGTTGTGGCGCGACCTCAAAACAGCTGGAAGAGCCCGACGACGACCAAGGGGACGACTAGCGCTGGGAGGAGGTTCAGCGTCTTGATCGGCTTCAAGTCCAGAATCGAGATCCCGGAAGCGAGGATCAAGATCCCGCCGACGATGCTCAGCTCGGTGATCATCGCGCTGGAAATCGCCCCTTGCAGCGCTTTGGCGAGTAAGTAGATGCCGCCTTGCCAACAGAATAAGACCGGTGCGGCGAAGATCATGCCGATCCCGAAGCTAGCGGCCAAAACTGTGCTGGTGACCGCGTCGAGCATGCCGTTGGTCATGAGCATCGTGGTGTCGCCTTTTAACGCCGCGGTGATCGGGCCGACGATCGACAGCGTGCCGATGCAGTAGAGCAAGATCCCTGTCGAGAGGCCTTGCGCGAGGTCGTTTTGGCCTTGGCGGCGGGCCAGCAGGCGGTTGAAGCGGCCGTCGAGGTCTAACCAAGCGCCGATCAAGGCCCCAATGGCGAGGCTGGCGATGAATAAGACCGGGTATTTGGAATCCGGCATGTGGGTGATCGTTGTGTTCAAGCCGATAGCGATCGTCGCCAGCCCGAGGGCGTCCATTAACATGTTGTGGGTGCTGTCTTTGAGCCCCTTGCGGAAAACACTCCCGAGGGTGCTGCCTAAGATGATCATGGCGGTGTTAAAAATCGTTCCGAGCATACTAACCTCCAGCTAAGTGAATAGACCTAGCATACCCATTGCAATAGGGGCACTGTCAAGCACCGTTTGCTGAATAGTAGCGGACGTTTTCAGTAAATCCTGGTATTCACGCGGCATATCGCTTACAATGACACAAAACGTACCTGGTGTGCTGACACCAAAAAGGGGGCCGTTATGGGGGTACAACCAAGCGTTATCATTAGCCAGGACCTGTCTGGGATCGGGCAGGTGTCTTTGGGCGTCGCGCTGCCGTTGATCGCGGCCATGGATTTCAATCCCTTCAGTTTACCGACGGCGTTATTGTCGACGCACACAGGGGGCTTGGGGAAAAACACCTTTTTAGATCTATCTGCGCAGATGCCGGCGATCTTGACTCATTGGCAGACGCTGGGCTTGCAGCCAGACGGGTTGTTGTTAGGGTATTTGGGGCACAACGCGTTGGCAGTGTGGCAGTCTTGGCTGCCGCGTTTTCACCGCGTGCCGGTGCGCGTGATCGACCCGGTCATGGCGGATAACGGACAGTTGTACCACGGCTTCGATGCGGCTTACGTCAAGGCGATGCGCACATTGGTCACCCAGGCTACCGTGATCACGCCTAACCCAACGGAGGCGCTGTTACTATTGGATGAGCCGTTAACGCCGGCACCGTTGACCGCGGCAACGGCCAAGGCATTGGCTGCGCGGGTCGCGGCCCGTTTTGAAGTGACGGTGGTGTTGACCGGCGCGCCGCTCGAATCCGGTGACTTAGGCGTCGCCGGGGCCGGACCAGGCTCGCCGCCGTGGTGTTTGACGACGGCGAGTTTGGCTGGGCATTATTTTGGCACGGGCGATATTTTCGCCAGCGTCTTGTGCGGCGCCTTGTTGCGGGGGCTGGGGTTGCAGGCGGCGAGCCAGCTGGCAATGACCTTCGTGTCCAAAGCCATCAGCGCGACGCTTGCCGCCCACCGCGACGTCCGCTTCGGCGTCGATTATGCGGCCGGATTGCCGTGGTTATTAGCACAGTTACCAGCATAGGGGGAAAAAGGATGCAACGTACCAATCAGTTACGGAAGTTAGTATTCACCGGTTTGTTTGCGGCAATTATTTATATCGGGATCTGGATGTTACGGATCCCGTTGCCGGCGTTAGTCGGTAAGCCATTCATTCATTTTGGCAACACGTTGATGGCCTTGGCGATTTTATTTTTAGGTGGCAGGTACGGGTTTATCGCCAGTGCCATCGGCCTGGGCGGTTTCGATTTGGTGAATGGGTTCGCCGCGACCAGTTGGCTGACGGTGTTGGAATGTGCGGTGCAGGCGGTCGTGATTTCCGGCCTGTTCAAGGCGTTCAAGGGTAAAACGCAGCCGTTAAGTCTCAAGCAGATCATCGCGATCAGTATCACCGCCGGCGTGACCAAGGTGATCACATCGTATCTGGTGTCGATCGTCGAAGCGCTGATGGTTGGAACCAGCTTCAAAGTCGCGGTCGTCACTAGTTTCTTGAGCTTGACCAGTGCCACCATCAACGCGTTTTCCACCGCCGTCGTCGTCCCGATCCTCTACCTCGCCCTCCGCGACGCCTTCAAAAACAGAGTGTGACCCGGCGCGGGTTTAGGTGTGCGTCTAAGACAGCCGCACCCCCTGGCCCTGGACCAATTAACCTGCGAACTCCAGTGGTGGAATTAAGCAACGTTGATCGTGGTTGTGTCGACGGGTTGTCATCAGCCAGTTCATGAGAGTCAGCCGTGATTCGGACGCTGTAATAATCGGGCAACATTAGCCAATGTTCTACAGTTACCGCTGTGACTACTGCCGTATTATTTTGATAAAAGTCAGTTGATACCACAATCGTAGGCGGTTAGGTGGAGCGGGTCGGGGCTCAGCCGTGAAGGAATCAGCGGTAGCTGATTTGCGCAAACCCTGAGACATGCATGAGCCGGAACGGCTCGTATGGCTCAGGGTTTAGGCGGAGAAGCAACGCTTCGCAGCCGGCGCCATGGCGTCTCCAGCCCCGACCCGCGGAGCCTAACTGCCGGCAGTAGGGACTAAACCCAGGTATCATTGGCATACAGCATAGAAGAAGCGGATCGGTCGCATGACGGCTGACCCGTTTTTTTGCTAGCACACGCCCATGAAATGCCCGTGTTAGCAGGATAGTAGCTAATTATTGCTTGCTTTTGACCGTCAGTGCGGTAGGTTAATACCAAGTATCATTGAGGAGGACATTAGATGAGTTGGACTGTGATCAAGACGATCATCTCGATCGTCATCACTTTGAACGTCATCGCCTCGGTCATTACGGTGTTTCGCGAAAAGCGCGACATTGCGGCGACTTGGGCGTGGTTATTGGTGCTGAACTTCTTGCCGCTAGTAGGCTTTTTACTGTATGCCTTTTTCGGGCGGAAGTTGAGCCACCGGCAATTGGACAAGATCCGGGCGCAGCCGAATGCGGAATTGACGGAGGCCTTGGAGCGGCAGCGCACCTCGATCCCACCGTATTCGGCGGAGAATACGCATACGGAAGCGTCTGTGAAGAACATGATCGAGTTGTTCCAAAACATCGACGGCGCCTTCGTCACGACGAATAACCAGACGGCGATTTTTACAGACGGCAACCAGTTGTTTGCGGATATGCAAAGTGAGATCCGCCAGGCACAGCACCATGTGTACATCGAGTTCTATACATTTTATGCCGATCAGCTGGGGTCAGAGATCTTGAGCACCTTAGTGGCAAAGGCTCGCGAAGGCGTCGATGTGCGGGTCTTGTATGATTCTTGGGGGTCGATGGGCGCACGGGCAGAATTCTTTCAGCCGCTGCGCGATGCCGGTGGCTATGCGGAACCGTTCTTGGGGATCCACTCGAACCTGCTGGACTTCCGCTTGAACTTCCGCAACCACCGCAAGATCGTGGTGATCGACGGCTGGACCGGGTATATCGGTGGCTTCAACATTGGGGACCAATACGTCGGGCGGGACCAGAAGTTCGGTTATTGGCGGGACACCCACTTGAAGCTCGAAGGCGACGGTGTCTTGGGGTTGCAACAGCACTTCATCCAAGATTGGGACGCGACGGTCGAGGCCCATAAGTTGGATGTCAACCAGACACATTTTCCGAAACATAATCACGGAATGGGCCAAACCATGGTGCAAATCGTCTCTAGCGGGCCGACCGGGGACATGGAGCAGATCAAGCTTGGGTACTTGCGGATGATCAACTCCGCCAGGGAACACCTGTACATTCAATCGCCGTACTTGATCCCCGATGATTCGGTGCTGAATGCCTTGCGCAGCGCGATCTATTCTGGCGTCGACGTGCGCATTATGGTGCCACATATGCCGGACCACGCGTTCGTTTACCGCGCGACCCAATATTACGCGCGGTTGTTGGCCGAAGACGGCGCGAAGATCTACTTCTACGAAGACGGGTTTATTCACGCCAAGGTGATCACGATCGACGACACGATCAGCTCGGTGGGCTCGGCGAACATGGATTTTCGCAGCTTCAAGTTGAACTTTGAAGCCAACGCCTTCATCTACGACCGGCCGGTGGCCCAGCAGCTCCACGAGATCTTTTTAGCGGATAGCGAAAAAAGTACGCTGGTGACCGCTCAAGACTTCCACGAGATGTCTGCGTGGTTGCGGTTCAAGCAGGCCTTTTCGCGGCTATTATCACCGATCTTGTAGCGGCAAAACGCGATTCACGGTACACTATTAGCCAATAGGAGGATTGTCCATCGTGAAAGTCACACGTTCTCAAGCGCTCCGGTACCTCGTGATCGGGGCTATATTCTTGGTGTGCTTGATCTATCCGGCACAGTTATTTGCTGGGTTTCAAGCGCTGTTTCAAATCGCACTGCCGTTAGTGATCGGTGGTGCGCTCGCTTTTTGTATCAACTTGTTATGCGTGCGGTTGGAGCGGCATTTTTGGCCGCGGGCGCAAGCCAAATGGGCGGCTAGCTTGCGGCGGCCAGCAGCGATCCTAGCGGCGTTGGTGTTGATCATCGCGATCATTGCCGGGGTCTTGCGCTTAGTTTTGCCGCAATTTATCACGGCGATCGACGGCTTCTTCAGCAGCTTGCCGGAGACGCTCAAACAAGTGAATCAGTGGCTGACCAAGTCGGATCAAGCCAACGCCTTGACCAAGCAGCTGGCCAGCGCGAAGATCGATTGGACCAGTATCCAATCCAAAGTGATGAAGTACGTGTCGTCTGGGGTTTCAGGCGTGTTCTCCAGTTCGATCTCGATTTTTGGGAACCTGGCGTCTGGCATCTTCAGCTTTATTTTGGCGTTCACCTTCGCCATTTACTTGGTCAGCGGCAAGGAGCGGATCGGCAGCCGCTTGAACCGCGTGTGCGCTGCCTTCTTCCCAGAACGCTTGATGGCGAAGGTGCGCTACGTGTTGAAAGTCGCCAACGATATGTTTTCGAGCTTCATCGTGGGGCAGGTGACCGAAGCGTTCATTCTCGGGACCTTGTGTGCGCTGGGGATGTTGCTATTCCGCTTCCCGAACGCCGTTTCGATCGGCGCCTTGATCGGGATGACCGCTTTGATCCCGATGGTCGGGGCGTTCATCGGCGGCACGGTCGGGTTTGTTTTGATCGCAGTGTCTAGTCCGATGCAAGCCGTGTTGTTCGTGGTCTTCTTAATCTGCCTGCAGCAAATCGAAGGCAACTTGATCTATCCGCGAGTGGTTGGCGGCTCGATCGGTCTGCCAGGGATCTTGGTCCTGGCCGCGATCACGATCGGTTCTGGGCTTGGCGGCATCGTGGGGATGCTGGTGGGGGTACCTACCGCCGCGACGATCTACCGTCTAGTCCGCAATGCCACCTGGAAAAAAGAAGGTAAGCTTTGATCAAACAACGGCCCGCTCAGGTGGCATTTCCCTGAGCGGGCCGTTGTTTGCACCGGTTTAATTGGTGAGGTGCTTTTCAAGCAGCAGGTCTGTCTGGTCGCCGGTGCCTAGTAGGAAGGGGCGGTGGCTGAAGCGCTGAAACCCTAGGCGCTGGTAAAAGGCGTTGGCAGGGTCGTTGCGTTCCCAGACGCCAAGCCACAGGCGGTGCTTACCCAGGGCGTGTGCGCGGGCTTCGGCAAAGGCAATCAAGGTTTGGCCGTAGCCGCGGTGTTGCCGTTTTTGGCGTAAGTAGAGCCGCTCGATTTCGAGGCTGTCTGGGCCTTGGGCTGTGGTTTGGGCCGTATCGGCATTCAATTTGAGGTACCCGGCAGGCTGACCGTCGACGGTTAGCAGGTAAAAGGCGCTACCGGCGGTGTTGAGTTCGGCGCGTAATTTTTGCGGGGTATAGGCGGTTTCGAGGTGGGCCGACAGGCGTTCCGGCGAGTTAGCGATAGCGAAGGTATCGCTGAAGGTTTCGATGCTGATCTGGCCGAGGGTCAATAGATCGGCGGTGGTACAACGGGTGATGGGCATAGCAAACTCCTTTGCCCCGCCATGAACCGGCGGGAAAATTCTCCCAGTAGCGTACCGCAAGTGGGGTGGCAACGCAATTGGACATTGACTTATCGTCAAGGAGTGGCTATATTAACCCTAACCGAAAAGCAGACGGTGATGGAATGAGTAAGCATCAGTGCGGGGTCAAGCGACTGCCGATAGTGGAAGGGCAGCATCAAGCTGATGGTGAAGATGACTCCGGAGTCTCGCAAGCAGTGCAAGCTGCAAGCGCGCGTGGGCGCGATAACCCCCTAGGCATCGTTTGTGCCGAAGAGGCCGCAGTCGCGGCGAAAATGGGTGGTACCACGGCGAAAGTCGTCCCTTGCGTGAGTTTATGCAAGGGGCGATTTTTGTTTGGCGCGGTTTTAAGGGCGGCAGTCGGCACTTAGTCAACAGAGAAGGAAGTTAGGATATGAGTCAATTTCAACCAAGTAACACGTTAACGTTTGGCCACGCAGATGCGCCACATCAAGTGTGGGCCGTCTTCAATCTCGGCTGCTCCGAGACCCGCGACTGGTTCGAAGCCCATTTTGCCGAACTGGAAAAAGCGGTCGCGGCAGGCCGCGTGCAGCTGCACATCCAGTTTTGGAGCAAGCAAAAGGTGCCGTTAGTCAGTGGCAACGTCGCCCATGGCTATGTCGATTATACGGACCCTGAAGCGGCGTTGGACTTCACCAAAGCAATTTTTGCCAACCTCGATGCGCTCAAGGCGGCGCCAGACGTGCGCGCCTATTTGGAAACCACTTACGGGGTGCACCACAACCCGCAAACCGAATTGGTGGACGCACAGGTAGGCCAAGCCATCGCGGAAGCCGGGATCACCAGCGTACCAACGATCGTGTATGACGGCCAGCTGTACTTCGATGACACCTTAGAGAAAGTGCCCGCTTTTTAAACCTAGGCTAGGCCATTTGGGCGACACAGGGTATAATGGCATTGATAAGGAGGTCGAGACAATGGACGAAACATTCAAAGACAAAGCGCTGGTTGCGTTAGAGCAGGTGATTGATCCGGAGCTGGGCGTCGATGTCGTCGATCTCGGCTTAATCTATGACGTCGCCTTAGACGATGCTGGTACCTGTGTGGTCACGATGACCCTGACGATCATGGGCTGCCCGCTATCGGATATGCTAAGCGAAGATATTGACAACACCTTGAGTGCCTTGTCTGAGGTCAAAGAGGTCAAGATCAATCTCGTGTGGGAGCCGGCTTGGTCCGTCGACAATTTGTCACGCCAAGCTAAGATCATGTTGGGCATCCACTAGAGACGAAAAAAGACGCGCCGTTTTTTTACGGACGCGTCTTTTTTTTATTGGGTTGAAAATGGCGTTCTGGATAGCGGCACGGGCTCGCCTAGGTAGAAGCCTTGCACCAAGTGACATGGGTGCGTCGCCACCAGTTGCTCGAGGTCTTCGGCAGACTCCACGCCGGCAATATCGAAGTACTTGCCGTGATGCTGGGCACGCTGAGACCAAAAGTCGATGCGGTCTTTTAAATCTGCTGGGCTGTTGAAGGTGCGGAGATTTTGCAAGCCGAACTTGTAGGTCGTCACATAAGGGGTCAACGCCTCTACCAAGCCAGGCAGGTTGTTGCCTGAGCCGACATCGTCGATACAAACAGCGATATTAGCGTCATAAAACCGCTTGGCGGCGGCGACGATCGCCGAGTTATCGATGTTGACATCGTGGCGTTCCGTCAGCTCGACGGTCAGCGTGACGGCGGTATCCGCTTGCACTTTGGTGATCGCCGCGAGAAAATTCGCGTCGGTGAAGTGCATCCGTTCTAGGTTGAAAGAGACTTGAGTGACGGATGCGGGCAAGGCGGCCAAGGCATCACGCAGGTGGCCTTCGAACTCGGCTGGCGGCAACTGCGTGAAGTCTTCAGGGAGTAACCACTGATCGTTGATGTGTTGCCGGATCAGTAGCTCATAGCCGATGGGCGCGGCCGTCAACGTTTGGGCCGCAAATTTTGGTTGTCCGTAAAACGTTATCATTTTTCTCTCCCGTTATGCGGCCATCTGCCCGCACCCAAACCGTACTGATTGTGGAACTGGTAAGCCAATCATAACCCGCGGTCGATCGGGGGTCAATAAAAGGGGTGCGGCGCGTGGTTGAAGGGGTGGACCACGCCTGAAAAATCACGATAATATGGCCAAAATTGATTTGCGTCAAGTTTTCTTTAGCGCGGCGACGCTACACTAAGGGTGTCAATGAGAGAAAGGAATGACGCAGATGCGAATTCAACGGTGGTTACAACAGCAACAAACAAACATTACTTGGGTGACGGCGGCTTTGATCGTGGTCGGGTACGGGGCGCGCTGGTTAGGCGCGAGTGCCTGGTTTGCTCCATTATTGGCGATTGCTTCGGTGATCGCGGTCTTGCCGATCGCGATGCATGCCTACCAAGCGTTACGTGTGAAGGTCATCAGCATCGAATTGCTGGTCACCTTGGCCGTGATCGGGGCCTTTGCGATCGGCGAATATAATGAGTCGGCGATCGTCACGTTCTTGTTCTTATTCGGGAACTTCTTGGAACAAAAGACCTTGAGCAAGACGCGCGAATCGATCCACCAGCTGACCGAAATGGCACCGACCACGGCAACGGTCCTGCAAGACGACGGGACGACGGCCAGTGTCGATGTCGATGACGTCGAAGTGGGCGACCAAGTGGTGGTCAAAACTGGCGCAGCGATTCCAGTCGATGGGCGGGTCGTTTCAGGGACGGGCTACGCGGATGAAGCGGCCGTCACCGGCGAAAGCAAAGCCGTCAGCAAAGCCGCAGGCGATTTGGTCTATTCGGGCACGATGCTGAGCGATGGCTACTTGCAGATCGCCGCGATCCAAGTGGGCGATGATACGACTTTCGCGAAGATCGTCGAATTAGTCGAAGACGCCCAAGATACCAAGTCGCACGCCGAGAAGTTTATCGATCGCTTCGCGCAATATTACACGCCAGCGGTTCTGGTTTTAGCCGCGTTGGTGTTCATCTTCACGCGGGATTTGAAGACGGCGATCACAGTCTTAGTTCTCGGTTGCCCGGGGGCTTTGGTGATCGGGGCGCCGGTGTCCAACGTTGCCGGGATCGGCAATGGGGCCAAGCGTGGCATTTTGGTCAAAGGCGGCGAGGCGATGGATACCTTCGCCAAAGTCGATACTTTCGTTTTCGATAAAACCGGTACCTTAACGACGGGCAAAACCGCCGTCGGGGACGTGCAAGTTTATTATCCGGACCGGGAACAGTTATTGGCCTATACGGCGGCGTTAGAGACGCTGTCGGATCATCCCCTCGGCCGGGCACTGCGGCAATACGCCGATGCCCAAGGGGTGGCTTATCAGGCGCTCCAACCAGAAGCCAGCCAGACGCTCAAAGGCCAAGGCATCACCGCGACGATCGCAGGGCATCACGTCTGCGCCGGAAACGCGAAGTTATTGGCCGCGCACCAGGTGACCTTGTCCGCGGACCAAAAAGCGGCGCTTGACGCCATGCAAACTGCTGGCAATTCCTTAGTCTTAGTCGCAATCGATGGCCAAGTTGCCGGCTTCTTCGGCATTGCCGATCAGATCCGGCCAGACATGGCGGCGCAGCTAGCCCAGTTGCGGCAAGCTGGCGCTAAGCACCTGGTAATGTTGACCGGGGATAACCAAGCGACCGCAGACCGCGTGGCGCAGGAGTTGGGTATCGATGAGGTGCACGCCGAACTTTTGCCGGAAGATAAAGTCACGTATGTGCAACAGTTCAAGGCAGACGGCCGCGTCGTCGCGTTCGTCGGCGATGGCATCAACGATTCGCCATCCTTGGCGACCGCAGACATCGGCATCGCGATGGGGTCTGGGACCGACGTCGCGATCGAAACCTCTGATGTGGTCTTGATGCAATCGAGCTTCGCCGCTTTGAACCACGCGTACCGCTTAGCGAAGAAAACCGTGTTGAACACGCGGGAAAATGTGGCGATCGCGATCGCCGTGGTTGCGTTCTTGCTGATCGGCTTGATCGCTGGGTTCATCTACATGGCTAGTGGGATGTTCGTCCACGAAGCGTCGATTCTCGTGGTGATCTTCAACGCGATGCGCCTGATCCGCTTTGGCGGCCAGCCTAAGGCTGAGACGCCAACCCCAAAGCAAGCGGTTCAAGCCTCGTAAACAAGGTTAGTGGGCCGGGCCAGGGGGTGTGGCTGGCTCCGGCGATTTGAATGGCTGTAACGGGGTGGCGCGTTTTGAAGCTAACGCTCGCTTTGCTCGAGTGGATCTTCAAAACCGCGCTTGTTGTAGGCGGTAAACCGCCAACAACAATTTCACCCCTGAGCCATTCATCGCCTCCCGCCAGCCACACCCCTGGCCCTGGACCAATTGCCCTGCAAACTCGGCAGGTGGAGATTAAACGCGGATCGTCTGCCGGCTACTGGTGGCGTCATTGGCGCTCCCGTGTGCTGGCCAGACGATAGTAGATAGCCCTCTAGTTTGAGTGGCCAACACCAAAAGGCGCCTTTGCAACCCGATTTCGGGTTTTGCAAGGGCGCTTTTTTGCGGCTGTCTCGGGGTTTAGTATACCTTGCCGCTGAAAGGTTGGTAGTGGAGACGCGCGAAGTTGAAGGTGGCCAGGTCGGCTTGACGTAAGACGACGGTGGCGCCCATTGCGGGCATCAGGTTCAAGTCGCGGGTGAGCGTGTCGGGTAGCACCAGGATCACCGGTTTGTGGCAGCCATAGGCGTATCCCAGCTCCCACAGCACACCGGGGTCGGAGTTGGCCGGGGTGGGGTCATAGATCGCCACCACGAGGTCACTGGCGTTAATGCCGGCGACATCGGCGTTGAAGGTCGCAAGCTGCCACTCCGAATTGGCCAGCATGTCGGGGTGGGTGGCTGGGGTCCAGTCTTTGTAGGTGTGGTCTTTGGGCCGGAAGCTATTGGCCCAATCCAGTGTGGGGTTGGCCTGTAACTGGGCGCTGGCCGCGTCGAGAAAAGCCACTTGGTCAGGGTTGAACCAACTGGACGCGATATAAGCAGTTTTCATGTGGAATCCTCCGTAAGTCTGGGGTCGAGTTTGATCGTGGGTGGCGCAGTTCTCGCCATCAAGCGAGACGTGGGGTTTGCCTTTTTAGTGTAGCGGAAAAACCGCCGGATGGCGAGTGAATCGGAAAGAATGGCGGAATCATAGGTGATAGCGGTAACAAGATCACGGCGATGCCTGCTTTTGAAAGCGCTCGCGTGATACGATAGACCTACAAAAGGAAGGGCGTGAGATGGTGAAACATTGGTGGCAAGAAGCGGTGGTGTATCAGGTGTACCCGCGGTCGTTTCAAGATAGTAACGGGGACGGGATCGGGGACTTGCAAGGGCTCATCCAGCGGTTGGATTACCTGCAGGCGCTGGGGGTCTCGGTGCTTTGGCTGAACCCGATCTACCAGTCGCCTAACGATGATAATGGGTATGATATCAGCGACTACACACAGATCATGGCGGATTTTGGCACGATGGCGGATTTTTCAGCGCTGTTGACCCAAGCGCATGCGCGGGGGTTGAAGATCGTCATGGATCTGGTGGTCAATCACACCTCAGATGAGCATCCCTGGTTCATCGAAAGCCGCAAGAGCAAGGACAACCCGTACCGCGATTATTACTTGTGGCGCGATGGGCACGATGGGCAGGCGCCGAATCAATGGCAATCGTTCTTCTCTGGGCCGGCGTGGACCTATGATGCGCAAACGGCGCAATATTACCTCCACCTGTTCTCGAAAAAGCAGCCCGATCTCAACTGGGCCAATCAGGATGTCCGCCAGGCGATCTACCAGATGATGCGCGGGTGGCTGGATAAGGGGATCGACGGGTTCCGGATGGATGTGATCAATATGATTGCCAAACCGGCAGACCTGCAAGGCGCGACGCAGCTACCGCGCAACGGTGCGCACATCCATGAATACTTGCAAGAGATGAATCGGGAGGTTTTGTCGCATTATGACATGATGACCGTTGGCGAAATGGACGGGACGACACCGGAGATGGCGCTGCAGTACACCGGATTTGACACGCATGAGCTGAATATGCTTTTTCAATTCGAGCATATGCAAGTCGATGCCGACCCGGTTTTAGGCAAGTGGCGGCCGCAGCCTTGGTCGCTGCCAGCCTTGAAGGCGATCATGTCCAAGTGGCAAACGGCGCTAGATGGGAAAGCCTGGAACTCCCTGTACTGGAATAACCACGACCAGCCGCGGGTCGTGTCGCGCTTTGGGGATGACCGGCCTGAATACCGCGTGCGGTCAGCCAAAATGCTCGGGGCTGTGCTCCATTTCATGCAAGGCACGCCGTATATCTACCAAGGTGAAGAACTCGGTATGACCAATGTGGCCTTCCCCGAAATTTCTCAGTATCGGGATATCGAGACGTTAAACGCGTACCATGAACTCGTGGATAGCGGGCGCGTGACGCCTCAAGCGATGATGGCGGCGATCCACCACAGCTCGCGCGATAATGCGCGCACGCCGATGCAGTGGGACGCGACGGCCAACGCCGGGTTTACCTCCGGGACACCGTGGTTGGCGGTGAACCCGAATTATCAAGAGATCAACGCGCAGGCGGCACAGGCCGATCCGGACTCGGTGTGGCATTTTTATCAGCAGATGAACGCCTTGCGCAAGCAGTACCCAGTGATCACTTACGGGCACTACCAACTGTTGGATCCAGAGGCCGAGCACACGTGGTGTTATGCGCGGACGCTTGACGACGAGCGGCTGATCGTAGCGGCCAACTTCACCGCGACGCCGCAACCTGTACCGGCGGCCGCCCAAACCAGCGACCGGCAACTATTGGGGAATTACCCGGCCACGCAGGCGCAGACCCTGCGCCCATATGAAGTCCGAGTGTTATTTAACGCGTAATGTCTGGCGGCTCGCAAGCGGGCCGCTTTTTGCGTGCACCGTGGTGAGACGCGGCTTCAGCGGGGCCTGACGCGGGGAAAAGGCTGATGTGACAAGACGTCAGAGGGTTTATTAAATTTAGCAGAGTGTTGACACATCGTTTTGTAATGTTTAGTATCGTAACTATCGAACCGCTTATCGGCGGTAATAAAGGGGATGGTTTCATGTGTCCGTGCATGTGTGTGATGCATCAGCAAACGAATAGGAGGCAACGGAATGGACTGGACCGTGATCGCCCAAAGCTTGCCGCAATTTACGGCGGCTTTTTGGCTGACACTGAAACTCTCCGCGATCGGAATTCTCGGTTCGCTAGTCGTCGGTGCGCTGGTTAGTCTTGCGCAGTATTTCAGACTGCCAGGCTTACGGCAGCTTGCGATGGTTTACATCGAGATCTCACGTAACACCCCGCTGCTTGTGCAACTCTTCTTCATTTACTATGGCCTTCCCGGCCTAGGGTTGAAGTTGAGCGCGACCGTCAGCGGGGTTTTTGGTTTGATATTCCTCGGTGGCAGTTACATGGCAGAAGCGTTTACTAGCGGCTACAACGCCATTAGCAAAGGACAACTCGAATCTGGTCGGGCGCTGGGGCTCACCAACCGCCAATTGGCGCGGTATGTGGTGGTGCCTCAGGGACTAGCAGCTTCGGTGCCAGCGCTGGCGGCGAACGTGATTTTTTTGATCAAGGAGACATCGATCTTCACCGTGATCGCGATTCCAGAATTGACGAACACGGCGCTTGATCTGATTGGATTATATTATCGCAGTAACGAGTACCTATTCGTACTCGTCGTGGCGTACGCCATTATCTTGATCCCATTGTCGGTGGGGTTGACGTGGCTGGAAAGGCGGGTCAGGTATGGCACATTCGGGAATTGATATCTTGTTCCAAGGCCAAAACTTCCACCGCTTCTTGCAAGGCTTCGGCGTGACGTTGCGCGTGGCGGTGATCACTTTGTTGATCGGCGGCGTGTTAGGGATCGTCTTAGGCGCATTGCGCACCTTACATAACCGGCCATTGCAGGTGATCTTGCGGCTGTACCTCGAGATCTTCCGGATCGTACCGACGGTGGTGTTACTATTCGTGGTGTATTACATCGTGCCGCAACTTTTTCACCTCGACATGAGCGGCGAGTTGGTCGCGATCGTGACCTTCGCGTTGTGGACCGGGGCGGAAATGTCTGATATCGTCCGCGGGGCGTTGATCGCCGTACCGCAACACCAAGTCGAATCGGCGCAGGCGCTGGGGTTGAACCGACTGCAACAGTTACGTTACGTCTTGTTGCCACAGGCACTGCCGGTGGCACTGCCAGGGACGATCAACTTGGCGACGCGGATCATCAAGACCACCAGTTTGTTGCTGATGATCAGCGTGATGGACATCGTCAACGTCGGCCAGACCTTGGTCGAAGCTAACAGCCATCAGCACCCGGCCTTTGCCTTTTGGGTCTATGGCATCATGTTCATCATGTATTACATCTTGTGCGCGCCGCTGTCATGGTGGGCCAAGCGCATCGAGAAGCAGAGATTGGAGCGTAGCAATGGCTGAAGCGTTATTGAGCGTGCGCCACTTGGAAAAGGCGTACCAAAAAAATGTGATCTTAACCGACATCAACTTCGATGTCCATAAAGGCGAAGTCGTCGCGTTGCTCGGTCGTAGCGGCTCGGGGAAGAGTACGTTGATCCGCACCTTGAACGGCTTGGAACCGTTTCAAAAAGGGGAGCTACGCTTCGCCGGTGAGGTGGTGCAGCCCAAAGCGGCGACGTGGCTACAATTACGCCAAAAGATCGGGATGGTGTTCCAAAGTTATGATCTGTTCCCGAATTTGACGGTGTTGGACAACATCTGCTTGGCGCCGACCAAGGTGGCCAAGCGCGCGCGGGCAGAAGTCGAACCTGAAGCGCAAAGCCTTTTGGCTAGTGTCGGGTTGGCGGAATTCGCCGACCGTTATCCGCGGCAGTTATCCGGTGGGCAAAAGCAGCGCGTGGCGATCGTCCGGGCGTTGGCCATGCATCCGGAAATGATGTTGTTCGATGAAGTCACCGCCAGCTTGGATCCCGAAATGGTGCGTGGGGTCTTAGATATGATGGTCGATTTGGCCAAGCAAGATATGACCATGATCGTGGTCACGCACGAGATGAACTTCGCTCGGCAAGTGGCCGATCGCGTCTTGTTCCTCGATGACGGCACGATTACGGCGGATACGCCGGCAGAGGCTTTTTTCACCGCCCCGCCGACGGCATCGGCGAAGGAATTCTTGGCAAGTATGAATTTTTAAAAATAAAGGGGTAGCGTTTATGAAGAAGCGTATTTTCGGTATTTTAACCGCACTGGCCGCGATTTTGGTTTTCGCCAGTGCATGTGGCAAATCGAGTTCCTCCAGTTCAACTAGCGATAACGACACGGTGGCGAAGATCAAAAAAGCCGGCGTGATCAAGATCGCGGTGTTCGGGGACCTGCAACCTTATGGCTGGATCAATAAGTCTGGCAAGCGCGTCGGTTACGACTTGGAGCTCGCCCGGCAGATCGCCAAGGACCTCGGCGTGAAGGCCAAGTTCGTCCAAGTTAACGCTAATGGTCGTGTCGATGCCTTGAAGGCGGGCAAAGTCGATATGGTTTTGGCCAACTTCACCGTCACTGATGACCGTAAGCAAGTCGTCGACTTTGCTGATCCGTACATGAAGGTCTCTGTCGGCGTGATTTCCAAGAAGAGCAACCCGGTGACGAAGATCGGCCAGCTCAAAAACAAGAGCGTGATCGTCACCAAAGGGACCACGGCGGAGCAATACTTCACCAAGTCCCAAAAATCGGTCACTTTACAGAAGTATGATTCCAAGACGCAACAATTCAACGCGTTGAAGAACGACCGGGCAACGGCATTAGCCGACGACAACTCGTACTTATACGCCTGGGTCAAGAACAACCCGACCTACACCGTCGGCATCAAAACCCTCGGCCCAAGCTCCTACATCTCACCAGCCGTCAAAAAAGGCAACAAGGCCCTCTTGACCTGGACCAACAAAGAAATCAAGAAGCTCAACAAAAACGGCTTCTTCGAAAAGGACTACCAACAAGAACTCGCCCCGTACTTCGGTAGTGATATCAAAGCGAGTGACATTATTATCACGAAGTAGAGCGCGAGTAGATGCGGTTTTAGGCGGGTGGATAAGGCAGCGTGGCACGATACGGCGTCAGCCGCAGCGGGACGCGATGACCTATATGCATTGCCGTTGCCTGGGGGAGCGCGTTTAACAAAGCGCGAGCCATCGCGGTTTTAGGGGAACGTGTAAGACAGCGTGGCACGATGCGGCGATAGCCGTAGCGGGACGCGATGGCTTATCCGCACCGCCGTTGGCTGGGGGAGCGCGTTTAGAACGCAGGCCTCAAACCAGCAAACGCACCAACACCAAAAGAGGGGGCAAGCCGCACAAGGCTTGTCCCCTCTTATTTTGGCGCTGACGCACAATACAGAAAAAAATGAGGACACAGCCAACTGGCAATGTCCTCATTTTTTTGGTTTACTTCGCTGCTGCGAGTAAATTATACATATTGCTCAAGGCATCCTGGGCGATTTGCATCGCGTCGGGATCGATCTCGAATTGTGGCAAGGTAGCATCCGTGTAGTGCAATAAGGCACTGGCCCGGGCACACATGTCGTACCAGTTTTGGAACGGCATTTTGTTGATCGCCCCGTTGACGGAAGCCGGGCTGATCTGTAACAGTTGGTTGATCACGAGCTTGGCTTGCGTCAAGGTTTCATCAGGCACTTGGGCCAACGTTGTCGCTCTGGTGGAAAGGTTGAACAGGCGCTCTGCGGCGACTAAGACGGGGTTGGTGAAGGACGCAGGCTTGACGACGGCTGCGTGGTCATCAAGCAGGTACTTTTGCAACCCGATCATCGAGAATAAGGTGATCTGGTCACCGACTTGGCTGCCCAAGTCTGGCAGGCGATTGATCCCACAAGCCGCGAGCTGTTCAGGGGTGAAGGTCAATGCGGCATGCGCAGAGAAGTCACTGTACTGGATCCCGATCGTCGACTTGGAGTCGCTCGTCCGCAACATGAACATCACGTCTTGGCCGGTTTGGGCCTTGATGTAGCTGTTGAGCATGCGGGCGGCCACGCCGAGCTGTTCGTCTTGAATCTCGTTGCGCCGGTCTAACACGATGCGGATCTTGGCCGGCAAGTTGTCGCGTAAGCTCAAAATGCGCAAGATCGTGGCCAGGTATGGATACAAGACCCCGAAGCCCATCGCGAAGTTGCCAGTGTCGCTTTGTGGCGAAAAGGCGACGAAGTTATCGGCGTGTGGGCCGTGTGCTTGGGTCAACATTGCGGCGATCTGATCGTGGTTTTTACCACGCGCTTTAACTTCATCCCCTGGTTGCCAACCGAATGGGTATAAAGTATCGGCAAATTGCGTCAGCGCATTGTCATCATCTTCAGCCACCACTGTGACGCCGATGTACATATTGCGTTGATAGTCATTGCCGTGGACGAAAGATTCGTCGACAAACAGTTGCAACGTCTTGGCCGCTGTCGAAACTGACGCCGCCGGTTGGGCTGCGGTCGTGGCATCAGCTGCCAGTACGGTTGTGGCGACCATTGGTGTTGCTTGGGATGGTGTCTGCGTGGTCGCGGACTTCTCAACAGGGGCGACGAGCTCAGTTTGCACCGGTTGGCGCGCTTCTGGGGTGGTCGCTTGCGATTCGGTGGCCGGTTGCTGAGCAACTGGGGTGGCCACCGTTTGCTTAGGCGTTGGCTTTTCGGCTTCAGCCGGTTGCTTGGTAGCGGGGGTCACGACGGTTTGCTTCGGTTCTGGCTTCTCAGTCGCAGCAGGTTTCTTAGTTGGGGTGGGTTGTTTGGGTTCTAAGCTGCCAACCCCAGCCAACGAAAGTTCTTCCGCCCGCTTCTGGACGCGACGCCGGTGCTGTTGCGCGTCTTTGATCGCACTTGAGGTGGCTTTAGGCGTCGCCTTGGTCGATTTAGCGACCTGACGGGTTGGCTTCGGCGTGTCACGTGGCGTGGTTTCGTTTTTCGTTAACGTATTTGGCCAGCCATCGTTCAATTGTGATTCGAGGACCAAAGGCTCGCCATCGCTTTGGTGGATCGTGAAGCGCGCTTGCTTCGTTGGGCGCTGAGTCCGCGACTTCTTGGCGGCCGGCTGCTTGGGGGTGACGGTCGGGGTCACCTTAGGACTGGCCTTGGTCGCCGCCGGCTTCTTAGCCGCAGTTTTTGGTTGCGTCGTTTTAGTGGTTGCGGCGGGTTTGGCGGTCGTCTTTTTGGCCGCTGTTTTCTTCGCCGCTTGCGGTTTGGCTGCGGGCTTGTCCGCTTTTTTGGTTGGTCGCTTTGCAGGCGCCTTCTTGGTGGCTGCTTTCTCGGCTGTGGCAGTCGGTAATTCGCCCGGCTTGGTTTGAACGATCGCCTTGTGGGCATCAATGAAGCGGTTGATCTTGAACATCAGCGGTTGGCTCATCTTGGCGTCTTTGAGCACTTTACGCATGCTCGATGGCGAAATGCCGATCTGTTTGGCCGCTTGCGTTAAGCTCAGGTGCTCGGCACTCATGATCTGTTTCAAATGGAAGGCAGTGCTACCATTCATATAATTGTTCCTCCTAAAAATGATCCCGCCACGCTGGCGGGTATCGACGTATGGGTTCTCGTGGAGATGCTCAGTGATGGCTGACCGCGCCTCGAACAGCGGCCTGTGGACCCGGGGCAGTGGGAGACGGCGCATACCATGATGCGGAAGCCTCTCGACTGCAATGACGGCGTCCAGCCAGGCAAATCTGGAAAATACGGGGTGAATCAGACGACAGTGAATGCGGGGTGACCAGATCGGCACCCGTGCACTCAACTGCGATCACCTAAACAACTCACCATAAGCGTACAACAAACTGGCCCTTTTTGCAGAAAAAAATCTAGGCTGTGACATCAAGCGGTTTTAGCCCATAACACAAGCGCCATTGCTCCTTGAATCGCGGCGCAATGGCGCTTGTGTTTCTGGGCGTTGCTTTGTGGAACGCGACTATGGCTTGATGGCCTCCGTCGGCGAAAAATTACGCCAGTGAAGGATCATCGAAGGCGGCGATGGCCATCTCGATGAACGCTTGGACGGGTGCGCTTAATTGGCGCTCGCGATTGTAGGCGATCTTGACTTCGGTTTGAAAGACGCTCGGGGATAATGGCAAGGTGGTGACCGGCGCGTCGTGTAGATAATGCGCCGGCATCGACAATGGGATGATCGTCGCGCCTAAACCGGCGGTGGCCAAGATGCAGGCGGTGGTCAAGTTAGCGGTTTGCAGCACCACATTAGGGCTGATGTTGTACTTGGTCAAGTAGCCGTCAACGGTGCGTTGAAAATCCGATTCTGAGGTTTCTAAAATGAAGTCTTTGCCATTAACCAGCGGGCTGATATCGACCAGCGGTTTTGTCGGCAGGGTTTGCGGAAAAAGTCGCTCGGGTAACACCAAGGCCCCTGAATCGCTGTACAGGTGTTGGTACGCCAACGCTTCATTATATGCAGGGGTGACGCCAATGTATAAGTCGAGGTCACCGTTTTGGACATTTTGTTGGAGCGCCAGGGAGTCTCGTTCGCGCAGTTGCACTTCGATTTGTGGATATCGCAGGTGGTATTGCGGCAGGATTTGCGGCAAGATCACTTGTGCGAGCGAAGGGTTGATCCCCAGCGAAATCCGGCCGTGTTTGTCGGCAGCGTAAGTCGACAAGTTGTTGCCTAAGGTCTGGTAAGCTTGGGCGATGCCGCGTATTTTGTTGAGGTAGTATTCCCCAGCGTAGGTGAGCTTCAACGGATGCGTTGAGCGGTCGACAAAATCAACCCCGTAGGCTTTTTCTTGGGTGCGGATCAGCTTACTGACTGTCGGTTGGGATAGCGATAACTCGCTGCCGGTTTGGGAGATGTTACCAGTGCGGGCGAGGCTTTCGAGGATCTGGATCAGTTGGGTTTCGCGGTCGAATAATGCCATAACGGCCTCCTTGAGGAATTATGTTTAGTATGCCGTTAATGACATGCGCCTGCAAGTAGAGCGTGAGCCAGTGCGGGTTTAGGCTTGTGGTTAAGCTGGCCTGGGTGCGTTATGGCGACAGCCATAGCGTGACGGGGACGGCTTAACCGCAAAGCCGATGCACTGGTGAACGCGTTTAGTCAGCGCGCAACGAAGCGTGATTCGATCCAGTCGAGCAACGGTTGATTCAGGTAATAAAATGGTACCAGCAAGCAAGAGGTCAACACGACGAGCAAGAGCGGGCTGACCCACAGGCCGATGCAGGCGCCGACTAAAACCAGCACGATATCAGCAAGCAAAATGGTGAGGTGCTGCGCCAAACTCCCAAGCGCCAGTCGAAAATAATCCCCATAGCTGAACGTGAAGGTGGCGGCGAGGAGTAAAACGGTCGTGGCGATCACCGCGGCGAGGATCCCCAAGATCAACACCGCAGGAATCAAGACGTATAAGAACCGTGGTGCCTGTGCGAGCGAGACCTGTCCGTACAACATTAACGGGAGGAGGAATAGCCAAAACGGGGCCCAAAGCCGCAACCCTTCTCGCCAGTGTTGCCGCCAAAAGTGCCAGGCTTGGCGATAAAGGCCAGGCGTCTTCGTGCGCACGTATTCGCGAGTCGAAGCGAAGATCGCCGTCACCATGGGTCCGATCGGTAGTAGGCACACCCAAAGCACCAACAGTGTCAATAAATTGACCTTCAATAGGTACAACCCCGCCAGCAAGGGCAATAAGACGGTCAACGTGAATAACCCCATGATCGTGATCGGATAAAGTAAGTTAACGATCCCCTGAGAGATCTGTGTTGCGCGTTGTTTTTTGGCCATAGTCATCCCTCCCGCTTTCGCCAGTCGCCAAGGGTGGCAACCGGTTGCTTTAACTATAGCACACCGGTTTTGGACGTCGTATCCAATTGTGAGAATTTGATATTTTTCTCAAAACGTATAACTGGACGCTGATGAGTTAGATAGATTAATATTAATAGATAGCCGGTAGTCATCACCGCCGGGGCCAGCACGGGTTGAAAACTTGATACCGGTAACAGCTGATTTGACGGGGTTAAAAGCTTGCACAGGGGTGATGGCCTAGTTATGATATGCATGTAAGCGTTTTAAACAGGGAGGATGGAAAAGATGATAGGAACAAAGCACAAGTTTGTGAAAAGTGTTGTTGCCGGGGCCGCAATCTTGGGCAGTGTGTTAGCCTTAAGTGCCTGCTCAAGCAGTGGCTCATCTAACAGTTCTAGCGGTGGGACGACGACTGTCAGCTTCTTCAATATGAAAGTCGAGTTCAAGAAGCAGTTGGAACAAGCGGCCGCGACTTATAACAAGACGCATAAAGGCGTCAAAGTACAAGTCACCACGGTCGGTGGGGGAACGGACTACCAAACCAACTTGAAAGCGAAGATGCAATCTGGCAAGACGCCTGACATCTTTGCACTTGAAGGCCCTCAACAGTTGCAGACCTACAAGAAGTACTTAGCCGATGTTTCTGCTGGTAAGGCGATTAAGAAGGCCTTACCTGGCACCTTGAGCACCGTGAAGTCCGGTGGCCAAGTCTTAGGTTATCCCGTGTTGCAAGAAAGTATCGGGATCGTTTATAACAAGACGATTTTCGCTAAGGCGGGCATCGATCCTGCCAAGATCACCGATCAGGCCTCTTATGAAGCTGCATTGAAGACTTTGAACGACAAGAAATCCGAATTAGGGATTGAAGCTGCGACCGCCTTTCCAATGAAGGAATGGTGGGTCATTGGGCAACACGCGGTCGATCCGTTCCTGTCTTCTGAATTCAATGGCTCTGTCACCAAGGCTTACAACGCCAAGACCATTTCTTGGAAGAACAGCCAATACTTCAAGCAATATATTGACGCCACCACGAAGTACAGCGCACAGCCGGTTCAAAGCATGGATTACTCCACGCAAATTGAAAAGCTGTTCAGTACCGGCAAGGTTGCCATGGCGGAACAAGGATCTTGGGTATACCCAACCATCGAATCCGTTAACAAAGACCTCGCCAAGAACATTGGTATTATCCCAATTCCTGTCAATGATAAGACTTCTGGCAAGTTGCCAGTGGGTGTGACCCAATGGTGGGCTGTCAACAAGCAAGCTGACAAGAAGACGCAAAAGGCTGCGATGGACTTCATGGACTGGTTGTTCACCTCTAAGACGGGTAAGAATATCGTCCTCACCGATTTGAAGGTCGTGCCGGCATATAGCGGCTTCGATTCTTCTAAGATCGCTGATCCTCTGGGCAAAGCGACCTATCAGTATATCGATGATGACAAGACCCAAGGCTTAGTATTCGGTGGCTTTGCGACCGACTGGGCCCAAAACGGGATGGCACCAGAACTCCAGAAGTACGTTGCGGGTAAGGAAAGCTGGAACACAGCGATCAAGAACTCTGAGACTGCTTGGAAGACAGCTCGAGCAGGTCAGTAATCACGCGATGAACATGTAGGGAGGAGAGGAGACATCCTCTCCTCCCTTGTTTTAAAACCAGTACCGGCGCGGGATGCCGCGCTCGCCATTATTTAGGATTCATGAAAAACGCGTTCGCTGGCACACCGGTGGTGCGTCTAAGTCATCGCGCCGGCAAGCGGCTAACGCCACTCACCGCCACGCTGCCTTAGCCAACCACCTAAACCCGTGCCAGTTCACGCTCTGACTAAACGCGTTCGCCTCGGCACCGGCGTTGCGTGTAAGTCATCGCGCCGGCAAGCGGCTAACGCCACTCACCGCCACGCTGCCTTACACACACGCCTAAAAGCGCCGCGGCTCACGCTCTGACTTTAAGGGGGTTCACACACATGTCTCAGAAAAAGACTTGGTTCTATCTTTTCTCGGCACCTGTCTTGATCGCGCTGTTCCTTGTGGTGATCTTGCCATTCATCTATGGGATCTACTATTCATTCACCAGTTGGGACGGGGTATCGACCAGTGCCTTCGTCGGGATTCAAAATTATATCAACGCCTTCAAAGATCCAGGTTACTTGGGTGCGTTGTGGTTTACCATCAAGTTCTCCGTGGTGTCGATCGCGTTGATCAATATCATTGGCTTGGGCCTAGCGGTATTGGTGACCACGAAGTTCAAAGGCGCCAATATTTTGCGGACGATCTTCTTCATGCCGAACTTGATCGGGGGCCTGATCTTAGGGTTCATCTGGCAGTTCATTTTCGTTGAAGCGTTCTCTGCTTTCGGCAAAGTCACCGGCATCCCCGGTTTGGGGAGCTGGCTGGCGACGACGAATACCGGCTTTTGGGCCTTGGTCATCGTGATGGTCTGGCAGTATTCCGGCTACATCATGGTCATCTATATCTCTTATCTGCAAGGGGTCGATCAGTCCCTGCTAGAGGCCGCTGATCTGGATGGCGCCACGGCGATGCAAAAGTTCTGGCGCATCAAGTTCCCGTTGATCATGCCAGGATTCACCGTCTCCTTGTTCATGACGTTGTCCAACTGTTTCAAGTTGTACGATCAAAACCTGTCCTTGACGGGTGGCGGCCCTTATAACTCGACGCAAATGGTTGCAATGAACATTTACAACACGGCCTTTTCCATGAACAAAATGGGTTACGCACAAGCCAAGGCTGTGGTGTTCTTCGTCTTCATCGCGATCATCTCGTTGACGCAGGTTTACCTCACTTCTAGAAAGGAGATCGAAGCCTAATGCAAGAAGAGAAGCGGACTAAAAAAGTACTCATGATCATCCTCGGTTGTTTTCTCGGATTGGTGTGGATCTCGCCTTTCTATCTGATGTTGACCAACTCCTTCAAAACGAAACAGGAGTTATTCAATGACACCTTAGGGTTACCAAAGACGTTTCATTTTGATAACTATGTCAATTCTGCCAAGGACCTGAACATTGTGAACACGTTCTTGAATTCGCTGGTGATCACCGTCGTTTCGGTGCTGATCATCATCGTCTTCTCCAGCATGGCGGGTTACGCGATTCAGCGGACCAAGAGCAAATGGAGTGCCGTATTCTATATGGCTTTCGTTGCCGCGATGCTGATCCCATTCCAGTCGGTCATGATTCCGTTGATCGCGGTCTTCGGGAAAATCAACATGCTCAACCGCCCAGGGTTGGTGTTCATGTACCTCGGCTTCGGGGCCAGCATGTCGGTCTTCCTTTATAACGGCGCGATGAAAGGGATCCCGCAAGTGCTTGACGAAGCGGCGATCATCGACGGCGCCAGTCGCTGGCAGATTTTCACCAAAGTGGTCTTCCCGATGTTGCAGCCGACAACGGTGACGGTCGCGCTGCTGAATGTGATGTGGATCTGGAACGATTACCTGCTGCCAAGCTTGGTCATCAACCGCCCAGGATCGCAAACCATTCCGCTGACAATGTTTGACTTCTTCGGTCAATTCACCAAGCAATGGCACCTCGCCATGGCGGGCTTAACCATCGCAATCATCCCAGTCATCGTCTTCTACTTCTTGATGCAAAAGCAAATCATAGCCGGCGTATCAGAAGGCGCGGTCAAATAAAACCAGAGCGGAGCCGAGCGCAATTAGCGGTGTGTGTAAGGCAGCCTGGCCGCTGTGCGGCGCAGCCGTGCAGTGGTCGGGATGACTTACACGCAACCGCGTTGCTCGGCGCAGCTCGAGGAAACCAGAGCGAAGCAAGCCGGTTTTAGCAATGTGTGTAAGGCAGCCTGGGTGCGTCGCGGCACGCGGCGTGACCGGGACGACTTACACGCAATTGCGTTGCTCGGCGCAGCTCGAGGAAACCAGAGCGGAGCAAGGACGAATTTAGGGGTGAGTATAAGGCAGCGTGACGCGTTATGGCGCAGCCATAGCGTGGCGCGATGACTTATACGCAGCCCCGTTGGCTTGCGGAGCTCGAGGAAGCCAGAGTGCAGCCGCACGCCAGCTCGCTGTGACCGCGCAACCTATCAATAGCAGCAAGAAGACTTTGGGGGGATGAATCGTGACGAAGAGATTGTTTGAGATTGATCCGTGGGTGATTCAAACCACGGCGTTAGCCGCCGAAGATAAGCGGCTACAAGAAAGCATCACCGCCATCGGGAATGGTTATATGGGGATGCGCGGTAATTTTGAAGAACACTATTCAGGCGACACACACCGCGGGATTTACCTTGCAGGCGTGTGGTTCCCGGACAAAACGCGGGTCGGCTGGTGGAAGAATGGCTATCCGGAGTATTTCGGCAAGGCGATCAACTCGCCAGATTTCTTGAGTATCCCGCTCACGGTTAACGGCGTGGATGTCGATTTGGCCAAGGTGCCATATCGTGATTTCCAGTTAAGCTTGGATATGCACACGGGGGTTTTGCGCCGGCAAGTGACCGTCACGATTGATGAGGCGGTGGTCCGTTTTTCCTTCCTGCGCTTCATGAGTAACCAGACGCAGCAGCTGGCGATCATCCAGGTGCAAGCGGAAGTGTTGGCGGGGACGGCGCAACTGACTTTTGCGCCGCGTATTGACGGGGACGTGCACAACGAAGACGCCAATTACGACGAAAGCTTCTGGGAACCCGTGGCGGTGGCGGCAAACCGCTTGACCATGGCGACTAAGCCTAACCCGTTTGGGACGCCGCGGTTTACCGTAACGGAGGAAATGGCCAACACGCTGACTGGCGATGGTGCCGTGGCGCGCGCGACCAGCCAAGACCAGCAAGCCGTGCAAGAAACCTTGACGACGACCTTGACTGCCGGCCAACAAGCGACCTTGGTGAAGCATGTGGCCGTGATCACGAGCCGGGATGTGGCGGCGGCGCAACAAGTTGCGGCGGCTCAAGCCGTGTTGGCTGCGGCGGTGGCGAAGCCCGTGGCAACGCACTTAGCGGAACACGCCGCCGTGTGGGCGCAACGCTGGGCCCGCAGTGATGTGCAGATTCAAGGCGATGACGCGGCGCAGCAAGGGATTCGCTTCAACATTTTACAGTTGTTCATGACGTATTACGGGGAAGACGCCCGCCTTAACGTCGGGCCTAAAGGCTTCACCGGTGAAAAATATGGCGGGGCAACGTACTGGGACACCGAAGCGTATATCGTGCCGATGTACCTCGCAACGGCGGCGCCGAACGTGACTGAGCATCTATTGGAGTATCGTTATGACCAATTGCCAGGGGCCTACCATAACGCCCGCCAACAAGGCTTGAAAGGCGCGTTGTACCCGATGGTGACGTTTGATGGCATCGAATGTCACAACGAGTGGGAGATCACTTTCGAGGAGATCCATCGTAATGCGAGCGTGGCGTTTGCCATTTATAACTACACCGATTACACCGGCGACACGGATTACGTGTTGACCAAAGGCATCGACGTGTTGGTTGGCATTGCCCGCTTCTGGGCGGATCGGGTGCATTTTTCCAAGCGTAACGGCCAGTACATGATCCATGGCGTCACCGGCCCGAATGAATACGAAAACAACGTCAACAACAACTGGTACACCAACAAAATGGCCCAGTGGTGCTTGCGGTACACCTTGGACATTTTGACGCAAATAAGCGACAAAAAAGCGCAGGCACTGGCGGTTAGCGGTGCGGAAAAAGCGCAGTGGCAGGATATCATCGACCGGATGTATCTGCCGGAAGACGCCGAATTAGGCATCTTCGTGCAACACGACGGCTACTTGGATAAAGATCTGCGTCCAGCGTCGGCACTGGACCCAGCGGAGCGTCCGCTGAATCAGCATTGGTCTTGGGATAAAATCTTGCGCTCGCCGTTCATCAAGCAAGCGGACGTCTTGCAAGGCATCTACTACTTGGATGACGCGTTTACGATGGATCAAAAACGGCGTAACTTCGACTTCTATGAGCCGATGACGGTGCATGAATCTTCCCTATCGGCATGTGTCCACAGTATCATCGCCGCCGAAATCGGTGAAGCCGACAAGGCCGTCGCGCTGTATCAGCGGACGGCGCGGCTGGATCTGGACAACTACAACAACGATACTGAAGACGGCCTGCACATCACCTCGATGTCAGGCTCGTGGTTGGCGATCGTGCAAGGCTTCGCGGGGATGCGTCATAAGGACGGCCAACTGCGCTTCAAGCCGTTTTGCCCAGATAACTGGACGGGCTACCAGTTTAAGTTGAATTTCCGTGGTCGCCTACTGGTCGTCGCCGTCGACAACGCCGGCTGCACCTTGACGGTCGCAAGCGGCGACGCGTTGACCGTCCTGGTCGCAGACCAACCGGTCACGTTGACGCCAGGCGTGGCACAGCACTTGGCGAACTAAGTGAATGCCGGTTTAACGCGATAAACAAATATGGCCCCTGTAAACTCGATTCGGGTTTACAGGGGCCATGCTTGTTTTCTTAGTTGTGCTTGTCTTGGCAAATTCCCCGGGCTACACTATAACAGGAACTGCGAAGGAGGCCGCGCGTGCGAAAACGACAGTGGTGGGGCATTTGGTTGCTCCTAGTCTTGGTATTGGTCGGTTGCGGTAAGCGCCCGGCGGAACATGATGGTAAGCTCAATGTGGTCACGAGTGTCGACTTCTATGCTGAAGTAGCGGAAGCGGTGGTCGGTCACTACGGGCATGTGACCAGCGTGATCAACGATCCCGCGATCGACCCTCATGATTACGAACCGACCGTCGCCACAGGCAAGTTGGTGGCGCAAAGTGACTTGGTGCTGACCAACGGGGCGGGGTATGATTCGTGGATGACGAAACTTACGCGCGCCGAACCCCACGTAGCGGTTTTGTCTGCGGCTAAAGTGGTCGGGGTCCGCGATGGTGAGAATGAACATATTTGGTATAAACCCACGGCGATGCCGAAGCTGGCGACGGCTTTGGCTAAGCGCTTGGGTAAGCTCGACCCGCAGCACCGTGCCGCGTTTCAAGCCAATGCCACCCGGTACATCCAGCATCTGCAGCCGCTGATGCACCAGATCGACCAGCTACAGGCCCAGCGTCAGCGTTCGGCCGTTGCGGTTTCGGAACCGGTATTTGATAACGCCTTAACGTACATGGGCTACCACGTCGTCAACAGCCATTTTGCTGCGGCAATTGAAGAAGGCACCGATCCGAGCCCGACGGATATCCGGACGCTGAATGCGCAGATGAAAGCTGGCCAGATCGCCTTTTTCGTCTTGAACACGCAAGTCGATAGTAAGATTGTGACCAACGCGGTGGCGACGGCCAAGGCAAACCACGTCCCAATCCTCAAGGTGACGGAGACGCTGCCCAAAGGCCTGACTTACACGAGTTGGATGCAGAAACAGTACCGGGCGCTGGCGAAAATTCAAGCCGCGCAGTGAGGAGAAGAGCATGGCAATTCTCAATTATCACGACCAAGCACACTGGCACAATGGCTTCGGTCAGCAACAATCCCCAATTGAACTGAGTCAAAAAACGGCGACGTCGGTGTCTTCGCTACCGGTGCGCATCGTGGCCCCGTATGCGATGCAGCGCGAACTTGATGATGACACGACCGTCAAGCTCCTGGGACAGGGCACGATCGCCATTGGGGCGCGGCAGTATACCTGCGTGCAAGTCCATTTTCACGTGCCTGTCGAGCATGTCACCGAGATGCCAGCGGCCTTGGAAGTTCACCTGGTGCACCAAACGACGCTGGGACAACTGTGTGTCATCGCGATCCGGCTCGTGCTCGGGGCGCCTGCGCCTGCGTTGGCGCAGGTGATCGCTGATTATACGCCACAACCACATGCCGTCCACAGTGATTTGACCGGGTTAGTGCCGGCGCATGCGCACGTTTTCCACTATCTGGGGTCGTTAACCACGCCGCCGTTGACAGAAGGGGTCGAGTGGTATGTGCTCGACGCGCCGACAGCCACCGTGAGTGCCGAGCAAGTCGCGTGGTTTGCCGCGCATTACCCAGAGAACAACCGCGCCGTGCAACCGTTGGCTGGACGCGTGGTCGAACAGTTTACTTATTAGGCAGACAAACAAAGCCTCTTGCGAACCTGAATTTTCAGGTTGGCAGGAGGCTTTGTTTGAGTTGACCGGGCTGAGATGGTGTATGAGCTGAATCCTTAAATTGTGTCCTGGTCGGGTTTAATTTGTAGAAGTCGTCATCGCCTGATTAAAGTCGTTTCCCCAAGTCGCCATCGCCATGATTACAGGCGCAAGTGTTTTGCCAAAGGCGGTTACCGAATAATCTGTGACCGCAGGAGACACGGAGTAGACGTGTTTTTGGATCAGCTGGTCTTGTTCCAGTTCGGCTAATTGGCGCGCGAGCATCCGTGGGGCGCAGCCAGGAATTTTTGCGTTTAATTCACCGAAGCGTTGCGTCGGGTTTTGGAGCAGGTGATATAAGATCACGGATTTCCATTTTCCGGCAATAAATTGAATGGTGCTCTCGACCGGGCACCCGTCTTGGCAATCAAAAATTTTACGTTTTTTCATGGGCATTTCCTTTAGCTAGTGACAAAAAGTGCAGTATTGCAGGCGCCACTGTGCTGACCTATCATTTACTAAAAGTAAGAGGAGGACAGCAAAGTGACAAATATGCAAGCAGTTGGTTTCACCAAGAGTTTACCCATCAGTGACCCTAACAGTCTACAAGAATTTCAAATTGAACGGCCAGTCGCCACGGGACACGATTTACTCATCCGCGTTTCGGCCGTTTCGGTCAATCCAGTTGACGTCTTACAACGCGCAAACACAGGCTATGACGAGTCTACGCCGCGGATCCTTGGCTTCGATGGCGTCGGGACGGTGACCGCCGTGGGTGATGCGGTCAGCCTTTTTCAGGTTGGCGAGCGGGTCTATTATTCAGGCGAGGTGACCCGACCAGGCAGCGATGCCGAATACGAATTAGTCGATGAGCGTATTGTCGCGCTCGCACCTAAGACGCTTGATGACGCAGATGCGGCCGCTATCCCGTTAACCGGGTTGACGGCGTGGGAAGCGTTGTTTGAAATCTTGGGCATCGATCCTGCTGACCGCGCCGGTAATCGGCGACGAACGATCCTCTTGATTAATGGTGCCGGTGGTGCCGGCTCGATGGCTGTGCAACTTGCACATTGGGCGGGGCTGCACGTCATTGCCTCTGCCTCAAGGCCGGAAACCAGTGCGTGGGTCACCAAGCTGGGGGCAGACGAGGTGGTGAATCATCGCCACAACTTGATCAATGAGGTCAGGGCACGCGGACACCAAAATGTTAATTACATTTTCGATTTGCACAGTGTGGACCGGCACTGGGATGAAATGACCGAATTGATCGCACCTGCTGGCCGCATGGTTTCGATCACGCGCGCCAAAACACCCCTGGCGCTAAGCCCACTCAAGGACAAGCGGGCCTCGTTCGGCTGGGAGTTGGTCTTCAGCAAGGCGCTGTATCACACCCCGGATTTGATCTCGCAACATGAGATCCTGACGAAGATCGCGCGCCTGTTGGACCAAGGCGAACTCGTGCCCACGACCACTAAAGTGCTCACGCCGCTCACGGTCGCCAACTTGAAGGCCGCGCATGAGGCCGTTGAAAGTGGTCGGATGATCGGTAAAGTAGTCGTTGCAAACCAGTAATTTTATAGATCAGAATGCCCCGTTCTGTTGAGGATAAGGTTGTGCCGCTTATGACCTTAAAAGACACTGTGGCCGAGAGACAAAAAAATAATTTTGCCAGCTACCGTTGACTTTAATTGATCGATCAATTATTATTGGCGTCAGTTAATTAATTGACCAATCATTTAAAAGAAGGCAGACCATGACAAAATTACAACCAGCACAACGTACGCCGATTTCTCCGGCCGCACGGCAGATGCTTGCAGGGTTCAAGTATATCAATATCCCCAGTTTTGTGCCGATCACGCCTCGCTTTGTGGCCCGCATTCGGACCCAGTTTCAGGCGGGAGAAGATGTGATCGAAGAAGGCCTCATCGCAGCGGGCCAATTGACGACAACGCCTGTGACCTTCAATGGGGTCTCAGGGCTTAAGATCACGGGACCACAGACCAATGACGCAGGACCCGTGATCGTGAATGTCCATGGCGGCGGCTTTATCATGGGCACCGCTCGGGAGCGCACCGCATTATTGGCAGCAACCGAGACGAATTTGCCGGTGTACTCGGTCACGTATCCATTGGCGCCAGAAGGCCAAGCGCCAGCTGTGGTGCAGCAGGTCCTGGATTTTTACCGCGGTGTACGGGCGCTGGTCGGTGACCGCCCGATCGTGATGAGCGGGAGTTCTGCAGGGTCGGGGATTGCCGCTGCGGTCGTGGAACAGGCCCATGACCAACAAGTCCCGTTGCCGGCCGCCATGATCTTGTTTTGCCCGGCGCTGGATATTTCGGGAAATGGCGATTCCGCCATTTTTAACGAAAAACGGGACGTGGGCTCTGCTAAGATGGCGCTGCGCCTGGCCAAGTTGTATATTGGGGACAACGACCCGTGCGCCCCGGTCGTTTCCCCGCTATACGGGGAGATCGGCGCCTGGTTTCCACCGACCTTTATGAGCACTGGCACGCGTGACATCATGTTGAGTAACGTGCTCCGTTTTAGCGATAAGCTACAAGCGGCGGGGGTGGTGCACACGGCAGTGATCAAAGAGGGGATGTGGCATGGGTTCAACTGGGAACCGCAACTACCGGAAGCCGTGGCGACGCGGCAGGCCGCTTGGCAGTTCATTCAAGCACACACGGAGGCAAGGCATTAATGCGCGAACGAGACACGGAGAAGCAGAAGCGAATTTTAGCAGCCGCTGGGCAAATCGTGATGACCGAAGGGATCGCAGCGGTTTCTTTGAGCAAAATTGCCAAGGCCGCCGGGATCGCGTCTGGCACGCTGTACACCTATTTCAAGGACAAAGACGATATGCTCAAAGCCCTCTACTTACACCACAAAACGGCAATGGCACAGGCAACGATCACGTTTGATCCAGATGGGGACCCCGAACAGGAGCTGGTGAACTATATGGCGCTCGTCTACGCCTATGCACAGCACCACCTCGCCGACATGTTGCTGATTCGCGAGTTCAACCAGTCACCGGTTTTGCAACAGCTCGGCATTGATCGTGCGCAGGCATATGCGGGCTATGAACCGATTATGCGGCTGACCGAGCGTGGCGTGGCGGCGGGCGTCTTTATGCCTGTCGTGTTCAACGTGTTGATGTCATACGCCTACACACCGGTGGTTGAGTACGCGGTGGCGGTGGCTAACGGGATGATCGATCCGCAGCAGGTCCCTTTTGAACGGATCCAGATGTTGTCGTGTCGCGCCATCTTAGTGCACCCACGCGCCTAATTTTTGGAAAAAAGGTGATAGGATGAGCGATCTTCAAACAGGGCTAACGACTGCGCGCTTAACGCTGCGATATTTTCAACCAGAGGATGCAGACGACCTGTTCTTATTGTTTCAAGAGCCCAAAACGCTGCGCTTAACCCGGTATCAAGGGGTGCAGACGCGCGCAGAGTTTGACCAGGTGTTTACGACGCATTTTCTGCATAATCCGACGGCCGTGGCGATCCGCTACCCGCTCGACGGGGCCGTGATCGGTTTTATCGAGATGCATACCGGTGGGGTGTTGACCTACGCCATCCGGCAGGCTTTTTGGAATCGCGGCTTGGTGACGGAAGCGGGGCGCGCGTTTGTGGACGCGATGTTTGCGACCCAACCAATTACGTCGGTCATGGGCGAGTTTGCCAACGAGAACCGGGCCTCCGGGCGGGTTCTGGCGAAGATGGGACTGCACTATGTCGGCGAAATTGGGCCGTTTCCGAAACCAGATGGTGAAGACACCATGGTGACGCAGTATGCGATTCAGCGAGACGAGTGGGCCGCTCGCCGCTGACTAGGCTTGGCAGCGGCTTGGACATTTGCTATACTCAATCCCTTAATTCGAGTTAATGGGAGGGTCAAAATGAATCAAGCAGACTTTGAAGCGTTTGTGGCCAAATTGCCGAATGTTGAACGTGAGGACAATTTTGGTTACGCCTTTTTCTTTGTCGGTAGCGACCATCGCCTACCGTTTGTGAGCTTTGCGGCCGCCGACAATGCCTATGATGCCGTGTCTCAACTTGATCGTGCCGGCATTTTTCGTATCAACATTGGCGTCAGCAAGGCAAGCTTTCAGGCTTTGGTAGGGGAATCAAGCAATCGCGATTACACCGCCGTCAACACGTTTTTGCCACACCCGCAATACGCGGCGCGAAACTTTATTTGTATCCTCAATCCTGAAGGGCCCAACGTGCAAAAGACGAAAACTTTGATCGAAGAAGCCCACGCGCTCGCGAGCCGCCAAGCGGAGAAAACCAATAAACACTGATGAATACAACAAAGGCCACTGATCGCGGGGTGCAAACCCGTGACCAGTGGCCTTTACGATTTAAACCGGGGACTACTTGCATTTGTCGTTTGTTGCCGCGGAGAGTATCCTGATGTTGGTGGTGAATCGCACTGACTTGGGCGACCAGGTCAGTGCGACGAGCCGGTGAAAAGAGGGAACCATGACGGGATATTTATTATTGTTGCTGGCAATTTTGGGTGAATTATTAGGCACGAACTTGTTAAAAGCCGCTAACGGCTTTACCGTGTTTTGGCCGACGATTGGATCGTTGTTGGCGTATGGCGCCTGTTTTTACTTCTTGTCATTGTCGCTCAAAACGCTCAACCTAAGTGTCGCGTATGCCTTGTGGGCAGGGTTGGGGATTTTGTTGACAACGATCGTGGCCGTCTTGGTTTGGAAAGAAGCGCTGAGCCTGCCCAATATCTTGGGGATTGCCTTGATCGTGATTGGTGTTGTCGTCTTGAACCTGTCCGGGCTGAAGCATTAGGCTACCATCACCCAATAACTGGCCAGCCAAGGGGGGAGACCATGACGAGACAGGAATTGATTGCTTACTGCCAGAACGAATACAATGCGATAGTGGATAAACCATTCAAACATTATCCGGAATATGTCGCCATTCGCCATCAGAATGGTAAATGGTTCGGGCTAGTCATGAATGTGCCTGCGACAAAACTGGGCCTACCTGGAACAGACGGCATTAAAATCCTCGATTTAAAGGTCGACCCGGAGCTGAATTCAATGTTGCAAATACAGCCAGGCTTTCTTCCCGGCTACCATATGCCTAAAGCGCACTGGCTTAGCGTACGGTTGGCTGACTTTACGACCAGCCAGCTGGCTGATTTAATTGCAGGTAGCTATAACGCAACAAAGTAACGCTAGGCCGTCAACCAATATCAAAAGACCACTGGCAACGGGTTGCAAGCCGTTACCAGTGGTCTTTTCTTTCTTTTAAGGCGTCATGTCGTCACACCGCGCGGGCCTGGCGCACGGTTTCAACTAGGCTGGCTAGCACCATCCCCACCACGACCAGGAGCACATAGCGGGGCAAGGCGTTGACCGTGCCATCGTGCATGCGGCTCATCAACAGCGTGAGTGCACTGATGACGAGGTAATAACAGAAACTGAGCAATCCGCTTGCGGTGCCGATCACGTCTTCAAACCCGATCAGCGCGCGGTTGAGCACGAGTGGCAACGCCGTATACAGGCCACAAAATGTTGCGAAGATCGCGGCGAGCGATAACCCCAAATGATAGGCGCTACCAAGCATACCGACGGCACCGACTAAAGCGAGCAATAGGCCGCCATTGATAATGTGCTGCGCGGTCATTCGTGGTGCAAGGACGTTGGTCGCCAGTGCCCCGATAATACTGGCACTGGCGATCACCAAGCCCAGCCAACCATATTGAACGGCGGTGAGGCCAAATTCGCGCTCAAAGATAAATGGCGCCTCGGCGTAATAGCTGAATAAGATGCCATTAATACCGCTGATCAAAATGCCGTAGACCCAAACTTGAGGGCTGCGTAACATGCGTCTCGCGATTTTAGGCCAAGGTAGCGCTTGTTGCTTTGCCCCCGTGCCTTTGGTTTCTGGCAAGCGCGTCAAGGTGTATAGCCACAAGCCAACAGCCATCGTGATCAAGCCAGCGAACACACTGTGGTAATCGCCATAATACGTTTGGAGCGCGCCACCGATCAAGGGGCCCAAAGCAGGTGCTAACGCCATTGCTGCGCTAACTTTAGCGAAAACGCGCTCGCCGGTGACCCCGCTGAACGATTCGCGCATCATGGTTTGGGTGACGACTGACCCGGCGGCGGCCCCATACGCTTGCAAGAGGCGCGCCAGGAGTAACCAGGTGAAATTGGTTGCGAGCCATAACCCCAGGTTACCGACGAGATACACGGCGATCCCCCACAGCATGGCTGGACGGCGACCGATGCGATCGGATAGGCGCCCCCAAAACAACACCCCGATGGCAAAGCCAACGAAGTAGCTGCCCATTGTCAGTTGACTCGTAGCAGCAGAAACCGTGAACGTTTGACTTAGCGCCGGCAGCACCGGCGTAAAAATCGATTCGCTGATCTGGGGAAACCCCACCAGCGCAATCATTAAGAGAAGAGAAGGTACTTTATTTTGGACGTTTTTCAAGAATAGTCTCCTTAGATTTTATTCTGCAAAAAAACGTCCTTGGTCATTTACGGTGACACACGCAATAAAGGTGACATAGGTTGCCATTGCGTTTCACCCCGCTTTCACTAATATCGTGCTAGTAGCATAGCAACTCAGCTAGGAAAACACAAGGCAAAATGGTGCGTGGCCAACTTAGTGCTGGCCGTTTTTGTACAGTTCTGGTAGGTCTTCTAGGAACTGTTGGCGCACCGCGTCAGTCGTGAGGTTGACTTTGCCGAAGTGAAGCCAATTCGTGTGTTCTGGGGCGATGCCGAGATCGGCAAAAACGCGATTGATCAGGTTACTCTGGATCGGATCGCCGGATTCTTTGATCAGATAATCTTTGGTCAAAGTCGCGGTCGTGATCACGGTCGCACGTTTGATGTACGTCAATAACCCGCGCCACTCGGGATCTTCAACATAGGCGAAGTTCAGCAGCATGACTTTGTCAAAAAAGCCCTTGAGTTCCGCCGGTAGGCCGTGCCACCAGATGGGCGTGATAAAGATCAGTTCGTCTGAAGCGGCGATCAGCGCCTGGTAATGCTTGACCAGCGCATAAGGGGTGTCGCCGGCACTAAACAAGCGTAACTCTTCGCTGGAATAGCGGGGATCGAAGCCGTCTTGGTAAAGGTCGATGATTTGGTAGGCCTCGTGGTTAGCTTTAAATGAAGCCGTCAAGCGCTCTAGGATCGCGTGATTGAAGCTGCCGGCATACGGATGCGTGTAGATAATGATTTTCATAATAACCTCCATGGATGGGTGGCGTGTTAACCGGTAAAAAAAGCGACGGCGACAGTTTCACCTGCGCAAATGATGGCGTTAGCGCGCCTTCAAGGTGTAAGTGGCGCCGGTAACGGGATGGTTAGCGCCGAAGAATACCGCGCCGCGCAAAACTTGTGCTGTGTACGGACTGCCGCTAGGGGTGAGCGTGAAGTAACTGGTAGGCGTCGCCGGATATAACCTAAACGGCCCCTTGGTCACGGTGATCGAGAGCCACTGGGTTCCGCGAGGCGCAAATTGATACCCGCTATCGTGTCTACCGTCACCAGAGAATGGCCTGGAGCGGTAAGCTTGGCCTTTGGTCAGTGTTTTGACCGTTGGCGGTTGGGCAGTTTTGCGAGCAATTTGCGGTGTTGCTTTCACCGGGTGGCCAGTGCGATCGCTCAAGACGATCGCTGGATCAGAGGCGGCAGGCTCCGAGCCATCGGCGGTCAACGTGGCGATCTGGTGCCCGTTTTTGTCGTAGATGATCGACTTGCCTGCCGGCTGGTCGGAGACGGTGTTGGCGTGGTGGGTCATGAGGCTGGCAAAGAGGCCTAGCCCAATGAGTGGCAAGGCAAACAAAGTCAGGCGTGTCGTCGTTTTGATCAAAAAAACCTCCTCGAAGCGAACGTGTCAGACAACAAGCTGATTATAGCATGCTGAAACGATCGAACGAGTGAACTTTAATCATTAAATATATCGTTAGGCTGTTATTAAACACTAAATAACAATCAAAATATTATTTTATGATGTTGAGAGGCGCCGACCGCGCCCCTCGGATTTTTTCGCTAACGCCAGCCAGTCGGTGAATGGTCACCCCCTTTTACGCCGACTGGTTTTTATAAAACCTGCGGCGTTACCGATGAGTTGAGTGTATGATGACAATAGCGTTGGAACAAGTACGCAAAATAAAGTGCGGTACACACCCAAAGGAGAGTGCTATGGCGGATATTGACTACATTAAAGAGAATCGCTTAGAGGATACGGGGTTCGCCTATACGCTACGGTTGATCGGCGGCAAGTATAAGTTGCAGGTTTTATACGCGCTCGTTTTGAACCATGCACCAATTCGCTATAATGCGTTGAAGCGGTTATTGGTGCCGATTGCGTTTAAAACCTTGACCAATACGCTGCGTGAATTGGAAGCAGATGGCCTCATTGCGCGCAAAGTCTATCCGCAAGTGCCCCCTAAGGTCGAATATCGACTCACCAAGCGTGGCGAGTCGTTGGTCCCCGTGATGGATATGATCTGCTCGTGGGGTGAAGAACAGAATAAGGCGAGCAAGGTGCCACATGCGCAAAATAGTGACTGGCCAAAAGAAATGCAGGTGAAGTGATGACGTTAACCATGAAGCAAGTCGCCGAACAGTTTTCACTGTCTGAGCATACCTTGCGTTATTATGACAACATTGACCTGATTCCAGGCGTGATCCGCAACGCGCAAGGACGGCGCGAATTCACAGAGGAGGCCGTCGGGTGGTTGCAGTTTATCGTGGCGTTGCGCACTACCGGCATGAGCCTTGACGAGATCCGCCACTATATTGAATTAACCTATGCCGGTTCGGACACGATCGAGACGCGGATCAACATGCTCCAACACCAGTCAGCGCATGTTGATCAACAAATCCAGCAGCTGCAAGAACAACGGGCGATCATCACCGACAAGATCAAACATTATCAAGAATCGCTGGCGACAGGTACCACCTTGTCGCCGAACAAAAAGCCATACCAAGGTCAGTGGGTATGACTTCGGTATGGCTAAAGGTTGCCAGTGGAGAGGGTCAGCGCTTCGTTGGCTTGATCGCTTTTGGCAAGGGCTTTGGCGTGTTGTTGCGCAGAGGTGTAGGCGTCTTTGCCGATCAGCAGGTGGGTTGGGGCATTCGCCATGTCACTGAGCGTATAGATGACTTGGGCCACCTTTTCCGGTTCGCTCACATAGCGCGGCGCATCGGAGTCCCACTGCTCGTGCACCAAGTCGATCCATTGGCCGACGGTTGCTTGGTAAGCGGTGGCTTTATCTGCTTGCATTGAGCGGCCGCCCCAGTCGGTGCGCATACCGCCGGGTTCGACCGTGGTCACTTGGATGTTGAACGGCGCCACTTCTTCGTGCACCACTTCCGTCAGGCCGTTGACGGCAAACTTGGCACTTTGGTACGCCCCGAGGCCGGGACCACCGACGCGCCCGCCAATCGAGCTAATGTTGATGATGTGCCCGTGTTGTTTTTTCCGCATCTCAGGGAGCACGGCCTTGATCGTGTATAGGGTCCCGTAAAAATCGGTGTCCATTTGAGCCTTGAAGCTGGCTAACGGCATCTCTTCAACGGAAGCCATATTAGCGAACCCAGCATTGTTGACCAAGACGTCGATACCGCCAAAATGATGACTCGCCGCTTTAACGGCATCGTTGACGGCGGCCATGTCGGTCACGTCTAAAGCGAGCGGATAAACCTGAGCGCCATAAGTGGTGACCAGAGACGCTAATGCTGACGTGTCGCGCGCTGTAGCCACGACCTGATCACCAGCTTGCAGGGCTTGTTGGGCGATCGCACGCCCTAAACCGCGGGAACTGCCTGTAATAAACCATGTTTTTGTCATCGGAATTACCTCCTGTTTCGCTTCACTATAGTTTGTTCGAGTCGCTCTAAGTCAAGCTATTTTTTGCGGCGGCTTTACGTGGTGATAAAAATTATTTTTTATCGGTCATAAGGCGGACCTGTTGCTGCCGCTGAGATGATACACTGGGGCTATTAAATAAAGGTGGCGACAATATGCAAAAAACGATTCTGATCACGGGCGCTTCGAGTGGCATGGGTAAAGCGGCGACCGAGTTGTTTGCGGACCAAGGCTGGACCGTGTATGCAGGCGCACGACGCGTGGAACTGATCCCCACGGGTGACAACATCCACCCCTTACACCTGGATGTGACCGACCATGACAGCAACGCGCAATTCGTTGCGCAGGCGTTGACACAACAGACGCGGTTGGATGTCTTGTTGAACAACGCGGGATACGGTGAATACGGGCCGTTGGAAGAGGTGCCGTTGGCCTCGGCGCGCCGCCAACTGGAGACAAATCTATTAGGGGCAGCCGACTTGACCCAATTGGTCCTACCGTTAATGCGGCGGCAAGGTTATGGGCGCATCATCAATAACTCCAGTATCGGTGGGGATATGTATTCGCCTTTAGGTGGGTGGTATTACGTCTCTAAGCACGCCTTGAACGTGTGGTCGGACACGTTGGATTCTGAGATTCGCCAGTTTGGTCTGCGCTCGGTCGTGGTTGAACCTGCCGGCACGGAATCGAACTGGTCGGCGATCGCGATGCAACATGCACGCACCAACTTGACGACCGATTCCCCATACCGCCAGTTAACCAGTGGGTTCATCAATTTGTTCGATCGCTTTTTGACCACCAGTGGCGCGACGAGTGCCGACTTGGCGGAGGTGTTCTACCGCGCCGCCACAGACCGGCGGCCGCATCGCCGCTACTACAATGCCCACGCGGATCATACGGTGGCAAAGTTTGCCCAGGCCTTCCCTGGGGCGTTCGCCCAAGTCATTAATTTGGCCACGAAATTGGCGTTGCACACGGCCAAGTCCGACGTTGCGGCTGAAGGTGAAGCGTTAGGCGATAGTACAGACTGAAAAAAGGCGTCACCTGATGAGCAATTTCTCATCGGGTGGCGCCTTTGCGATGCTAGCTAATGTTGACGCGCACCGATCTGAGTCGCTTGTTGTAGCCAAGCCTGGCGTTTTGCGTCGGTGCTGGTTTTGACCATATTGCAGCTTAGCCACTGAATGTGCTTGAGGCCCATTTTTTTGAATGTTCCGCGGATTAAGGCGCGCTGAATTGCGTTGCCAAACGCCCAGCGGTACAGCGCTTTGGGCGTGTTCATCGTGGTGATGATCGTGGTCGCTTGCAGGTGGTTCAGCCGTGAGCGCATCCCGGTACCGTTTGCGGTGTAGTCGAAGGTTTCCCCTGGGAAGATCACCTTGTCGATGAACCCTTTCATCATTGCGGGCATCAGCTCCCACCAAATCGGGAACACCAAGATCAAGTGCTCAGCGTCTTGCAGTCGGCGAATGTAGTCGCGGGCTTGCTCATCTTGCGCCTGATGCTTGAGAAAGCCGATCAAATCGGCGCTGTGCATGACAGGATCGAATTGCTCCGCCTCTAAATCGATCACATCGACGTCTTGGCCACTGTTTTTGGCCCCTTGTGCGGCGGCGACCATCAAGGCGTGGCAGAAGCTGCCTGCGTATGGGTGACAGGTGACGATAACTGTTTTTGACATATCCTAACCTCCAATAGTTGATGAGGTCAGTATAGTGACGCGGAGGCAGGCCAGCATTAACAATTGTTAAGCCGACGGCGTGTTTTTGACTCGGTTGCGGATTCGCGATAAGGATACCGGCGTGATACCGAGATACGAGGCCAGTTCGTGCTGTGGGACCCGCGCGACCAGGGCCGGATCGGCGGCGACGAGGCTACGGTAACGCGACTCGGGGGATTGTTCGATGCGGTTCAAAAAATAGCGGGTGTAGTCGATAAAACGCTGACAGATATGGTTCGTGAAAGCGGCCAGCAGCGCAGGCTCCTGCTGCAACGAACGCTGTAGCACGGCGCTATCGATCGCAATGACGGTCGTGGGTTCGAGCGCGGTGATTGAAAACAGGCTGGGTTTTTCTAGGTAGAAGCTTTCGAATGATGCCACGATTTGGTTTTCAAAGAAGAACTGGACGGTAATGTCGCGGCCGTCGTCGTTGTGCCACAGGCGGACACCGCCTTGGGCCACGAAAAAAAGTTGTGTGGAACGATCGCCTTCACGCAGTAAGTCGGCACCAGCCGCAACGTGGCGGCGGTGGCCAAGTCGGTTAAAAAGGTCGTCGTAATCTGTAATTGCCATGCTATCCTCCCAGTTTGCTCTCATTATACCGCCGTTGGTGCTGGCGATAGGCGTAAAAAAACGCCATGACGCTTTTAGTTTATCTGGTTAACATCCCCAAAAATGCAGGTATAAGCGGTTAATTGTTTCAATAATCTCGATTAACTAACTGCCGCCGTTTGTCGCAAAAGGCGGCCCTGGCACTACTCCGGTCGCCAGCCCCGATCCGCGGCGCCTAATTGCCGGCCCCTTCCCTTGAGACCAAACCTAACAAAACCGTTCAGACACAAAAATAGCGCTGTGGCAAAAAGCCACAGCGCCATTTTTATACTGCTAACAAACCGCGCAACGTGGCGGGACTGGTCAGTAGGGGAACCTGGTGGCTCAGCGCGTAGTAGTTCAGCGGGCTGGCCGTATCTTGGTGCGCGTCGGCATTCAACACGGCCCACGGCTTGATTGCTGGGTTGTCTCCGGTGAAGACGTGAACCGTCAAGCCGGCAGCGGCCAATTGTGCGCTTAGGCTGGCGTCTGGGGCCGCACTGGCGAGTAAAACGTCGCCAGGTTGCGGCAAGGGGCAGTGGTAACTATCGTACAGTGCCTTTTGCATGGCTTCGGGGTAGGTGGCGCCGAGGCCAATGGTTTCGCCGGTCGATTTCATTTCTGGTGCTAAACCGGTGGCCATGCCCGGTAATTTGGTGAAGGAGAATACCGGCGCTTTGATCGCCACGCCGGCTGGGGCGGCTGCGATGCCGGGGGTCAGGTGCAGGTCGGCGAGCGACTGGCCTAGGATCATGTTGGTGGCGAGCTTGGCGAGCGGGTAGTCGGTGACCTTGCTCATGAACGGTACCGTGCGGCTGGCCCGCGGGTTGACGTCGATCACGTACAGTTGGTCGGCGACGATGAATTGCACGTTCATCATGCCGACGCAGTGCACCGCCTTGCCAATGGCGGTGGCGGTGGCGACGATTTCAGCTTGTTGCGCGGAGGTGAGGTGTTGTGGTGGGAAAATGGCGATCGAATCGCCCGAATGCACGCCGGCGCCTTCGAGGTGTTCCATGATGCCGGGGATGAAGACGTCGTGGCCGTCGGACAAAATATCGACTTCGCATTCCATGCCTTGGACATCGTGGTCGATCAGGATCGGCTGGTGTGGTGCCGCAGCCATGGCCTTTTGCACATATTCTTCGAGTTCGGATTCGTCGTGGACGATCGCCATCGCGCGGCCGCCGAGTACGTAGCTAGGGCGGACCATCACGGGATAGCCGACGGTCGGCGCGATCTGCCGCGCTTCGTCGAGATTCATGGCGGTGTCGCCTTTGGGCTGGTTGATGTGCAGTTGCGCTAGCAAGGTCTCGAATTCGTGGCGGTCTTCGGTTTGGTTGATGCCGGCGAGGCTGGTCCCGAGGATGTTCACACCATTGGCGACCAAGCTTTCGGTCAAGTTGATCGCCGTTTGGCCACCGAACTGGACGATCACGCCGAGCGGCTGTTCCAAGTCGATGATGTGCATTACCGATTCGGTCGTGAGCGGCTCGAAGTACAGCTTATCCGAGATGGAAAAATCGGTCGAGACGGTTTCGGGGTTGTTGTTCACGATGATCGCGTGGTAGCCAGCGGCTTGGATCGCCTGAACACAGTGCACGGTGGTGTAATCGAACTCGACGCCTTGGCCGATGCGGATCGGGCCGGAGCCGATCACCACGATGCTATTGCCTAAGGGCTGGCTTTCGTTTTCCCCTGGAAAGGCTGTGGAATAGAAGTACGGGGTTTCTGACGCAAATTCGCCGGCGCAAGTGTCGACCATCTTGTAAACCGGGGCCGGCAACAAGGCGGCGACGACTTCTGGCGTGGTGTCGGCGGCTTGGGCGATCATGGGCGCCGTGAACCCGAGACGGCTGGCGGCGACGGCTTTGGACGCGGTTAACGCACCGCTTTGAAGAGCGACCAAGGTGGTCCAGAGGTGTTGCAGTTTGCGCAAGAAGAACAGACTGATCTGAGTATGCGCGTGCAATTCCGCCAGCGACCAGCCTTGTTGGAAGGCGGCAAACAGGTAGAACAGGCGCAGGTCTGTGGGGTGTTCCAATTCGGTGACTAACGCTGCATGACTCGGGCTGATTTTAGGCAGCAAGGTGGTTTGCATCGTCGTATCGAGTTCCAAGGACTGCACCGCCTTGAGTAGCGCCTCTTCCAAGGTGGTGCCGATGCCCATGACTTCACCGGTCGCCTTCATCTGGGTGCCTAAGTGGCGGTCGGCCGAGACGAATTTGTCGAAGGGAAAACGCGGGATCTTGGCGACGACATAGTCTAAGGTCGGCTCGAACGCCGCAAAGGTGGTTTTGGTGACTGGATTTTGGATCTCTTGGAGGGTCAAGCCGACCGCGATCTTAGCGGCGATCTTGGCGATCGGGTAGCCAGTCGCCTTGCTGGCTAAGGCGCTTGAGCGTGAGACCCGGGGGTTGACTTCGATGATGTCATAACGGTCGCTGTTTGGGTCTTGGGACAGTTGCACGTTGCAGCCGCCTTGGATGTTCAAGGCATCGACGATTTGTAACGACGCCGAACGCAGGCGCTGAAACGTCGGATCGTCGAGGGTCTGGTTCGGGGCCACGACGATCGAGTCACCGGTATGGATGCCGACGGGGTCGAGGTTTTCCATGCAGCATACTGAAATGGTGGTGCCGGCGGCGTCGCGCATCACCTCGAATTCGATTTCTTTGTAACCGGCGATGCTTTTTTCGATCAGGCATTCGGTGTTAGGCGATAGCTCCAAGCCGCGTTGACCGATTTTCTTCAGTTCGGCTTCGTTGTGGGCGATCCCGCCGCCGGTGCCGCCTAAGGTGAAGGCCGGGCGCACGATCACGGGGTAGCCGCAACTATCGGCAAACTGCAATGCGGCGTCGAGGTCGTGCACAGTCAGGCTTTCTGGGACTGGCTGGTGGAGCTGCTCCATGAGTTGCTTGAATTCTTGGCGGTCTTCGGCTTGGTGGATTGTGTCCAAGCCGGTGCCAAGCAGCTGAATGTGGAGTTTGGCCAACACGCCGGCGTCGTCTAAAGCGACGGCGAGGTTGAGACCGGTTTGGCCACCCAGCGTCGGCAGTAAGGCGTCTGGGCGTTCTTTGGCCAAGATCGCGCTGACGGATTCGACGGTCAGCGGTTCGAGGTACACGTTATCGGCGATGTCCGCATCGGTCATGATTGTGGCCGGATTGGAGTTGATCAACACGACGCTGTAGCCTTCTTCGCGTAAGGAAAGGCAAGCTTGGGAGCCGGAGTAATCGAACTCGGCGGCTTGCCCGACAATGATCGGACCGCTGCCGATGACGGCGATCTTATGAATGTTTTGGTTCTTAGGCATGGGCAGCGACCTTCTTTTCCATCAATTGCTTGAACTGCGTGAAGAAGCCTAAGGCGTCATGCGGCCCCGGGTTGGCTTCTGGGTGGTATTGGACTGAAAACAGGGGCAGCCACTTGTGAGCGAGCCCTTCGACGGTGCCGTCGTCTCCGTCCAATTCCGTGACGACGAGGTCGGTGTTGGTGAGACTGGTTGGATCGACCATGTAGCCGTGGTTTTGGCTGGTGATGATCGCGTGTAAGTGGCCGACGCCGTGGACCGGATGGTTGATCCCACGGTGGCCAAACGCCATTGGCTGAGTTTTGGCGCCGTTGGCTAAGGCCAAGATTTGGTGGCCCAAGCAGATCCCGGCGGTCGGGTAGAGGTGTTCTAACGCCTGGATCAGCGGTAAGACGTCATAGTCGGCGGGGTCCCCGGGGCCGTTGGATAATAAGATGCCGTCGGGATGCAAGTTCTTGATCATCGCGAGGTCGGCGGTATACGGCACCACGGTCACGTCGCAGCCGAAGTCGGTCAGCGAATCGATGATCGCTTGCTTAGTGCCGAAGTCGATCATCACCACGTGTTTAGGTTGCGCGTTTTGGCCCTTGGTCGGATAGATACTGTGGCCGAGTTGCGGGTGCTTTTGACACTGAGCAAAAAGGGCGTGGTAAGTCGCCTCAAAGTCCCCGCTTAACGGGGCGTTGAGCAGGACCGCCTGCATGGTGTGGCTTTGGCGGATGTGCTTGGTCAGCGCGCGGGTGTCGACGCCGTGGATACCGGGCACGTGGTATTGCTTCAAAAAAGCGTCGAGCGTCAGTCCATCGGGACCAGGTTCATTCTCCAACGTGTGCACGATCGCGGCTTGGGCCAAGACGCCGGCACTTTGGTTTTGGGCCAAGTCGATGCCGTAAGTTCCTATTAATGGATAGGTAAATGTGAGGAGTTGGTTGGCGTAACTCGGGTCGGTCAAGGCCTCTTGGTAGCCGACCATGCTGGTGTTGAACACCACTTCACCGGCGATCTCGACGTCTGCCCCGAAGGCGATCCCTTCAAAATGCGTCCCGTCTTGTAAATAGAGATATTTTTTCATGTTGCGCCACCTCGTTATTTTTTATACAGTTCTTATTCATAATTCGTTGTTCATAGTTAACCGCAATCTGGGCCGGCTGTCAACTTAATATTCAATATTTATAGGATAAAGCGGCTATTTTACGGTTGATTTTGAATAAATCATGAATAAAAACTGCAAAAGACTTGTATTTTTGTGCTGACGGGGTTAAGCTACTGTCATTCAATAATTTGCATAAGGGAGCCATGTTTATGAAAGTCGCGTTAGTTGGGGTTACCGGTTATGCCGGAATGGTCCTATATCAGTTACTCAAAGCACACCCGGATGTGGACCAGATCAACTTGTACGGTCATGACCTTGATCACGCCGTCCCACTATATGAAGCCGTGCCGCAATTCGGGCCGACAGAAGACGCGTTGTTGCACCCTTACGACCCAGCCGTGATCCAAGCCGACAACGACGTCTTGTTCTTCGCCACGTCGGCGGGGATCACCAACACCTTGGCTACACCATTCATCGCGGCCCACTTCCCGGTGATCGACTTGTCCGGGGATTACCGCTTGAAGGACCCGGCGCAATACGCCAAGTGGTACCACAAAGACCCGGCACCGCAAGCCGCGTTAACGGCCGCGCACTTCGGCCTCGCCGAATTTGCCAATGCTTTGGGGCAAACGTACGTCGCCAACCCAGGTTGTTATGCGACGGCGACGTTACTAGGGATCGCGCCATTGATCCAGCAACACTTGATTGTGAAGGACTCCTTGATCGTTGATGCCAAGTCGGGGACCAGTGGCGCAGGGAAGAAACTGACGACGATGAGCCATTTCAGCCAAACCAATGAGAACTTGCAGCTGTACGGCATCAACACCCACAAGCACATCCCAGAAATCATGCAAGAAGTGCACCAATGGGACCCAGAAGTGCCAGCCTTGCAGTTTAGCACGACGCTGTTGCCGATCACGACCGGCTTGATGGCGACGATTTACGCTAAAGTGGCCCCGGGCGTCGATGGGGAAGCGATCGCGGAAGCCTATACCAAGACTTACCAAGAAGACTTCTTCGTCCGCTTCACCGGGGAGCAACTCCCGACCTTAAAACAAGTCGTGGGCAGTAACTTCACCGATATCGGCGCCGTGTACAACCCGGTGACCAACACCGTCTTAGTGGTCAGTGTGATCGATAATGTGATCAAAGGCGCCGGTGGTCAGGCGATTCAGAACTTTAATCAGATGTTTGGCTTTGATGCCTTAGCCGGTTTACCGACGACTGTGGCGTTGCCGTAATTATTTTGTCAGGAGGAGTGGCGTATGACGATCAATGACACATTCATGTGGCCGGCAGGATTTTATACCGACGGGGTGCAAGCGGGACTGCGAGACCGCAACGATATGGGCTGGCTCGTATCGAAGGTCCCAGCGGCAGCTGCCGGCACTTACACCACGAGCCAATTCGTCGCCGCACCGACGAAATTATGCAAGCAGCTGATCGGCGCGCATCACCGCCTGCAGGCCATCGTGATGAACAGCGTGATCGCCAACTCCTGTACCGGGCAACTCGGCTGGGACAATGCGTTAAGCGAGCAAGCCCAAGTCGCTGAGAAGCTTGAGATCGAACCAGAGTTGGTCGGCGTGGCATCGACGGGTCTGATCGGTGCCCAGTTGCCGATGGCGAAGATTCACGCCGGCATCGAAGCCTTACAGTTAAAACAAGACGCCGGCGTGACCACCGCGGTGATGACGACCGACACGCACGCCAAGATCGCCAGCACCCAACTCATGATCGACGGCAAGCAGGTGACCATCTCCGGCTTTGCCAAGGGCTCGGGGATGATTCATCCGAAAATGGCCACGATGCTGGGCTTCGTATTTACCGATGCCAACATCTCGGGCTTGCAACTTCAGGGCCTGCTGTCGGCAAGCGTTGATGAAACCTTCAACCAGATCACGGTTGACGGCGACACGTCGACCAATGACATGGTCACGGTGATGGCCAACGGGTTAGCAGATAATCACCTATTGACGGCTAGCCACCCGGATTACGCCGCCTTTTCCGCAGCTTTGAGCGGCGTGCTTGCGAAGCTCGCCCAAGGCATCGCCGCCGATGGTGAAGGTGCGACCAAGCTGGTGGAAGTTAACCTCCATCACGCCTCCACCCACGCCGACGCCCAACACGCGGCTAAGGCAATCGTGGGCTCGAACTTGGTCAAAGCGGCGATCTTCGGTGAAGATCCTAACTGGGGCCGGATCATTTCCGCCTTAGGCCAAACCACCGTCAAAATTGATGTCGACCACGTCGCCATCACCTTAAACGGCTTCGCCTTGGTCAAAGATTCGTTGGAATTACCCTTCGACGAAGCCGCCGTCAAACAAGCGATGGCAGCGCACAAGATCACGATCGACGTCGACCTCAACAGTGGCGACGCCAGCGGCCAAGCCTGGGGCTGTGACCTCACCTACAACTACGTCAAAATCAACGCATCATACAGAAGCTAGAGCGCGACCCAAGGCGGGTTTAGGCGTGGGTGTAAGGCAGCGTGGTGGTGAGTGGCGACAGCCACACGCCGGCGCGATGACTTATCAGCACCGCCGTTGCGACGGGGAACGCGTTTAAGAGAAGAGCACGACCCAAGGCGGGTTTAGGCGTGGGTGTAAGGCAGCGTGGCGGCGAGTGGCGTCAGCCGCTTGTCGTCGCGATGACTTACACCTAACGCCGTTGCCTTGGGAAGCGCGTTTACCACAGTCGATCCAGCAGGAGGATATTATGCAAGAACTCATCATCGTCAAACTTGGCGGCAATGCCGCGACGCAATTATCGCCGGCCTTTTTCGCCCAACTACACACCTGGCGGGATGCGGGTAAGCAGGTCCTCTTGATTCACGGCGGTGGGCCGCAGATCAACGCCTGGAGTGAAAAATTCGGTCTGAAGCCGATCAAAAAAGCAGGGATCCGGGTGACCGATGCGGCGACACTGCAAGTGACCCAGGCCGTTTTAATCGGCGTCGTGCAGCCACAACTGTGCTTGGCCTTGAGTCAAAACGACTTGCCGGCGCTGGGGTTAAACACCACAGACGAGCACTTGCTGGTCGGCGATTACCTCGACCAAGCAATTTATGGCCAAGTAGGCGCCGTCAAAGGCGTGAATGCGGTGGCTTTGAAGCAATTTTTGAGCACGCATATTGGCGTTTTGGCGCCATTAGCGCAAACTGAAGACGGGGAACTGCTCAACGTTAACGCCGACATGGCGGCTGCGGCCGTCGCGACGGCGCTGCACGCGACCAAATTGGTCTTGCTGACGGATGTCCCAGGGGTGCTCGCAGATGGCGCGGTCGTGCCGAAGCTGTCCCCGCAAAAAGCGGCGCAGTTGATCGCGACCAACGTGATCACCAAGGGGATGCAGCCGAAGATCGAAGCGGCGGCACATACCGCCCAAGTGGTCCACGAAGTCGTGATCACGGATGCCTTGGAGCACGCTGGCACTATTGTTGAAGCTGCGATCGCGGGCTGAAGCGCTACTTCGCGTGAACGTTTTGCCATACAGGAGGAAATTATGAGCAATCTTTTTAATACATATGCACGGTACCCATTCGACTTGGTGTCGGGCCATGACTGGCACCTGGTCGACGAGCATGGCAAGACGTACTTAGACTTAACGTCGGGGATCGGGGTGTGCAGCTTCGGTTACAACGACCCGGAGATCACCGGCGCCGTTGAAGCGCAGCTCAGCCAGGTTTGGCATACGTCGAACCTGTACGAAAGCCAGCTGCAAGAAAATGTGGGTGGCTTGTTAGCCGGCGAAGATAAGCTGGCCTTTTTCTGTAATTCTGGGACCGAGGCCAATGAGGCGGCCTTCAAGTTGGCCCGTAAAGCGACGGGCAAGACCCGCGTGTTGGCGTTCAACAACGGCTTCCATGGTCGCACCTACGGGTCCATGTCGCTGACCGGGAACCCGGCGATCCAAGAAGGGTTTGCGCCGCTGGTGCCAGACGTGGTGTTCGCTGATTACAACGACCCGCAGGCGCTAGCACAAATCGATGCCGACTTGGCAGCCGTGATCCTCGAAGTGATCCAAGGCGAAGGGGGCGTCTATGTCGGCGACAAGGCGTGGTTGCAAAGTGTGCAGGCAAAATGTCAGGCGACGAACACCTTATTGATTATTGATGAAGTGCAAACGGGGATCGGCCGGACCGGTTATAAGTTCGCGTATGAAGCCTTTGACCTCGATCCTGATATCGTCACGATGGCCAAGGCCTTAGGCAATGGGCTACCGATTGGCGCGATGATCGGCAAAAAGGCGCTAGGGGCGGCTTTTACCCCTGGGAGCCACGGGACGACTTTCGGCGGCAATAAATTAGCGCTGGCGGCGGCACAGCAAGTGTTAACTAAGCTCACGCCTACGTTTTTGGCGACGGTACAGGCCAAGGCCAATGCGGTGTGGACGGTTTTGAGTGATACGGTGGCGCCCTTGAAGGCCGTGACAGGCATCACGGGGATGGGGCTGATGATCGGCATCCACCTGGACGAAAGCGTACCGGTAGACGGCGTCATCGCCAAGCTGCAAGCAGCCGGGATATTGACGATTTCGGCCAAGCACAACACGTTACGGTTGCTCCCGCCGCTAGTGATGTCTGAAGCAGATCTATTGGCTGGGGTGGCCCAGATCGTCGCCGTTTTGAAGGAGGATTAGCGATGAATCATTTTCAAAATCATGCGTTTCTCAAAGAAATCGACTTCACGCCTAAGGAGTTGACCTATCTGATCGACTTCGCGGCGCACCTCAAGCACCTGAAGCAACAACATATCCCGCATCCTTACCTGCAAGGCAAGAACATCGCCTTGCTGTTTGAGAAGACGTCGACGCGGACGCGCTCGGCGTTCACTGTGGCGGCGATCGATCTCGGCGCCCACCCAGAATTCTTAGGCAAAAACGATATCCAGTTTGGCAAAAAAGAAAGTACTGCCGACACCGCCCAGGTCTTGGGGCGGATGTTTGACGGCATCGAATACCGCGGCTATGCCCAAGCAACCGTCGAGACCTTGGCGAAATACGCCGGCGTGCCGGTGTGGAACGGGCTGACCGATGAGTGGCACCCGACGCAGATGATCGCCGACTTTTTGACGTTGAAGGAGCAGTTTGGTCACCTAAAGGGGCTCACCTTGGCGTACTTCGGCGATGGCCGCTCGAACATGGGCAACTCGTTGATCGTGACGGCGGCAATGCTCGGGGTCAATTTCCACCTCGGGGCACCGCAGTCCTTATGGCCGACGCAGGAAGTGATTGATATTGCCAAAAAATACGCCGATCAAAATGGCTCAGAGCTGGTGTTGACGCAAGACGCGACCTTCGCGGCGCAAGGGGCCGACGCGCTGTACACGGATGTCTGGATCTCGATGGGGGAAGACGTCGATCCTGCCGAACGGATCAACAAGCTCAAACCCTATCAGATCAACGCGGGCTTGGTTGCGGCCACGGGTAAAGCAGACACCATCATCATGCACTGCCTGCCGGCGTACCATGATCACCAAACCGTCGTGGGCAAGCAGTTAGGCGAGCAGTTCGGGATGGACGCGTTAGAGATCACTGATGAGGTGTTCCAGTCCCCACGGTCGGTGGTGTTCACTGAAGCCGAAAACCGTATGCACGCGATCAAAGCGATCATGGCGGCGACTTTAGGCGACCTATTCATTCCCGATAGCCTATTTGACTAGGGAGACCAATTTTTTGACGAGGTTAAGCCAGGCGTGTGCCCGGCTTAACCTTTTTTGGCGTCTTGTTCGGCTTTAGATTATGAGGGTTGCATGTGGTTGGCCATGTAAAATTAATTGTGACGCATGTTATGTTAGCTGACGCAGCCGCTTGCTTTGTCAGAAATACGTTATAACATTAAATACATATTAGATTTTGAGCACAAGATTAAAACCGCGATGGCGACTGGCAAAGGATGGGATAGCGAATGACACAGACCTATGTAAACACGTTCCAAAGTGGCGATCAAGAGTATGAATATGCGGATATTGCAGCTTTCATGGCGGGCCATCAGGCGCAGGTAGCGACACTGCCTTACACGATTCGCATCCTGCTAGAAGCGGCATTGCGGCGCGCCAATCACGGCCAGGATCATCCCGGCGAGTTGGCGGCGTTATTGGATTGGGATCACGCCCATGACCAAGACGTGGCTTACCAGCCGGCGCGGGTCTTGCTGCAAGACCTCACCGGGGTGCCAGCGGTGGTCGACCTGGCGGCGATGCGCGATGCCGTGGTCGCCCGCGGTGGCGATGGGGCGGCGATCAACCCGGAAGTGCCCGTCGACTTGGTGATTGACCACAGCGTCCAAGTGGACAAATCGGGAACTGCTGAGGCGTTCGCGTTCAACGTCAAGCGTGAGTTCGAGCGTAACCAAGAGCGCTACACCTTTTTGAAATGGGCACAAAATAGCTTCACCAATCTGTCGGTGGTGCCACCTGACACGGGAATCTGCCACCAAGTCAACCTAGAGCGGCTGGCCTCGGTGGTGATGACCAAAGACGGAGAAGCCTTCCCAGACACCTTGGTCGGCACCGATTCCCACACCACGATGGTCAATGGCTTAGGTGTTTTAGGCTGGGGCGTCGGCGGGATCGAAGCTGAAGCTAACATGCTCGGGGAAGCCACCTTGATGCCGACGCCGTTAGTCGTTGGGGTCCACCTCAGCGGTCGCTTGAACCCGGGGGTGACGGCGACTGACTTGGCGTTGACCTTGACCCACCGCTTGCGTGAACACGGGGTGGTCGGCAAGTTCGTCGAGTTTTACGGCGTCGGGTTGTCGGATCTCTCCTTGGCGGCGCGGGCGACGGTGGCGAACATGGCACCGGAGTACGGCGCGACTTGCGGCTACTTCCCGATCGATAGCCAAACCATCGACTACTTGCGCTTGACGGCGCGCTCAGAAGAGCAGATCGCCTTAGTGCAAGCTTATAGCCAGGCCAACCACCTCGCCTACCAGCCGGTCGAAGACGACCTGCGCCATTATAGTGAGACCCTCGAGTTGGACTTGGGGACGGTGGTACCAAGCGTCGCCGGCCCGAGTCGGCCGCAGGATCTGGTCGCCTTGCCAAGCATGCCGGAGCAATTCGCGTCTCGCCACGATATGGCGCCGTTGACGGTGACGATGGGCACGGAGCAGTTTGGCTTACATCCCGGTGCCTTGGGCCTAGCCGCGATCACGAGCTGTACCAACACCTCGAACCCTGAAGTGCTGTTTGCCGCCGGATTGATCGCAAAAAAGGCCTTGGCGCTCGGCTTACAGGTGCCCGCCTACGTGAAAACCAGCTTCTCGCCAGGGTCGCGGGTGGTTTCGGATTACCTGCAGGCGGCGGGGTTACAAGCGTGCCTCGACCAATTGGGGTTCAACTTGACGGGTTACGGCTGTATGACTTGCATCGGCAACTCCGGGCAACTCAATCCGGAGTTACAGGCACGCGTCGAAGAGACGCCGTTCCCATTGGCCGGGGTCGAATCGGCGAACCGTAATTTCAGCGGCCGCGTGAACCCGAAGATCGTCGACACCTACCTGGCATCACCGCCGCTGGTCGTGATCTACGCCTTAGCTGGCACGATGGACATCGACTTGACCACCCAACCCATCGCCAGCAGCAAAGACGGGCAGCCGGTGTACCTCAAGGACCTATGGCCAAGCGATGCACAGCTCGAACAACTGACCGCCGCTTACTTGTATCCAGAGCAATTCGCCACGAACTACCAAGCCTTATATGCACAAAATGCCAAGTGGGACGAGCTGCAAGCACCGACTGGTGACACCTACGCGTGGGCAGAGGCGTCGACTTATATCGCCGCGCCACCGTTCGTACAAGCCAGCGGGAGTCAGCCAACCAGCTTGAGTGGGTTGCGGGTTTTGGCCAAGTTAGGCGATTCCGTCACCACAGACCACATCAGCCCAGCCGGCTTCATTGGCCGCGACACACCTGCAGGCAAGTACCTGCAGGCGCATGGCATCAAGCCGTTAGACTTTAACTCTTATGGTTCGCGGCGCGGCCACCACGAGGTGATGATGCGCGGGACCTTGGCCAACATCCGTCTACAAAATCAGCTGGCGCCTGGGACCACTGGCGGCTACACCACTTTGCCAGACGGCACGGAAACGACCATTTTCGACGCTGCTGAAACCTACGCGCAAACCGGCACACCACTGGTGATCTTGGCCGGGAAAGATTACGGCATGGGCTCATCGCGCGACTGGGCGGCCAAAGGTGTGAAAATGCTAGGGGTCAAGGCGATCATCGCCGAGTCTTTCGAACGGATCCACCGCGCCAACCTCGTGATGATGGGCGTCATTCCGTTGCAGTATCAAGCCGGTGACACCGCCGATAGCTTGGGGTTAGACGGCAGCGAAAGCTTTGCCATCACCTTAGATGACGCCCACCACCGCGCGCATGTGGTGGCAACGCGCGACGGGGCGACCATTGAATTCGAGACCGTTTTACGTTTCGACACCCCGGCCGACGTCGCTTACTATCAAGCCGGCGGGATCATGCCTAAACTCGTGGCGACCAAAGCCTAATAAAAAGAAGGTCTGCAAATGGACGTACCAAAAGGATTAGCCGGCGTCGTGGTCGAAGAAACCAAGATCAGCTCGACCCAAGACGCCAAACTGACATTCGCGGGATACCCGATCGAAGAACTTAAAGACCTGCCTTACCCGGCGGTCGTGTACTTATTGTGGCACCAAGAATTGCCCACAGCCGCTCAGCTCAAGCAGCTGGAGACGGACTTGGTGGCGGCGATGGCTTTGCCTGCCGAGACCATGCGCCTAATGGCGATGGTCGCCTTGGAGCCGCAGCACCCGATGAGCATTTTGCGCACCACGGTGTCGCTGCTCGGGACGACGAATAACGGCGGCAAGCTGGATGAGCCCCGCCAGATCTTAGGCAAAATGTTGGCGGCGATCGCCGCAATCATCCGCTTGCGGGATAGTCAACCGCAACTGACCGCCGATCCTAGCGTCGGGGTTGTGGCCAACTTCATGACCTTGTTCATGGGGCGGCGGCCGTCACCAAAACAGCTGCGCGCTTTCAACACGGTGATGATCTTGCATGCGGACCACGAATTCAACGCCTCGACGTTTACCAGTCGGGTGGTGGCCTCGACGCAAGCCGATTATTATTCGTGCCTGACCGCCGCGGTGTGCGCGCTAAAAGGCCCGCTGCATGGCGGTGCCAACGAGCAAGTCTTCAACATGTTGCAAGCGATCCGCCACACCGGCGTGGCCCCGCAGCGCTATGTCGATGCGCAGCTCGCCGCCCATAAGAAGATCATGGGGTTCGGCCACCGCGTGTATAAAGACGGCGACCCGCGCGCCAAGATCTTGCGCGGCATTGCCAAAGAAATCGCGGCCGAAACCAATAACCAAGTCTATTTCGAGATTCAAGAGCAGCTAGCCGCCTACATGCTGGCCAAACTCGGCTTGCACCCGAACGTCGATTACTACACCGCGGTGATCTATCACTGCTTAGGGCTAGATGAGTCGACGTTCACCGTGATGTTCGCTGCCTGCCGCACTGCCGGTTGGTTGGCCCACATCATGGAACAGCGGGCGACGGGCTGCCTGATCCGCCCCGCCTCCCAATATGTCGGCCCCACCGGTCGGCACGTGCCAGAGGCGAAGCCCAAGGCCTGAACGCGGGGTCGTTGGCAGGGCGATTGGGCGGTGGCGGGCCCGACGATGAGAGGGGCGGGCCCGGGAGTGCGGCCGGTTCCGGCGATCGAATGGCTGTAACGGGGTGGCGCGTTTTGAAGCTAACTCTCGCTTTGCTCGAGTGGATCTTCAAAACCGCGCTTGTTGTAGGCGGTAAACCGCCAACAACAATTTCACCCCTGAGCCATTCATCGCCTCCACCAGCCGCACTC
>JALCQM010000003.1 GCA_022651245.1 Lactobacillus sp.
CCAGCTACTGCTGACGTAGGGGCGAATGATCGCGTTACCACCCTAGTTTGTGATCTCAGATCACCTCAAGGTACCGATTGATACCCGGCGATGTAACGGTCGCGACCGGCCAGCCCGCGTGAACGAACTGGCGGCTATTTGGAGCTCATCTTCATCTAGTTGCTATCGTCCCTTTTCCACCAGCCGGGTTCTCTTTACGACAGCGCCTAGACTACTCTTCTCCGCTAAGCAATATCCGATTAACTCAATGGCACTATACTAACCGTATTTTCTCATCTCGTCAACACTAAAATGAGAAAAATGTGAGAAAAGGTTACCGAGAGGTCCGTTCATACGGGGCAACGATCACTTGCCCATCCAGGTAATTCGCCATGTACACGTCTTCGAGCGCATAGCCTTGCGCAGCCAGTGCCTGTGTCAACCACGCGACGTCCTTATCAATCGCGTCGAGCGCCTCAAGCGCGGGTTTACCATCTAAAATAATTGGAAACCGGATGCTCGTATCGCCTTGCTTGACGATCGTTAGCTGGCCGTTCAGCTCTAGCAACGCCCGATTAACGGTCCGGATATCCGCAACACCGCTCGTCCGCAGCTTATAAGCCAGATCATTCGCCGACAAGCCGGCTCGCGTTGCATTGGCAACTTGAACGCGTCCCCGTAACACTACGAGTACGGGTTCGCCATCGATATATTTTTTAATTCGCGGGTAATGGTTTGTCAGGTACTTGGTGACAAATACGATCAACGTCCAAATCAATAAAACATTAACGAACTGTAGAACCGTGATACTGGTATTGTAAATGACGCCGCCGATGATCCCACCTAAGACGAAGTTCTGCATTTGGTCGACAATCGTGCCTGGGGCCAGGTTACTTTTACCGGCCAACTGAATCTGAACAATAAAGGCAATGAACCCGAGTAGTAATTTCAGCGCCGTGTTGAAATAAAGATCCTGTAAGATCGTCATAATCTCCCCCTACTGGACATAGGTGCTCTTCGCTTGAATCAAGTGCGTCGCCTTGAGCTGATAACTTTGCCCGTCAGTATCCAAGATCACGGCATAGGTCTTAGTCGCTTGCCGATCAACTTGGACCAACATCCCCGAATACACACTCGTGGCATTGGCGGCCAGCCGCTTAGGCGTCATGTGCTTGGTCTTCGCGATACTATTGAGCAAAGTCACGACTGCTTTGGTGTTGGTGTTACGACTTTGGGCATTTTCTAGATCCCGCACCTGCAACCCAATCGTCAATAACTCAACCAAAACGACGATCACGAGTAGATCCCGGTATTTTGTCACGTCCCGATGACGCAGATGGTAGATGACATAGATCGCGATGACAGCGGCGCCAACGATCATGATGCTATACCGTAGGTCACTTGACCACCCAGATTGCCGGCTCAAGGTTTGGTAAGGGTAAAATGTATTTTGCATCGCGTGCCTCCTGATATTAGTGTAGCGATTCAATCCCAAAAAAAGAAGCCCCACAATAGGCTTCCTTATGCACACATTAAGTTACCGTGCCCACACGATCCGATTCACGGTCGCCGATAGGCAAGTTTGTAAGACCACGGCCTCCCCTTGATCAGCGCTGATGATCGCGTGGTACTGGTCTTTACCGGTTCTGACTGAGTAACTATCATCATTAACATCATCGAGCGCATAAACCGTGTAGGTCCGAGAATTGCCACGCGCATCAGTCACCCCTACAGTGCTGCCGAACCCTAGTCCAGTGATCCACGCAAACGTATTGCTCTTCGCGTGACCGGCGATCTCAGTCGTTAAACCATCCGTTGTCGACAGCTGCGTCGCACCACCCCAGGTCATGGCAAGCCCCGCTTGCACAGGCGCCGTCGTCCGGCTCATATCGCCTTGGATGACATCGGTCGTGCTTCCCAACCCGCTAACTGTTCCAACATAGGTTTCGCCTGTCGCCTCGCGGATGCTGGCGCCTTTTTGGGCTGCGACCTGTGCTGGCGTCAACGCCACCGGTGCAGGCGCGCTCGCGTTGGTGGCTGGCGTGGCGTCTTGAGTGGCCGCACGCGATTCAGCCGTTGCGGTAGCGACCTAGCTTTCACTACTAGCACTAGTTGCCGTCGGTCGACTAGTGGCTGGCGCACCAGTGCTTGCGACGGCTTTTTCCGAGTGACTAACCGCCACCTTAGCACTGACTTGCTCGTCGTACACACGTGCGGCTGGAACTGCCTTAGCATGGTGTTTCTCAGCCGGCTTTGGCTCAACTACATGCAGCGCCGCCGTCCTTGCCGCCTCATCTTGACCTGCACGTGCCGTCACCACAACCATACCAGATCCCGCGGCAACCACAACGACTGCCCCCAAAACAATTATTCGCTTTTTAAAACGCATCAAGTCCCCTAACTTGTATGCAGTGCGCACAAAAAGGCCCACTCACTTACACATGACGGTCACCAATAATGATCGTACCCTCCCCCCAGACGGCAACGATCTTAGCGACACTTGGCAACAAACACTCCTGGCAGTCGAACCGACTGCCGCCACGACATTTGCACAGCTCCTGACAAGCAGCAAAGCACAACGCCATGGCTTAAAACGCATGATTATAACGATACGGGCCTTTCTGATAATAAACAAGAATAATATAAAAAAATATGTAAGTTTAACGCAACGCCACTGATCATCATTGAGCCTGCAAGGGTGCTGTGGCAATTAAATAACGTCCGCAAATGAAGCTGCGCACGTTATCGTGATAATATTATATAATAAATATTTAGTCTTTATGTTTTGGCCACTGCCATAGGTAAGCAGCCGCTGCCATCACCAGGCCACAAACGACAACGAGTCCCGCAACGCGCTGCCACATTGGGGCAAACGCGGTGACTAACTGTGCGACAACTGCGACTGGCACTCCGCCGATCCCCAAGCGTGCGACCCAATCACCACTGCCGATAATGATCGCCCCGATGCCACCAAGAAAGCCGATGATATAAGTCAGTCGTCCCACCCCACGCAACCACCGCTGCCAGCTATGACTAGCGACGCGCATCAGAATCAAGACGAGCCCGCCTAATAACGCCGTGACAATTGTGATCGTCTGCAAAACTAAAACCAGCATCCCATAAGCAGCGCCCCAACCAGATTGCATCAGCTCCCCGTTGATTCGCCGCTGGTACGTCTGTTGAAGGTGCTGATCTAACGCTTGCCATTGTGCGTTGGTCAAATGCCGTCGTTGCTGTGTGGCCAACAAACGCAGACGCTTCTGAACCGCTTTTTCCAGCGCTTCCAAATGAATCGTCTTGTGAAAGTCTGCGCTCGCGGTGACGCCCTGCCGGATCAATGGTCGTGTCATCGCTGGCGTAACGACTGCCGGTTTAGTGGCTAATACGAGACCACTAGTCTTCGCGGCGGCAACAGTCTGCGCGTTTAAGGCGGCCGTTAGCTGTTGCAAACTAGCGCCTTGCGTCAACTGAGTGGTCACCTGAGCTGGCGTTCCGATTGTGAGGGTCAGCCCTAACGCCGCAGCAAAAAGGATCAACAAGACGCTTTGAATCAAGCCAAAAAAGGCAAACCAGCCATGGCTCGCATTGGCTGGGGTCGCGTTCGTCATTTCATTTTCCTCCGTCTACTGCGTTAATGCAGATGCGCATCGATCCAGCCAACGACCACCCGCTGATAGCGCGCTGGATCTTTATAGAAACTCTGGGCATGCTTAGCCCCTTGAACCAGCCACAGCTTCTTTTCAGCCGTTGTTGCCGCGTAATTCTCCTTGGCCATCGCTGTTGGCACGAATGTGTCCCGAGTGCCATGGATAAACAAAATCGGCCGCGTATTGCGCGCAAGGGTCCGCCGCGCATCCGCTGCGAACACATTGTAGCCCGTTTTAAGCGAGGCATACGCCGCGACAGCTGGGACTAGTGGCCACTTGGGGAGGTGATACATGCTTTTCGCCTGATAGGCGAGCTCATCTACGATACTCGTATACCCGCAATCTTCAACCAACACCTGCACTTGCTTTGGCAACTTTGTCCCGCTGAGGTACATGACTGTCGCACCGCCCATCGATTCACCATATAGCGCGATCTGTTGGTCGCGACCACGACGCCGTAATAAGAGCCGTATCCACTTGAGGTAATCTAAGCGGTCCGGCCACCCATACCCGATATAATGGCCTTGGGATTGACCGTGGCCCCGATCATCCGGTGCCAGTACATTGAACCCCGCTTCATGAAACATCTTGATGCGCGCCGCCATGTCTTCTTTTTTCCCCATATACCCATGCGCCACCACGACCGTTTTGGTTGTCGGTTTAGCCGCCGGAACGTAATCCGCCACTAATCTGAGTTTTGCCCCTGCAGCTTGTTGGTGCCAGCGCTCTTTTTTGACTTGTTTCAGCCACACCGCCGCACTTTGCTGTAGCTGCGGGGTCTTTGCGCTGAGAAAATCCTTTTTTGCTGGCACGAATGCGTATTGATAAAAGTACATACTAGCTCCTAAAATTCCCAAAACGCCGAGCACAATGACGCCAATTAAGATATGGCGCCAACGATGAGATTTTTTGACTGTCACGATTCTACCCCTGTTTATATTTTTGATGAGCATTATTTAGCGTTTCGTGCATGGCTGCCGTCCTGGCTCAAAGCGAGCAATAATGCTGTCTGCCACTGCTTTATTGGCAACCTAGCCCGAGCGCAACACGGCTTGTGTGACCTTCAGTATAGCACACGCGACACAGCTAGCAGGGATCTCGGGATCATACATACCGCTGATACTGCGATGTGCATAACCGAGCGCACACTGACTTAAACCGTTCAAACAAAAGCGCACCACTGGCAACAGGCCGTTGTTTTTAACCCGACACACAGTGAACCTGAATTCAACGCAGTCCGTGCCCAATGAGACCCCCTGATTCAGCAAGTAACGGCTGAAACAAGCGCCCCACACCAACGACAAAAACGTCCTCACACCGCGATTCACTCGTGGTATGAGGACGCTTTTGTGGCCTGCTTGTCGGGATGTGCCTTAAGCGTCAGCCCGCAATGCCCGGTTCAACACCCGGTCGACCCCAGCTGGCAACTCACTTGGGCTTGTGATCACCGCGCTAGCATGGGCTTGTGTCAGCTCCTGCCAGTCACCAAACCCATAGGTGACCCCTAATGTTGGGACGTGATTTTCGTACCCGCCCAGCATATCCGTATCGCGATCACCGATCATCACACTGGTCTGCCGATCAGCCCCACTTTGTGCCAATCCGTAAGCCAACACGGCAGCTTTGGTACTGCGGACACTTTCATCCAATGTTGCCCCATAGATGCCATTGAAGAAATGGCCCAGCTCAAAATGCGCCACCAATCGCGCCACCATTGGCTCAGGCTTTGCAGAAGCAATATTCAGCTGATAGCCCGACCGTTGCAACGTCGTCAACGCTTGCTTTATTCCTGGATATAGGGCCACCTCAAAGATCGCCTCACGTGAATACAACTCTTGATAATACAAAATTGCCTGCTTGATCTCAGCTGGACTCAATTGTGGGTAGTACCGCTTCAAACTCGCATTGAGCGCTGGCCCAATGAAGGTCCGATACTGCGGATCACTGAGCGCTGGCAACTGCATCTTAGCCACCATATACTTAATACTATGCAAGATGCCTGGTTCTGAGTCAGCGATCGTGCCGTCGAAATCAAAAAATAACTGCGCCAAATTCTGGCCTCCTTTAACCTTGTGTGCGGATACGCCGCAACGCTGCTTTCAACATGAATGGTGCAATCAACGTGGTCAAAATAATCACGATGATCACACTAGAATAATAGTCCTCATGTAATAAATGGGCATCAAAGCCAATCTGTGCCACTATCAGCGCCATTTCACCACGAGACACCATCCCCGAACCGATCACATGGCTATCTGTCCAACTCAAGCCAGCTAACCGCGCACCCAAGCCACAGCCGACCCATTTTGTTGCTAACGCCAATAGCGTCAACAGCACAATAAATCCCAGGTCGCGGCTTAAACCCGCTAAGCGCATGTTCAGCCCAATGCTGACGAAAAACACGGGGATAAACACCCCATAGCCGATCGCGGTCAAACTCGCATCGACTTCGCCCCGATACGGCGTTTGCGACACCGCCACCCCCGCGAAAAAGGCGCCAATCACCGCCGACATCCCTAAAGCATCCGCGAGATAGGCCATTCCTAAACACAATAGCAACGACATCACCGTCACCGCGCTACTTGGAAACAAACGCTCAGCGAGGTGCATCAAGTAAGGCGCCGCCCACTTGACCACGATATAAATCACACCGAAGTAAGCCACTTGCGCCACGAGTGCTAACCACAGGGGGAGCGATGACACTTGCTGGCCGGTGCCAAAGAGCCCGACCGCAACACTTAAGATGATCACCGTTAAAATATCGTCCACGACGGCTGCGCCAAGGATCGTCGCCCCGCTACGGGTATCCAGGGCTTGTAACTCTTTTAACACCTCAACTGATATTGACACCGACGTTGCGGCAAAGGTGATCCCTAAAAAGCTTGCCGCGACAAAATCGAAGCCCCACAACCGGCTAAACCCCCAGATCAGTCCCACCGGGAAAAGCACCCCAATCACGGCGACTAAGACACCGGGACGAAAATACCGTTTTAGCATGCTTAGATCCGACTCTAGCCCCGCAATAAACATCAAGAAGATCACCCCGATCTCAGCAAACTCAGAGACGAAGTGTGTGGGTTGGACCCAGCCCAACAAGGCGGGCCCTAACAAAATCCCGGCAAGCAACTCACCGATCACGGCAGGGATACCAAGTTTAAGGCTAAAATGACTGCAAAACATCGTGGTGACCAAGATCAATGCCAAGGTCCCTAAGTATCCCATAAGCCGTTCCCCTTTTAATCTGACTCAGGCTAACACTAATTGATACGCATTACGCTCCGGCACCGGCTCGTCAAGATAAACAATGCCACGGAACTGATAGCCGTTACCGACGATCACGTGTTGCATGATCTTATTTTGCGCATGGGTATCAATTCGCAAATCCCGATACCCTGCCGCATACGCCTCGCTGATCAAATTACTCATGAAAAAGCGGCTCAGCTGCTGGCCACGAACCCGGCCATCAAGCGCAAAGCGATGAATCATCATATATGGGCCCTTGCCTTGCCAACCTTCCCCATCGATCCGCCGATAAAACGGGTCCGGCCCATCGATTAAACTAGCCGTCCCGGCGACTTGGCCATCGACCACCAATACCCGGTTGGTTTCATTGGCAATATCTTCTTCAACAGCGGCCACATCGGGATACGTGCCTTGCCACTGATTAATTTTTTGGTCAGCAAGAAAGGTACGGGCCGATTCAATAATTGTCATGATCGCCGGCACATCGGCGGTGTTTCCTGGGCGAACAAAAATAGCGGGCATATCAACAACCTCCATTAAGTAATTGTTAACATTGTCCCGCATTTTTAGCGAAGATTCAATTCAATCGTAAACCAGTTCCATTCCCACGGGTGCCTTGAAAAAGCGCCCATCCCAATTGATTGGCCAACCTCGCGCTAACGCCTAAGTGCACCAGCAAAAAAAGCCGGGCGCTTCTCCGCTCGACTTCCGCATATCACCGCTGACGCTTATTCTGTTGGCTGAGCAAAATGCTTAGGGGCCTGATCATGGGCATGCGGGCCATGGCTGTGCGGGCCGTGTTCCCCATGCCTGTGCGGGCCATGCCCAAACTTACCGTGTGGGCGACCATGATCGTCCTCGTGGTGGCAATGGCCATGATGGCAGCCGCCGTGATGATGGCCGCGGCCGCCAAGTTGTGCTTGCGCCTTGATCTGTTTCGTTTGCTCTTTGGCGATGACAACCGCTTGGTGCCCACGAATAATGGCCGCACCAGCGGCAATTCCTGCGACCAACAAGCTGGTGTGCAACACCGCCAACGGCACGATCAGTTCGGGTTGATCGCGGAGTGTGGTATCAAACGTCGTAATCGGCTCCGAGGCCGTATTGACTAATTTAGAAACGATCGCCTTCGTATCTTTGAACATGATCTCCTCCTATCGCGCTTTTGCGCACTCGCCCTAACGCTAAGCTTGCGCCTGCAGCCACGCGCCTAGATGCTGAAAATAATCATCAGGATTGTCCAACATCTGCCCGTGACCGGCATCAGGTGTGACGTGTAATGTCGCATTGGGGATCGTCTTTGCCATTCGTCTTGCCGCCGTCAGTGGCATCGTCTCATGACCGCCGAAGGTCAAATAAGTTGGCATTGTCAACTGGTTCATCGCCGTTCGCCGGTCCCAGTCCTTCAAAGCCCCGACCATGACGAATTCATTATCCCCCTGGAAGTAATTGTACACCGAAGTCGCCATCGTGGAAATTAAATGCCGCGGTTGCGGATCAGCTTGATGGTGGAGATAGTTTTCCCCCAATTCAGCGACCAGCGCCTGATAGTGGGGTTGGGCAAAGTCATGCTGAGCTTCCACTCGCTGCATGTAGGCGACGTCTTCAGAAGAAAACAACTGCTGTCGAAGCGCATTGATGGCCACGAGGTACTCTGCCAAGTTATCGATCATGCTCGACAAGATCAAGCCCTTGAGGTGCTGTGGGTAACGCAGCGCATACTCAATTGCCAAAACCCCGCCCCAAGATTGCCCCAGTAAGTAAAACTGCTTTAGGCCTAGCTGCTGACGCACCTCTTCGACTTCATTAACATAATAATCGATCGTCAAAAACCGGGCACGATTCTCTGGCACCGTCCAATCCGGCTGATCCGAGAACCATGATCCTAACTGATCATATCGCGTCACTCGAACCCCATAAGGTGCCAGACGCTCGCCAAAGTTTTCAAAGACTTCATTTGTCCCTCCTGGCCCGCCATGCAACGTGAGTAACGGAATATCACCATGCCCAGTCGTTTGCGTCCACAAGTGATAACCATTGCTCAAAGTAATGAACTGAGTGCCGGTTGCGGCATATTTCGCCATACGCTCACCTTCCTTGTCATAAGTCTATTATGCAAGTCTGCACGGCGAGCGACAAGCTTTGCGAAATTTGTCTTAACTCAGCCTTATGATGCACCACTTTTGGGCCGCAATTCGGTAGAATAGAGATAAGTCTTAAAGAAGGTGAGCAGATGTCCAAAGCAACTGACCCACAAACTGGCTTGACTGCTGCCCAAGTGGCCGCACAAATCACCGTGGGGGCCAAAAATACGGCCTTAAAGCCACTAACAGATAGTGTTCAGACGATTGTCATTCAAAATACGCTGACGCTGTTCAACTTCATCAACCTGGCCTTAGGGGTCCTGATCTTTACCACCGGTAGTTACACCAATCTCCTATTTCTCGGTGTCGCGATCGTCAACACGGCGATCGGCACGTTTCAAGAGATACGCGCCAAACGCAAACTTGACGCGATGAGTATCTTAGCTGAAACCCCAGTCACGGTGCGCCGAGATGGTCAAGAACAAGCAATCAGCCAAAGCGACCTAGTCGTCGGTGATATTTTGTTATTGCACCGTGGCGACCAAGTTCCTGTTGACGGTATCGTGGTGGCGACTATCGGGATCGAAGCAGACGAAAGCCCGCTGACTGGTGAATCTGACGCAATCAGCAAAAGCGTCGGCGAGCCCTTACTATCCGGCAGTTTTATCGTTGCGGGAACCGCGGCGATGCAAGTCACCGCGGTAGGCGAAGCCACATTTGCAGCCAAACTCGCCTTGGAAGCGAAACAAGGCCAGGATACGCAAAGTCAATTACTCGCAACGATCAACCGTATCATCAAGATCTTAACCTATATCCTGATTCCTTTAGGGATTGCTTTGTTCGTCGTTTCGATGGTGCGCCGGGGGGCATACAACCGTGCCGTTTTAACCACTAGCGCCGCTGTGATTGGGATGATTCCCGAAGGCTTAGTTTTGCTTACCAATGTGGCATTGGCTGTTTCCGCCCGCAATTTGGCCAATAAACGTGTCCTCGTACGAGCGCTACCGGCAATCGAAGCTTTAGCACGCGTCGATACCATTTGCTTAGATAAAACTGGCACGATCACATCAGGGCACCTGCAGATCGATCACTTACAAGCATTTGGTCCCCATACCCAAGACGCCGTCGCACAGGCGGCGGCAGCTGTTGTGTACGCCTTAAACGACGATAACGAAACAGCTATGGCAATTAAGCATGCCTACCCAGACCCCCAGACCCCGGCGCAGGCAACGGTGCCATTTTCTAGTGCGCGCAAGTGGTCTGGGGCGACATTTGCGGACCGTAGCCTGGTCATTGGTGCACCAGAGTTCGTCTTCGGCGACACTTTACCCAGTCAGGTTCAAGCACAAATCCAAACCGCCGCTTCAGCAGGCCTACGCGTCTTAGTCGTTGCGCAAGCAGCCGCATTGACCGCAGCACTACCAGCATTAGACTTAATTGGACTCGTGTTCATCGCCGATGAACTGCGGCCAACTGCAGCAGACACCTTCCGCTTTTTCACCACGCAAGGTGTCGATTTGAAGGTCATTTCGGGAGACAATCCCGTCACCGTCGCCAACGTGGCCAAGCAGGCCCAATTGCCGCATGCAGAGGCGTATGTGGACATGACCACCATTGCAGATGACGCGGATTATCAGCAACTCGCATCAACTTATACCGTTTTTGGCCGCGTCACGCCAGCACAAAAAAAGCGACTCATCGCCGCTTTACAAGCACTTGGCCATACCGTCGCGATGACCGGAGACGGGGTCAACGACGTTTTGGCCTTACGCCAATCTGATTGTGCCATCGCAATGGCTTCTGGTGCCGAAGCGGCCAAAAGCATTGCCGATTTTGTCTTACTCGATTCGAACTTTGATGCACTGAATGGTGTTTTAAACGAAGGACGCCGGGTGATCAATAACATCGAGCGTGTCGCCTCAATGTATCTCGTCAAGACGATTTTCTCAGTGATTTTGACGGCGATTTTTGTTTTCTTACCGCTCGACTACCCGATCATCCCAATCAACCTCACCCCAGTATCTGCGATCGCAGTCGCGATCCCATCATTTTTCCTGACCCTAGAACCGAACTTCGACCGTGTCGTCGGCCAGTTTATGCAAAAAGTGATGACCATCGCCGCTCCTGGCGCTATCGCCATTGTGGGCTACACCCTCGTGTTAACTTGGGGTGAATACTTCTTTCACTGGTCGTTCAACGCCACATCGACAATGGTTGTTTTAATGATCGCGATTATTGAGTTTCACGTCTTATTCTTGGTGGCACGGCCATTCAACCGCTATAAATCGGTGATGATGGTCGCGTTATTAGTGATCCTATTCGGAATCTTCTTCATCTTCGGTAAGCCGTTCTCCTTAGCCAACCTATGGCGCTTCGACCGTTTTATCATCTACGGGCCGCTCGTTGCCTCCAGCTTACCGGTCTATGTCTTCTTACAGGAATTCCTCGGTAAGCGCATTTTGTCTAAGATCAATTGGCGTTAGGGTTAGCAACGATCAACACATCACAAGGTGCGTTTTCGACAACGAAACTAGCAACCGAGCCAATAAACATGCGCGTCACCATCTTCTTGCTCGACCGGCCAATCACGACCAGACTAGTGCCATAGTCCTTGGTAGCGTCAAATGCGATCACAGAACGCGGCGAGCCAAAGCGGATATGCGGCGTCACCTTAAGCCCTTTTGCGACCAATGGCGCAACGACTTGGTCAAGGTGGTGCTTGATTTGTTGTTCCGTTTCATGTAACAACTTCCCATCAACAGCTCCAGTTTGGCCAAAAGTCAGCGTATATTGCCGCGTATCGATCACTTGCAATAAGTCAATTCCCCATCCTTGTTCTTTTGCGATGTTCACTGCTCGCGCCAATGCGTGATCAGCAGCTTCTGAACCATCTAAGGCGACTAAGATCCTTTGAGTTGCCATCGTCATCTCCCCTTTCCTCTTAGTTGTAACACACTCCTGGCGCTAAAAGCGACCAGAAGCACAAGGCGTCACACGGCAAAAAAAGGTGACCACGCGTTAAAGTTTGAGTAGCGTGAGGAAAATTAGTGCTGCCACAGTTTGCAAGCAGCCAACAAGTAACCCATAACTCAAGAATTTGGTGCCTTGCTGCATAAACTTCGCAAAGTTCAATCGTAGCCCGATCGCAGCCAAGGCAATCGTCTCAAACCAACCCGAAATAGCGTGCGCACTCGTGCCGAGTACTTCCGGTAAGGTCACACTGGAATTTAGCACGCACAAAAATAAAAAGCTCAACACATACCACGGCACTGGCCATCGCCGATTATTCAACGCGGCCGCACGTAGTTGCCCACGGAACACTTTGCGCTCAAATGCCGTCACGACCACCACTAACATGATAATCCGTGTGATCTTAAACAGCATCGCATACCGAACCGTCGCCGAACTCAGTAAACTAGCCCCTGCGACAACCTGCCCTACCGATTGTAGCGTCCCGCCGAGCAAGGCACTCTTGGCCAGTAAATCGTCACCAAATACCGCCGTTCCTAGGAATGGGAGGGTCAGCATCATCACTGTTCCTAGTAGGTTCACCAAGGTGATGATCTGACCTTTTTCTTCGTCATCTGCACCAATGGCTGGAGCGATCGCACCAATCGCACTGGAACCGCACACCGCATTACCACCAGCAAACATCAGACTCATTTTTTCCCCAAAACCGAGGTGACGGCCGATACGATAGGCCCCGAAGATGACAGTGGTCATCATTAGGCCAATATACAACAAGCCACGCCAGCCCATCTGACCAATGGTTTGAAACGTGACGGTGAGGCCGAGTAACACGACAGAATACTCGAGTAAGCGACTCTCAGCAAACTTTGTCCCGACATTCAAGCCCGCTTGCTTAAACCAAGTATTCCCTAAGACAATTCCTAACAAAATAGCCAAAGTCGCCCCACCTAATTGCGGCAGCAACACCCCGAGTCCCTTAGCAATGATTGCAACAAGTACGGCGAGTCCCAACCCAGGCAAAGTTGCTTTGACCTTACTGGTCGTCATGGTTTCCATAATGCCTCCCTAAATCAATCAAGATGCTTTAAATTATACTGGCCATTTACGATCAATGGTATTGATTGCTATAATATTAGCGATCAAAAAATTCGATAATACACGAGGATGCTTGTATGAAAAACCTGGCAACATTCAAGATGGTGTATGAAACTCGCAGTTTTTCAAAGGCTGCCGCGCTACTGTTCATCTCCCAACCCACTGTATCAGCCCAGATCAAACAACTTGAAGCCGAATTCCACACCCCCCTTTTTATTCGCAATGGTCGTGGTGAATTAGGCTTAACGACAGCGGCCACTCAACTCTATCAAGAAGCCACCACCATCTTGACGAGCTGGGACCAACTCCACCTCAAACTAGCGACTGGTCCACAGCAGCAACGCACCCGTATCATCGCGTCACACACCTTTGCCACTTACCTTCTGCCGGCACTGCTTTCCACCCTATACACCGCATTCCCAGCAGTGACATTTTCAGTACAAATGGCAAACTCCTTCGCGGTTCAAACTGCTGTCGCTAATCACGACGCTGACCTTGGCTTCATCGAAAAACCGTTAGCCGGTCGTGGCTTAACCCGAACACCCTTGATGACTGACCAACTTGTCCTTGCGGGTCAACAAGGGCCGTGGCTCGTACGTGAACCAGAGTCAGGTGTTGCCTACTATACGCACCGCTATTTAGCTGAACAAAATATCCAAACACCACAAGTCGAGATCGCCTCAAACGCTGTGATCGTGGCCTTATTGCACAAAGGATTTGGTCGCTCGATCATTTCCCAACGGGCATCAACGGGCTTGGCGAACACGAGTTTAGGCCAGCAGTACCTACGCCATTTCTACCTTCTGACGCGCAACGATGATGGGCCCAACAAAGCTTGTCGTCAAATGGTAATTGACTGGGCCCAAGCAGACGCGGCGCATATCTGATCAGCAACGCCAAAAACTATCCGACCATTCTCGAGAGGAACAATCGTCAAGTAATAGCTTAGCCGCCAAACTTTATCCCAAAAAAGCACGGCCCTCGTAAAACCGGAAATTGGTTTTACGAGGGCCGTGCTTATCCGTGGTTTTTCCACAGTCTTTTTGCTTTCACGATAGCGTCAGCCGACACCGCCACTTAGCCTATGCGCGACGCTGTGAATCGACCGCCCCGGCCCGTTTGTGTCGCCATAGTGAAACTAAGACCGCGAACAGTTCACCAAAGCGATCAGCCGTCGCGTTTGGCGTCCATTCGAAATCGGCAACACCCGCGGGCAATGGCAATGGCAGTGAGCCACTTTGAATCACTAAGTCTGCATCAATCAAATCTGCACTGCTCGGTAACAACTCAACAAAGGCTTGCTGCGATAACATTGCGATCAAATCAACATACTCAAGCGTTGTTTGATCCAAAACCAGCGCAACACGTACGACCCGTTGTGGGTGGAAGGCCGCCCGTAATTGTAACAGATTGCGATAATAATTTTCCGTCAAACTGTCGATACGGTCGATATACTGTTCTAGATGATCAGACAACACCACCTGTGTAATCGTTTGTCGGATCACCCGTTCATACCGTGGATCATCCGCTTGTGCACTTAGGCGACGATTGAAGGTATACGCCACATGTTGATGAAAGTCTTCACCTAACGCCAGCGTCCCACAAGTAATCGCCAGGAGGTTTACGGTCAACAACTGTTGTTGCCCTTCCGTAAGGTCTTGCGACCACTCTGGAAAACTTTGAACAAAATGTGTCACAAGCTGATACATCCCACTGGCGTAACGCCGAAAACGCTCAATCGTTGTCGCTGCATTTTGATCATTAGACACTAAGTACACGGGAGCAAAATGCATCAAGAAGAAGCCATATTCAGTTTCCCCCATCAGTTGCTGACGCGACATCGGTGGTAAAGCAAAATCTTTGAACCGTCCATGTCCCAAAGCCAAATCGAGATTAGGCAGCGGATAATCCATGATTGCTCGACTACGTTCATAAGTGAGAATATGTCCAGTTTTGATCCGCCAGTAGCAAATTGCGAGATAGTACATAGATAATTCTCGCGCCACCAAATTGGTGGGCTCACTGTCCAGTGCCGTATACAACGTGTCTACCAGACGCTCGGCCGTTTCACGGCTAAGGTGCGTAAACGGCCACTTGGCCCCAGCAGTTGCCTGCCAAAACATCATCGTCACGAATAATCGCAACCGCCGCTCATCACCATTAAAGCTTAATGTATCCGGCTGCAATTGCACGCCAAAGGTCTGCGCCAACTCCCGCATTGGTCGCAAATGCCGCGTCACGGTCATCCGAGACATTCCTAAAGACGCAACAAAATCTTCGAATTGTTGGTATTCGCCACTCATCACGGCTTGCAGGAATCGAAAAGGATCCGTTTGCGCGATCATATGGAAGCGTAGTTGTCCTTCAGGAACCGCAAAAAGCTCTGTTAACGGGGCGTGCTTAGTTGCCACCATGCTGCCCAATACTGCCAGTAAATCATTATAAATATTGTAGATACTCCCATAATTACGCCCAGTCAGATTTGCCACCTGACGCAGGTTCACCTCTTTGACTAAGGGCGCACCCGTCTTTTGCGCCGCTAATCGCTCATCAACTGGCGACTGAACGAGGCGTAACTGGCGAATCACGCTGTAGAGATTCAAACGATCCAACGCCGAAGAGGAGAGAAAGATGTCGCCATGTTGCTTTTGCATCAATGTCATATTTCCCATACCTTTCCCTTGAACATCTCATCAATTTATATTATAAAGACAATTTTCCTGCTTTTAAGTCACGATATATAAAAATTATTCTTTTTGTTTGAACGAGAGCAATGACACTACTGGTATTCCTTGGGTCCGTTAATTCTCTACTTGCCACACGCTAATTACCCCCACTTTACCCGTTAATATTTAATGGCGAATTCTGTCAACGCCATATTTCACTTCATCAAGAAACGCAAAAAACCGCGATGAACAGGAAGGCTTCCTGTTCATCGCGGCCGGCGAGCACAATATTAAAAAATATTACTTGCGGTACATTTTAAATTCAAGGAAAAGGTCGTTATATAAACCGACTACGTTGGGATCAAGATCCTTATAGACTTCTGAGCGGCGAATAACCGCCTCGCTAGGATAAAACTGCTGATCATTGCGAACCGCTTTCGGCAACAACTTCTTTGCCGCCTGATTAGGCGTCGAATACCCCACGTACTCAGCATTTTGCGCGGCATTTTTAGGGGTCATCATGAAGTTTAAAAAGGCATAAATTGCTTTGAAATGCTTGGCCGTCTTCGGAATCACCAAGTTATCAAACCACAAGTTAGACCCTTCTGATGGCACGATATAGTGCAAATGAGAATTCTCGGCCATCATATCCGCGGCCTCACCTGACCAATCAACGGCGATGGCAGCTTCGTTATCGGCCATATACATCTTGATTTCATCGGCAACCACTGCCTTGACGTTCGGTGCCAACTCATCTAATTTGCCCTTGGCCGCTTGCAACGTCGGCGCATCCGTCGTATTCATCGATTTGCCCAAGCTAACCAAGGAAAATCCAAGAATGTCTCGTGCCGAATCAACTAGCATAATATCATCACGATATTGCGGTTTCCATAAGTCGTCCCAATGCTGTATCTCACCTGGGCGAACAAACTTATCGTTATAAACAATGCCTAAAGTTCCCCAAAAATATGGAATCGAGTAGCGGTTGTTCGGATCAAAACTGCGATTCATCACATCAGGACTCATATTTTTCAGGCCCGTCAACTTGCTTTTATCAAGTGGAACCAACATATTGGCCTTTTTCATTTTCTCGATCATGTATTCTGATGGCACGGTCAGGTCATAATCCGTACCGCCTTGCTTGATTTTCGTGTACATCGCCTCATTCGAGTCGAAGGTCTCATAATTGACATGATAACCCGTTTGCTTTTCAAACTTACTGATCAAGGCAGGGTCAATGTAATCACCCCAGTTATAAAGGTTCAACGTATTGTCACCAGTCGCACCTTGCGACTTTTGCAAATGCGCCGACCATAACGCCAATCCAGCAACCGCAACAATGATCGCTGCCACAAGACTAATGAGTCGCTTCATTGAGCTTCGCCTCACTTTCTGCCTTGTGCTTCGCTTTACGCGTTTGACTGCCTTGCTGGATAAAGTAATAACCGACCACTAGCAGCAAAGCAAAAATAAACATCACACCCGATAAAGCATTGATCTCCAAACTAATCCCTTGTCGCGCCCGCGCATAGATTTCGACCGCCAACGTTGAAAACCCGTTACCGGTGACAAAAAACGTGACCGCAAAATCATCCAATGAATACGTAAAAGCCATAAAAAAGCCGCTTAAGATCCCTGGGGTGATGAACGGTACCACGACTCGCGATAAAATCTGCGCGTTGGTACTGCCGAGATCCCGTGCTGCATCAAGCATCGATTGTCGCATTTCCTGCAGCTTCGGCAATACCATCAAGACAACGATCGGAATCGAAAACGCGATGTGACTCATCAAAACCGAACCAAAGCCCAGTGGGATCTTCAACGCCGTGTAAAAAATCAAGAAACTGGCGCCAATAATGACATCGGGGCTAACCATCAAGATGTTATTCAGGGACAACACCGTATTTTTAACAAACGGTCGCGACGTCCGGTGAATCGCCAAGGCCCCAAGTGTCCCAATAGTCGTCGCGATTAAACTCGACAACAACGCTAACAACAAGGTATCAATGACGATTTGGATCATACGGGTATCGGCGAATAAGGCGGCATAGTGCGCCCACGTAAACCCGTGATAATGATTCATCGCATCGCCTTCAGAGAATGAATAAAAGATTAAATAGACGATCGGAACGTATAAGATCACGAATACTAAGAATAAATAGAGGTTTGACCACTTAAACTTTTTCATGTGCGCGCCCCCGCTTCTTTCGCTCACCCGTTAAGAACATGATAATCACCATCGCCACGATCAAAACCACACCGATGGTTGAGCCCATCCCCCAATTCATCGTCACTAAGAAGTGCTCTTCGATTGCGGTCCCCAGCGTGATCACACGGTTCCCACCGATCAACCGAGTTAGCATGAACAACGAAAGCGAAGGGATGAAGACGGCTTGGACCCCGGACTTCACGCCAGAGATTGTCAACGGCCAAATGACCTTGGTAAAAGTTTGCCACCACTTGGCACCTAGGTCCCGACTGGCATTCACGAAGCTTTCATTCAACTCTTCAATCCCATTAAAAATAGGGAGGATCATGAATGGTATCTCAATATAGCTGGCAACAAAGATAAACGAAAAATCCGTGAATAAGAACTGTTTGGGGCCGATTCCCAGCATACTTAAGAAGGTGTTGATGCCACCATTTTGGCTAAAAATACCGATAAAGGCATACGCCTTAAGCAACAGGTTGATCCAAGTGGGCAAAATGATCAGCAACAACCATAGCTGCTTATGCTTGGTGTAATGCAAAAGGTACGCTGTTGGATACGAAATGATCAAGGTGAATGCAGTAATTAAAAAGGCATACCACACTGAATTGAACGTCATCAAAATATACGTGCCAGAGCTAAAATACGTTTGATAATTGGCCAAGGTCACGTGTCCATTGATATCAAAAAAGCTTTGGTAAATGATCAAGACGACCGGCGCGATCACGAAAAGCGCTAGCCACAGCCCATACGGCACGTAAAACGCCATGTTGGTCCTGTTTTTTGTCACGCGTTTTTCCTCCTAGTCGCCTTCATAACTTTCCAGCCGCGCGTCGAAATCCTCTTCCGACTCATTAAGTCGCATCACGTGGATGTCTTCTGCATCGAAGGTCAGCCCTACCGTCTCACCATCAACAGCCGGATTCGTCGAATGGATCAGCCACTCATTATTCAACCGATCGTAAGCCACGATCTCATAATAATCACCACGGAATAATTGGGTATCCACTTTCACCTGCACCTTACCCGCATCCTGCGCGGTGATATCCAAGTCTTCTGGTCGCAAAACCACTTCGACCGGTTCGTTGGCCCGCATCCCAGCATCGGCGCATTCAAAAGTCTTCCCATTGAACTCGACTTGATAATCCGCAATCATGTGGCCCGCCACAATATTACTTTCCCCAATGAAATCAGCAACGAAGTGATTAATGGGCTCGTCATAAATATCGACTGGCGTCCCGCTCTGCTGTACTTCACCATCATTCATCACGAAGATCTCATCAGATAAAGCCAACGCTTCTTCTTGATCATGCGTCACGAATAAGAATGTGATGCCTAAGCGTTGCTGTAGTTCGCGTAACTCATACTGCATGTCTTTACGTAACTTGGCATCCAGCGCTGACAGCGGCTCATCCAGTAATAAGACGGCCGGCTCCAATACAATCGCCCGTGCGATCGCGACGCGCTGTTGCTGACCACCAGATAGTTCTGAAATTTCCCGGTCGCCGTAACCAGCCAAGCGCACCATTTTTAAGGCAGACTCAACACGTTCGCCGATTTCTTTTTTTGGCTTTTTTTGAATCCGCAATCCGTACGCGACGTTTTCGAAAACATTCATGTGCGGAAACAAGGCGTAGTCCTGGAAGACGGTGTTGACCTTGCGCTTATTGGCTGGCACGTCATTGATTGACTGGCCATCGAATAACACATTGCCTTCACTGACGTCTAAAAATCCGGCAATTGCGCGTAAAATCGTGGTCTTACCACTACCACTCGGTCCTAGTAAGGTATAAAACTTGCCTTGCTCGATTTCGATGTTGATGTCTTTAAGCACCACGGTATCCCCGTAACGCTTGCTCACGTGCTGTAACTCAATGATCGTATGACTCACGGTCAAACTTCCCCCTTTATTTCCTACCTGACATTATTTAAAGGTAAGACGCTGTGGCAACCAGCAAGATCTCGGATTTTCCCGTTGCCGCGTTTTGAATTCGGTGTTGCTTTGTCGCATGAAAATAAATGGTTTCCCCTTTTTTAGCTTGATATTCTCGCTCGCCCAACCATAATCGCACCCGGCCTGAGACCACGTAGATAAATGTCTCAGCAGGGCTGGGCTCAAAAGTCTTGAACTCCCCCTTTGCTCGAAACGTGATTTGAACCGGTTCCATCTCGTTCTCATTGCTTTCAGGGACTAACCACCGTAACTGGTAGCCACGTTCCTCATCAACGTAATCAATCTGGTCTGCACGGGTATAAACTAACTGCTGATTAGGTTCTTCACTAAAAAACTCTGCTGGCGTCTGCCCTAGAACACTCAGCAAATCAAAAAAAGTCTCCATAGACGGCGAACTTTGGTTATGCTCAAGCTGTGAAATATAGCCTTTACTTAAGTCTGTGCGTTCCCCCAACTCTTCTTGCGTTAAATTCTTTCGCATCCGTAGATTACGGATTTTTTGGCCAATATCCATACCCGCCTCCAATCGTTAAGTTCACTTAAACTAAACTAAAAGTTTAATACCAAGCATCTATTATAAAGGCTGCCGACACAATTACAAGCACTTCTCGCTAAAAATTTTATGGCCTTGTGATTAAAAGTTAACAACCGGCGCAACCTAGCTGCTCCTGACTGTATTGTAAAACCCCCTGCAAATCCTAGGTTCAGGTTTTGCAGGGGGTGGTTACGGCGTCTATCTCAACCTTTAAACTTAAACTTCTTCAACGGTCATCGCCGCCGCATTCTCAGTATAGTTCACGGTTTGACTCAATTGCTGGGACATCCCGTTGGTAATGTAGCCTTGCTCTAGCAGTTCGTGGATCGCAGCGCGCTCTGCAGCCAATGCGATTGCTCGCAGTCGTTGCAGCTGAGTTTCATACTGCGTGCTTTTATGTTGCGTGATTGCTTTGACGCTCGCGATGCGATTACGGTACTGGACGATTAAGGCATAGATCACTTGGCGATTATACGGGTGGTGACGCTGCTCAGGTTGTTTTAAATAAGCTGACAGATGTTTTAGTCCGCCCTTGGCCAGCGTCTTTTCTAAGTCGAGCCGTTCCTGATACCCCGCTTTACTCTGGCGGCGAATACCCAAGAATTTAAGGCCACCACGGCTAAGCGTTAAGCGCCAGCGGGCCATGTGCATCTGCAAGGTCGGCTTACCCGAATGCGCCAACATGGTGTCAATATCGGCTTGCTTTTGGCGTAACCGCTTAGCCATCCGCGTATATACTTGCGGTGACAACGTCTCCTTGACTGCTGACAAAGCATCTAATTCACCTGTCAAGCCAATTCGCCGCAGTGTCAATTCATCACGAACTAACGGTGGAACCGCGTCTTCGCTCGTATCCGCCGCCAAGTCCAGCCGACGAATCAAGATCTGGTATTCGCCAATCAGATCCAGGACTGGTTTTTGATTACCTTCTCGCCGCTCACTTTCAAGCCTGCGAACCGCCATTTGGTACAAAAAGCGCTGCGCTTGCGCCTGCGTCAACAAGCGCGGGGCGGCTGCCACTTCGTCAGAATCTTCGCTACTATCCGCCGAAACAGCTGATCCTCGTAAGGTCAACGGCGTCCGCGTCTTGGTAAACAACGGCAAGCCAATGACCGCAACGACAAGGCTTAATACCACAAACCCTGCCGCAATAAACAACATTAAATGCCGCTCAGGAAATGCTCTCCCATCTGCCAAAGTCAGCGGTACGGCCAAAACCCCGACTAGCGTGATCGCCCCACGGACTCCGGAAAGACCGCTCAGTATGGCAGTTTTGAAGTTAGCTTGTGGCAAGTGGCCAATCACCTGATAGCCATACACCCACGCAATTCGCAAGGCTAAAACGACCAGGTAAACTAAGACCACATCGAGTAGGGCCTGACCAGTATTGACGTCTCGAGCAACGATGGTTTGGTGCATTGCCACGGGTAACTCAATGCCTAGAATTAAGAAGATGATCCCATTCAAGACATACACGACAATATCCCAAGTCCGCTCTGAGACGATCCGCAACTCTGGCAAGGCGGCGATATACCGGTTCCCCCGGGCATTATTGAGTAGTCCGGCAACCACGACCGCAATGACACCTGAAGCGTGCAAGCCTTCGTCGACGAGCAAATAAATCACCAGCGGCGTGACTAATTGCATGACGGTATGCAAGATCACATCATTGAGCCCTTGCTGTAACAACCAGACCCGTAGTAGGTTAATCATTGCCATCAACAACGCCCCTGCCACTGCCCCAACCACTGCCACGAAGAAAAAGTCGCCAATGGCCTTAGTGGCCACGAAACTTCCCGTCACAGTGGCGGCGATCCCATACTTAAAGCCGATCAGTCCACTAGCGTCATTGATCAAACTCTCTCCACTGACGAGGTGTAAAATACTTTTCGGTAACCGGACACGCTGCGCAATGCTTTGCACGGCGATTGGGTCAGTTGGACTCAAGATTGCCGCCAATGCCAGCGAAGCAGCTAACGGTAAGCTTGGAATCAACCAATGAATAAAATAGCCGCCGATAAAGGTCGTCGCAAAAACCAAGAAGATCGCATTACCAATGATTGGTCCGCGTAGTGCCCACAATTCTCGCTTTGGAAAATGCCGGCCATCATTAAATAGCAACGGCGCCGTGAATAACAGCATGAACCAATCCGTTTCCATTTCGATCTTGACCTTGAACACTAACGCCACCATCAACCCCAAGGCGGCTTGAATCAGTGATACCGGAATGGCCACGGCATAGTGGCTGATAATGTTAGAGGCGATCACCAAGGTTAGTAATAATAAGACCGCTTCGAGTAGGTGCATCCTGTACCTCCTTATTGATCCTCGCCGATAATTCGAACCTCCGGCTCCAGTTGGACCGCAAATTGTGCCGCCACTTCTTGTTGAACCAGGTGGATCATCGCCAGGTAATCTGTCGCCGTTGCACCACCAATATTCACGATGAAGCCTGCATGCTTCGGCGAAATCTGGGCACCACCGATCACATGTCCTTGTAATCCTGCCTTTTGAATCAACGGCCCAACAAAATAACCAACTGGCCGTTTAAACACTGAGCCACAAGATGGCAGTTCCAACGGTTGCTTAGCCGCCCTTAAGGCGTTAAGATGATCCATCTCTTCGCGAATCGCAACTGGCTCCCCCGCGTGTAACCCGAAAGTGGCGCTAACCACGATATCTCCGGTATCTTGCACCCGTGAGTGGCGGTACGTAAATGCCATCTCCTTGGTTGTATAGGTCTTTAGTTCACCGGCTCGCGTTAGCACCGTCGCAGAGCGCAAGCAATCTTGCACCTCACCACCATACGCACCAGCGTTCATAAAGACCGCACCACCAACTGAACCGGGGATCCCAGCCGCGAACTCCAAGCCGCTCAACCCAGCTTGATAAGCCGCTTCACTAGCATCGATTAACCGCGCGCCTGCTTGTGCTGTCACAGTATCAGTCGTGGCCGTGATGGTTTTCATTGCCGTCAAAATAATCACTAATCCCCGAATGCCACCATCTTTAACAATCAAATTCGAGGCATTCCCAATCACCGTTAATGGTAATTTCTGAATCCGCGCATACGCCAACAAGGCTTCCACTTCGGCAATCGTCTTAGGAAAAGCTAAAGTATCAGCCGGGCCACCCGTTTTAGTAAAGGTATAGTTGGCTAATGGTTCATCATGCATCAATTGAATTCCTTCTAGTGCAGACACATCGGCTGCCACATCATCAAATCCTCTCTAAATTGAACTCGGATTTATTTTATCACAATTGTCGTTAATGGTTTTCTCTTGTACACTAGAGAAGATTGAAGGAGGCCCACGATGAAATTCATTTCCTGGAATGTTAATGGTCTACGCGCCGTCTTAAAAAAAGACTTCGACAACACGTTCAAAACCTTAGACGCCGACTGGTTTTGCTTACAAGAAACTAAGATGCAAGCAGGACAAGCAACTGTCGACACCCCTGGCTATTATCAGTACTTCAACTATGCCGAACGTAAAGGCTATTCCGGTACGGCAGTTTTTACGAAACACAAACCGGATAACGTCACTTACGGTATCGGCACGCCCGAGTTTGATGATGAAGGCCGCGTAATCACGTTAGAGTACCCCAACTTTTACTTGATCACGGTTTACACCCCAAACTCCGGAGGCGAACTCAAACGACTGCAATACCGCCAAAGTTGGGATACGGCTTTTCAAGCCTATACCGAAGCCCTAGCCGCCAAAAAGCCGCTGGTTTACTGTGGCGATCTTAACGTTGCCCACAACCCGATCGACCTGAAAAACCCGACCTCGAATCATCACAATGCCGGCTTCACCGATGAAGAGCGACAAGACTTTACTCGCCAACTCAACGCGGGTTTCATCGATACTTTCCGCCACTTTTACCCCGATCAAGAGGATATCTATTCATGGTGGAGCTATCGGTTTGGGGCGCGTAGTCGTAACGCGGGTTGGCGTATTGACTATTTTGTCGCCTCTGAGCACTTCGTCGATTACATCAAAGACGCGAAGATTCACACTGAGATTCTTGGTAGTGATCATTGCCCTGTAGAACTCATCACGAAGAACCTTTTAGGAGACTGATATGGACTTCATTGCTATGGATTACGAAACGGCCAACGCCAAGCGTGCCTCTGCTTGCTCGGTCGCATTAGTCGTCGTCGAAAATAGTCAGATTGTTGACAGCTTCTATTCGCTGATCGACCCCGAAGTTGAATTTGCTGGCCGTAATATCCAGGTACATGGCATCACACCACAAATGGTCGCTGGTGCACCAACGTTTCCTGATATCTGGCCACATATCCAGCATTTTTTCACGGATAGCCGCATCGTCACTGCCCACAATGCACCGTTCGACGTCTCGGTGTTGCGCCGTAGCCTCGAACGCTACGGCCTACTTGCCCCACATTACCAAGTCATCGATACCCTCAAAACATCGCGCGCCTTGCTTCCAGGGCTCGCAAATTATCAACTCAATACGGTTAGAGCTGCTATGCAGATTCCGCTTGAGCACCATCACAACGCCTTAGAAGATAGTTATGCCTGTGCCCGGATCCTTCTCGGCCAAGCGCAACGATTCGGCGTTGACCGCCTTAATGCTTGGCTAAAAGCAGCTTAACTGAATCATCCCCAAAAGGCTGAGCCATGTGCTTCACCCATAGTCTAAGTGCCCTCGTTCCAGATTCTTTCCTAGAATCGCGGTGCAAGGGCGTTCTTTTGTGGATTTTGCCTGGGACACGATTATTGATACCCTATTTTCTTTTTTACTGTACGGCTTCCGATGAACCCGCCATAACATGCTACGGCTTCGCCAAACATCAGCCTTAGCAGTGACTTTAGACGTGGTACAATGTATGCTAATGCTTATATGAAAGAAGACTAAATCGTGCCCACCACAAAAAAGCTTTTCACCAAAGATAATGTCCTTATCCTATTAGGGAGCTTCTGTTACATGTCCAGTTCCATGCTCATCAACCCGCTCATTGTTGGCTTTACTCACCACATTGGGGCTAGCGCTATGATCGCCGGCAGTATTGCCGCAATCATGAACTTAACCTCACTGATATTCCGGCCCTTTGCAGGTCAATTAACAGACCGTGTGTCAAAATTTCGTCTAGCCTTGAGTGGCGGTTTACTATTGCTTTTAGCCGGCCTGGGATATGCTTTTGTCACCAACGTCTGGCTGATCGCACTAATTCGTGTCGTGAACGGCCTAGGCTTCGCGTTATGTTCGGTGTGCATGGCGACTTGGTTATCTGGACTATTGCCCCGAGACCGTATCGGTGCTGGAATGGGCTTTTACGGCATGATGAATGCATTGGGCATGGCAATTGCCCCCGCTTTAGGGATTTGGATGTATCAGACCTTCAGTTACCGTTGGGCATTTTTGTGCGCTGCCGGGTTTAGCGCAACCTTGGTCATCGTGATTCAATTCATTACAGAGCACGGCCAACCACAACGCCAATCAACGACAAAAGCGCAAGGGCTACGGCTAGTTCAGCCTAAAGTTGTCCCCGTTGCGTTAATCGTGATGTTACTATCAATCCCTTACTTCACCACTCAATCTTACTTAGTCGAATATGTTGCCGCCCGACACTTACATGTAGCCGTCGGCAATTTCTTTTTGATCTATGCCCTGATCCTGCTCGGCTTACGAATTGGCTTAAAAGACTATTTTGACCGACTGCCATTTCGTGTTTTTCTCCTTGCTGGCAGCATTAGTAGTCTCGTGGGGATGTTGGGCTTGACCTTCATGACCAACAATTGGTGGCTTGTTCTTGCCGCGACGGGATTAGCAGGAGGATATGGCGTCATGTACTCCGTGTGTCAGGCGACCGCCTTGCTTGTCGCCCCACTGAATGAACAAGGACTCGCAAACAGTACTTTTTATATTGGCATGGACACCGGGATGGTCTTAGGGCCTTTCATTGGTGGCATCTTGTATGGTAGCGTCCCTTACCAATGGTTTTATCCGCTTTTGATGTTGACACTACCGTTAGTTGGCCTTGTTTACCTAGGCTTTCGCCACGAACTTGCCCGTTGAGCTTAAAATCCTAACGATGGTCAACAAAAAGTTAGCGAATCTTTAAGATAATCACAGTTTCTCGCGTTGCTGCCCCGCTTATGTTATTTTACGAACACAAGGGGGTGTCATGATGCGATGGCTTTCACGTTTTTTTGGCTTAGGGTTCATAGTCATGGGTCTTTTCGCCTGGCGCTATGCCTTATTGCCCCAATTACCCGCACCTACGACGCCAATATCAAACAATACGCGATCAGAAACGAGTGCGACTTCTGCAACTAGTCGCACCAACAACGCAACCCCAACAGAAAGTATCGTCAAAGGGATGCCTTTATCTGCAACCTACGCCTACCACTTTGCCAAAAAGGTTCCAGCGCGCGAGCAAACATTATTCAAAGAAGCTGTCGCCGCCTACAACCAAACCGGAATCGTGAAATTAACCGCTGGCGCTGGCGGAGCAACGCAAAATATGGTGACCTTCGACGTTTATCATAAACAAATGGCAACCGCTAACAACACATTCGAACTTGGCCGAGGAGGGCCGCAAATTATTCGCCGCTACGGATTGACCACGACAACTGTCAACCACGCCAACGCGAACTTGAATCTGACCTACACCGAGCAGCTGTCCCTATCAGTGGCCATGCACGAACTAGGCCATGCGTTAGGCCTCGATCATAGCGATGAACCAACTTCTGTGATGTATCCCGTCGACCAAGGTGTCACGACCCTCTCTTCCGCAGATATTGCTGGTTTACGCGCCATCTATCCGCCGAACTGACCGCGCACGGCCGCTCCGTAGCGAGAACAGCGCTTCCTAAACGCATTGCGTTATTTCATCTCAACGCTGGTTAAAATGGTCCGCCGATCTGGAAGAAATCTTGATCCGTCTAGCCGTTGCTCTGGGACTGTTCAACTAGAAGCGAAGCAGACCTAAAAATATTTTTTGAATCAACAACACACCCACTTTTGTCACAAAAAAGCCGCTAACTAATTTATGTTCAGAATTAGTTAACGGTTTTTTTTAGCCAAATATAGGGGGCGATCGCCTATGCGCTCACGAACGGGTTACAGCCTCCGCCAATGTCTCTGCGCGTGTTCCATGACCCGTTACCGTAATATGGCGAGCATTATCGTCGACTTCATCTTTAACCAGTTGAATCAGCAGATAATCTTCTGGCATAGATAAGCCTAGGAACTCCGGCCATTCCACCACCGAAACGCCATCACCTTCAAAATACTCCTCTAACCCTAAATCCTCAGCACCACCATTTTCCAATCGATAAATATCCATATGGTAAAGTGGTAAGCGTCCGTCAGTATACTCGCGCACGATCGTAAACGTCGGAGATTTGATTGGTCCAGCAATTCCTAACCCCGCAGCAAGTCCTTTGGTTAGACTCGTCTTACCTGCGCCTAAGTCACCATCTAAAAGTAAGACGTCTCCTGCTTGCAATCGTGGCGCAACGGCCGCTTTGGCCCATTGCTGCAATGCGGCTTCATTCGCAAAATCCATGGCTTCATTTGGCAAGCCCGCAAACAAAAATCGTTCATCGTCACCTGCCACTCCTTTACTCAAAAATTCTGGTTCAATTATCGCATCACGGCACACAAAAAGCCACCGCTACCGCGGTGGCTTTTTGAAATGTTGGCTAAGCTAATGCTTGCGCCGCCGTGATGATGGCTAACTTGTAGACATCTTCTTCGTTGCAACCGCGAGACAAGTCAGCAACGGGGGCGTTGAGGCCTTGGAGAATCGGTCCGATTGCTTCAAAACCACCAAAGCGCTGTGCAATCTTATAACCAATATTACCGGCTTGCAGATCTGGAAAGATAAAGACGTTTGCTTGACCGGCAACATCAGAATCTGGGGCCTTAAGTTTCGCGACTGTCGGTACAAAGGCCGCATCAAATTGTAATTCACCATCTAAGGCCAAATCTGGGGCTAGCTCATGGGCGATCTTTGTCGCCTCCACAACCTTATCGACCTGCGGTGCCTTGGCAGAGCCCTTGGTTGAAAAGCTTAGCATGGCAACCTTAGGATCAATGTCAAATAGCTTTGCTGTGCGTGCGGATTCAACGGCAATTTCAGCTAATTCCTGCGCATTTGGATCGATATTAATGGCGTTGTCAGCGAATAAATACCGTTCATCGCGACCACGTTGCATAATGAAGGCGCCAGAGATCCGCGTCGCATCCGGCCGTGTCTTCACGATTTGCAGTGCTGGACGGACAGTATCCGCTGTGGAGTGCACCGCACCGGAAACCATCCCGTCTGCTTTACCCATGTAAACTAACATGGTGCCAAAATAATTTGGATCCTTGACAATCTCTTCGGCTTGTTCAGGCGTGGCCTTGCCTTTACGGCGTTCGACGAAGGCTTGCACCATCTCATCGTGAAAGGCATCTGTCTTAGGGTCCCGAACGGTGACCCGAGTGATATCAAAGCCCTTTTCAGCCGCGACCTTAGCAATCTCGGTCGCATCTCCCAGCAATAACGGCTTGATTTTACCGTCCGCCGCCAGACGCACCGCAGCCCCAATAATCCGGGGATCAGTGCCTTCTGGGAAAACGATGCGTAAATCTTTACCAGCAATTTTGTTGCTTAAACTCTCAAATAAATCCACGATAGTGTCCCTCCATAAAAGCGTTTTACTGTGCTAATGATAGCCCTTTTATGCCGATTTGACTAGCCCTTAAGTGTACTAGGAAGTTGCCAATCAATGGGTGATTCACCCATCGCCCTTAGAGCCGCGTTGGTTTTTGAAAACGGTTTACTTCCGAAAAAACCTCGATAAGCACTTAACGGGCTCGGATGTGGCGATTGGATGATCGCATTTTTGCTCGTATCGATCACTCGTGCCTTCGCACGTGCGGCAGCCCCCCACAAGATAAAGACGACCCCACCGCGATTGGATAAGGCTGCAATCGCTGCATCAGTCAGCTGCTCCCAACCATGGTTTTGGTGCGAATAAGCGCGCCCGTCGCGAACCGTTAACACTGCGTTAAGCAATAAGACCCCTTGCTGTGCCCAAGCCTTCAAATAACCATGCGCGACTGGTGTACAACCGAGATCATCTTGTAGCTCTTTGTAAATATTTTGTAGCGATGGTGGCAAAGGAATCCCTGGCGCCACCGCAAAGCTAGCGCCGACTGCTTGATTCGGCCCGTGGTAGGGATCTTGCCCCAAAATGACCACCTTCGTATCAGCAAAAGCAGTCCATTCGAACGCTTGAAAAATATGATGCATCTCGGGATAAATCGTTTGCGTTTGGTATTCTTGCTTCAAAAACTGGTGTAACTGTGCATATTCTGGACTAGCAAATATTGGTTCCAGCACAGTTTGCCAATCATTATGAATAATCGTTTTCATCGTATTTCCTCCGTTTTCATTCTACACTGAGTCGTCTTTGTGCTCTAGCCCAAACATGGTAAACTGTATGCAGATATCGACAAGTCAACACATGCACATGCAAGGAGGAAGACCATGATCAAGTTGATTGCATCAGATATGGACGGCACACTGCTCAACGACAAGATGCAGATCTCTGACGGGAATGCCGCAGCGATTCGCCGGGCGCAAGCAGCAGGTATCGAATTCATGGTGGCTACCGGTCGCGGCTTGACTGAAGCGCAACCACTCGTCGCGGCCCATGATTTGAAAACAGCATTCATCACGCTGAACGGCGCACGGGTTTTCGATACCGCTGGCGAGCTAACCGTCGACGAGCCATTACCTGAAGCAATGGTCCAATTGACCTTAAAGACGCTGCAACAACATGACTTATATTTTGAACTCGTGACCAACCACGGTATCTACTCCAATAGCCGTGTGCGCCGCATTCAAAACGTTGCTGACGTCTTGGTCCGCTTAAACCCCGATACCAGCTACAAGATTGCTGTTGCTTTAGCCGCAGCCCGGCTAGAACTGATGGAAATCAACTACGTCACCGACTATGATACCTTAGTCGCGCAACCTGACGTTGAGGTCATGAAAGTGATCGCTTTTTCGCAACAAGGTCAGGCTGCCTTAGCTGAGCCTCAGCGCCTGCTAGAAAAAAGTGGCGAGCTAGTGATCACATCCAGTGCCGTCAATAACATCGAAATCAACTCGCGCAAAGCACAAAAAGGCCTTGCCTTAAAGGCATACGCCGAAAAGAAAGGCTTAACGTTAGCCAATTGCATGGCCATTGGTGATAACCTCAATGACGAATCAATGATCACGATGGCCAAATATGGCGTGGCCATGGGTAATGCCATCCCCAAGATCAAAGAACTCGCATGGTGGATTACCGCGATTAATACTGACGATGGCGTCGCTCAAGCAATCGACCGGGCCATCCTTCTGAACGAAACGGAAGACGCCTAATCACCAAGCATCAATGAAAGGAGGCCACAGGCGTGCTGTACTATATTGATGCGCAATCATTAAAGGAGACTGGGATGAGCGTCGTCAAAAACGGTGAGTTTAAGCCCGTCTACATCCTAAACGGCCGCCACGGCATTGCCAATGACGGCTTTAACCTACACACCATCGGCGGCCAAGAATTAGGGGAAATCCGCCAAAAAACGGTCGGTATTTTCCCGCGTTACGACTTGTATGTCGGCCGCCAACGCGTTGGTGCGATCAAAAAAATGGCCGGTGTATGGCGTGAATTTATCTTCGTTTCAGATTTAAATTGGATGATCATCGGTAACTTACTTGCCAATCAGTATCACATCTACCACGGCGTCAAATCGATCACAACGATAGCTGAAGCCGGTACCGCGTCTAATACTGTCTTCAAACTTGAGATAGACAACCCAGACAACGTTCCTGCTGGCTTACTAATTGCGGCGATTCTGGATCGCTGGCGGCAAGTCCACAACGCCAACCCGCTTGTCCGTCACGATAACGTTGGGATGAGTTTTGGCATGTAGTGCTCCCTGCTGCAACGCCGATTCTTCATCAGCTAGGTCAAAATATAAGCACGTCCTCTAAAAACCAAAGTGGTTGCAGAGGACGTGCTTATATTTTGAGCTAAAATTGTAGTGTCTGCGCCCGTTAGGATCCGTCTTATGCGCACAAGCTCAGAGGGGCTTAAGCATATGGTTATACCGGTGACTCCCAATCATTAACTCACCATCTTTGCGATAACCCACACGCTTGTAAAGTTTCTCTGCCAGTGGATTCACTTGGTCAACATTAAGACTCAACAGACGCTCTCCACGCGCCCGTAGAAGCGGCTCCACGCCTGTAAGTAATGCTGTGCCAACACCATGACCGCGTGCCTCATCGGCAACAGCTAGTGTGTCGACATACCACTCACCTGGATAAGTCTCTGTGTCTGGGAACAATTCCGCATCTGTTGCAAGACCAATTTCAGGTAACAACGGCGCAAAAACATCGTCAATATGCGCTTCTTTTGCATGCGGATAGCCAACTAGGATGCCATCGACTCGTCCTTTATTCTCATGAACAAAGGTTTGTGGGTAGCCATACCGGTAGTCTTCGAGCAAAAAGGCCCGTTCAAATATCGGATACAGCGTCGACTTTGGTAATTTCATCAACGCTGGGATCTCCATTTCTTCAAAGACAATATCGATCAAAGGAACAACGGCCTCAGCGTCTGTTGGTACTGCTGGTCGAATCATATACGTGTTGTCGCCTTTCTTGGCCATTCACCGCGGTAGCGACAACTCCCTCCATTCACCCGCGGCAAATCCAAGTATAGCATTTTCGTTACACAAAAATCACATCCATTATTTTCACGGTAGATTAAGCGCCACACGTGGGCAACAGTTACCAATCGCCAAAGACTTCCTCAACATGGTCACCTTATTGCCAGCAGAACCGATACGGTATCATTTGACGTGTCGGTTCAATATTTACAGAAAAGTGGTCGATAAACGAGGCTTTTACTTTTCTTTTCATAGGGAAAAGGCGTAAAGTAATAGGGTAATACCCAAGAGGAGGCAATCATGTTAACCAAGAAATTCTACGACGAGATGTTCGCCCACTCCTTCAATATCCCAGTGAAGGTCCAGTACTGGGACCATACGGAGCAGACATATGGTGATGGCCAAGAAGAAATCACGATCACTTTCCACAAAGAGATCCCAATTCGCGCTATCGCTAAAAATGCATCGTTAGCCCTCGGTGAAGCCTATCAACAAGGTGACATTGACGTGACCAGCCGTATGCATCATCGACCATTAGAGACCCTTTTGACTGCAGCTTACGAAAGTGCTGGCAGTTTCATGCGCAACAAGAAGCTGATGCGCTTTATCCCGAAGCAATCGCATTCTGAAAACAAATCTAAGGCTGATATCCACTCTCACTACGATATCGGTAACGATTTCTATCGTCTATGGCTTGACAAGACAATGACTTATTCATGCGCCTACTTCGATGATTGGCATGATGATCTTGAAACCGCACAGAAAAATAAAGTTGAGCACATTTTGCGCAAACTCAACCCACAACCTGGCCGGACGTTCTTAGACATTGGCTGCGGCTGGGGTACTTTGATGCTCACTGCAGCTCAAGAATATCATCTCGATGTCGTTGGTATCACCTTATCTGAAGAGCAACTCAAATTTGTTCAAAATCAAATCAATGCACTTGGTCTACAGGATCATGCGCAAGTGCTCCTGTGTGATTACCGCGAACTCGACCACGCACCTTTCGATTACATTACCAGTGTCGGCATGTTCGAACACGTTGGCGAAGAAAACCTCGGTTTGTACTTCAAGGACGTTGCCAAGCTGATGAAGCCTAATGGCACCGCCTTACTGCACGGTATCACCCGGCAACAAGGTGGCGCTAACAACGCCTGGTTACAGAAATATATTTTCCCTGGTGGTTATGTCCCAGGCTTGTCAGAAAACATTGATCATATTATCAACGCAGACTTACAGATCTCGGATCTCGAACCACTTCGGCGCCACTACCAGCGGACCACCGAGTTATGGGACAACAACTTTAACAACGTGCGCGAAGACGTGATCAAATTAATGGGCGGCGAATTTGCCCGTATGTGGGATCTATACCTGCAAGCCTGTTCTGCCAGCTTTGCCTCAGGTAACATCGATGTCATCCAGTACCTGGTCACAAAAGGCGCTTCCGGTACCGGTCTACCGCAAACCCGTGAATACATGTACGAATAAACCAAAACAAGCTAAAGCCTAGACTTGTTTCGATCAGTCATGCAATCACGTGGCGGTAACAGGTCCCAGCAAAGATAGCGCAAAACAGACCCCCAGTGCCGTAACCCAAATTGGTTACAACACTGGGGGTCTGTTTTGTTGGCGTTGCGCTCAAATCCATTTAAATCTCAGCTCAATTTTGCTGGGTTTAGTAGCGCTCCTTCATTGCGCGCTGAATGTCGCGCTCTTGATCTTTACGCTTTAAACTCTCACGCTTATCATAATTCTTCTTCCCTTGCGCCACCCCGATTAGGACCTTCGCATAGCCATGCTTCAGATACATTCGCAGCGGCACCGCCGTTAGCCCCTTTTGGGTCAAAGCATCCTCAAGCTTACGAATTTCTTTTTTATGCAACAAAAGCTTCCGGTTGCGTAAGGGATCGACGTTGAACTGATTACCCTCTTTGTATGGCGTGATGTGGACATTTTCCAACCAGGCCTCCCCGTTACGGACACGGGCGTAACCATCACGCAAAGTCGTCTTACCGGCGCGAACAGATTTGATCTCTGTTCCTGTCAAGGCAACGCCTGCCTCATAGGTTTCGAGGATGTTATAATCGTGGCCGGCCTTTTTATTTTGGGCCAACAGGTTATCCGGCTTCGGTTTCATTTTCTTTGCCATGAGAACCCCTCTTTTCCAGTTAGGTGCTGCGGCCTACTTCGAATCGCGCTTGCCGTTATAACGTTTGCGGTTACCGCCAGATGATTGACGTAATTGCTTGCCCAAACCATTGAACGGCTTGTTGCCACCTCGATTATTATTGTTGCGGCCGTTATTACCATGCTGCCCCCCACGTTGACTATTGCGAGGCCCGTCACTATGCTTTTGACCGCGACTACGTGACTCACGTTTTACCTCAATGTCACTCGTCGGAATGTCATCCGTCGGGATCAAAGAAAAATCAACTTGTCGTTGCTCGACATCTACATTATCCAGATGTACCCGGCAAGTCTGGCCGATTCGAAAAGTCTTATGGGTACGTTCACCGACCAAAGCCATTTGGTTTTCAACGAAAGCATAGTAATCATCTTTCATCCGCGAAATATGCACTAACCCTTCAACCGTGTTTGGTAGTGCAACAAACATCCCAAAGCCAGCGACGCCAGACACCACGGCATCAAATTCTTCGCCGACCTTATCCGCCATGAATTCTGCCTTCTTCAGGTCATCCACAGCACGTTCTGCATCAATACTGTGCCGTTCACGAACGGAGGTCTGTACCGCAATATCTGGTAACTTTTTGGCCCACCCTGCTTGAATCTCTTCACTTGCACCTTGTGTCGCATAGCTACGAATCAAACGATGCACGATCAAATCCGGATACCGCCGGATTGGGCTGGTAAAGTGACAATAGTATGGTGCAGCAATCCCAAAGTGTCCAAGGGGATCTTCGGAATAATGGGCTTGCTTCAAACTACGCAGCATCTTGACATTGACCATCATTTCCTCTGGTGTCCCTGCCACCGAAGTATTAACCTCTTGGAGCATCTTCGGCGTCAGCTTGGCGCCTTTTTTGATCGGAATTTGAATGCCAAAGGTCGCCAAAAATTCCATGAAGTCCTTGATTCGATCATCGTCCGGCGTTTCATGAACACGATACAAAAATGGTAGGTGCAACTTGTTATAGTGTTCTGCCACCGTTTCATTGGCTTCTAGCATGAAGGATTCAATCATCCGTTCAGACAAGCCGCGATCACGCAGAACAATGTCTGTTGGGTGGCCATTTTCATCAACAATGATTTTTGCTTCGTTTTCTTCGAAGTCGATGGCACCACGTTCATGACGCATCTTGTATAGGACCTGATGCAGCTCACCCATTAATTCCAGCATCGGCACAAGATCCTTGTATTCTGCGCGCAACGCCTCGTCCTTGTCGGTCAAGATCTTATTGACGTTATTATACGTTAAGCGGCCATGCGACCGAATCACACTTTGGTAAATATCGTGATTGACGACCTTACCTTCAGGTGTAATCTCCATATCACACGACATGGCCAGCCGGTCAACATCCGGATTTAACGAACAGATCCCATTGGACAACCGGAAAGGTAGCATCGGGATGACTCGGTCCGTAAGGTAAGTACTCGTGCCGCGGTCGTATGTCTCTTGATCCAAAGGCGATCCCTCTGTCACGTAATAAGAGACATCCGCGATATGAACACCAAGATGATAATTGCCATTTGCGAGTTTCCAAGCAACGACCGCATCATCGAAGTCTTTTGAATCATCGCCATCGATCGTGACTACCGGCTGATCCGTAATATCACGACGATTCTGGCGATCATCATCTGTCACGTGGTCTGGGATGGCGTTCGCCTGGGCCATCGCCTCTTCAGGATATTCCGTATGGATATCATTGGCCAACACCAACGCCATCACATCAACACCCGGCGTATTCTTATTCCCTAAGTTTTCGCTCACGATCCCCCGCATTTGTTTCGGGTGTGCAACGTCAGGATAATCGGTAATTTCAACCATCAGCATATCACCCATTTCTGGGATCATACCGGTGTTTTTAATCAGAACAGGAAAGTTTTTTAACTTTTTTTCATGGCTAACCACCATGCCAATAAAACCCGTCCGCTTTGCCTCAGCGTCAGCTAACGGGGTATACTCCCCGACTAACCGGCTCAGCTTACGTTCAACGATCTTAACGACTTCTGCTTCAGAGCCACGCGAGTCCCCTGGGCGAGCCTGACGGATGACCTGAATCTCAACCGTATCGCCATCCAAAGCAAAATGAGTCGCAGGCGGTGCGATAAAATAATCATTTTCTTGGTCTTCAACCGCAACAAAACCAAAGCCTTTTTCATTGCCGTGAAAAATCCCTTCAAGTGCTTGCGGCTTACCACCAAGTTGATACAAGCTTTCACCTGTGGCATGAATCAAATTATCGTTTTCTAAACCAGTCAACGCCTGTACTAAGACCTTGAAATCTTCTGCTCCAGATAATTTCAATGCCCGGTTTAAACTCGCAGTACTAAATGCGATTTGTGGGTTGCGCCGAAATGCGGCGAGTAATTCATTTCTCATGTGGCCGACTGTGGTCATTATTTGTCCCTCGTTTTCATAAATTCAATAATGTCTGTTTCTAATTGTCGATGTGCGGTATTAACGGTGATGACGTGATCAGCACCCGCATACCAATGCCAAGAAACTGGCGCGTTGATCAGCTTTTGGCGTAACTTAACAGCACGCTGTGGGTCAATCATTTTGTCCGCACCAGCTTGACCGATGAACACTGGCTTGGTCACCATCGCCAACTTGGCAGCGACAGATGCCGAAAAAGTCTCAATTGTCGTCAACTGTGCCTGCACCTGTGGCGTAACTTGCGCACTGTTGTCAGGTAATTCTGCAAGTCGACGCATATAATAATTATATTTCAGGAAGTTCGCTAAGATGTTTTGCTTTCCTGCCACGATCGGGGATGACAAGACGCCACCGCACGCAACTGCTGGCAATTCTTGCAAGGCCTTCATCGCAAACACCCCGCCTAAAGAAAGACCAAAAACCGCGACCCGAGAATATTTCGCCGCCATATGGGCGATTGCCGCTTGCGTATCTCGCCACCACTGATCCGGAGTGACAGCTAACACATCTTGCGGATCGATTGTGCCGTGACCGGTGAATTTAGGGCCATAAACCCCGTACCCGGCGCGCGTTAAAGCAGCGCCTAGAAGACGCATATCATTTGGACTGCCAGTATACGCGTGCAAAAGCACAATCCCGACTCCAGTGCCCAGTTCTTCGAATGGTTGCGGTTCGCGAAACACGTGCGGCACCTCCCGACTTTAAAAAAAGTCTCCCATGGTTAGGAGACTTTCGCTAATGAGATGACAGATACACCAGCACCAACGAGAAGGCGAAAAATAAAACGCCTAAAACCACAGTCACTTTCTCCATGAAAGCTTCAAAACCACGTGATTTTTGCTTCCCGAACAAATCGGTCGCCCCGCCAGATAATGCACTCAATGCATCTTGTTGCTTACTCGGTTGCATCAACGTCGCGATCACGATCAGAATCGAGTCAATGATAAGCAAATTAGTGAATAAACCTTGCAAGTTACTTCCTCCTATGCGCGGTGTCCCCGCGCAGATAGACTACTAATAGTAGGGTATCACAAAGCGTGGCCGGTGACTAGCACTTGACTGAAAATGTCCGTCCCCCTCAACCACCATGAGCAATCTTGGCCGCTAAATGCTGAATCTGGTCCCGCACCTGAGCGCGCTTCGCTGCATCCGTTAACAAAATCAAGGTATCCCCTGCCCGAATCACGGTATCGCCATGTGGAATGACCTGATTTTCACCACGGTTGATGCCTATTAAAAGCGTCTGCTTAGGCCAAGAAAAATCGCGAACCTGAATCCCTGCCAACGGACTGCCCGCAAATACAGGTAATTCGAGGCGATCCATTCGGTGAATGGCTTCGATTTGCTGGGGTACTGTTAGTCGCCGTAACAAAGATTCATAAATGGGCGCACCACCTAAAAGGTCGACGACCACATAAGCAACTAGCACCAATACTGCCATCGGCATCAAATGCGTTAAGTTACCAACCATCTCCGTAATCAACAAGATTGCTGTAAAAGGGGCTTTCCCAATTCCAGCAAAATAGCCTGCCATCGAGAAAATAATCAGGTTCATGACATACACACGTGGCAGCCAGCCTATCTGCACCATGAAGACTGCGTATATTGCGCCGATAACGGCGCCTAAACTCAGGATGGGCAAGAAAATCCCCCCTGGTAAGCCAGAACCGTACGATATCATTGAAAAAACAAACCGGATCCCAAAGATTGCCAATAAAGCACCTAAGCTAGGAACCAACTGACCAAACCCAACAATCATACCGTTGCCGCCGCCTAAGATAGATGGTGTCGCCACGCCGATTGGAATCACCAGTAAAAACGGCACCAATCCCTGTAAAAAACGTGGAATGTGGGTTTTGGCATACAAACGTGGCATCACGAGCAAGCTGCGCTGATAGGCATACCCTAAGGCCCCTAGCAAAACGCCCAGTAATAACAAGTGCCAGTAAAGACTAACCGGCATGCTGCGAGAATAAACTAAGTGAAGCACAGGGACTTCCCCGAACACATTCAACGAAATAAAATCGGCGCCTAAAGCCGAAGCTAAGCTTGTTATCCACACTAACGGGCTAAAATTGTGATAGACCTCTTCTAAGACAAATAGCGTCCCTGCAATTGGCGCATTAAACGCTGCCGCTAACCCCGCCGCCGATCCAGACGCAATTAAAATCCGGCGATCGCTGCCTTGACGATGCAAGCCTTCTGCCACGCCTTGGCCGACTGCAGCCCCTAACTGGATAGAAGGCCCTTCCCGCCCAAGAAAAAGTCCGGGACCGATACTCAAAATGCCTGCCACAAACTTTTTCCATAGAATCGACCACCAATGAAACTCAAATATACCTTGCAACTGTCCTTCAACCTGAGGAATCCCCGAACCAGAAATATTTGGCTCTGATTTGAGCAAATAAGCCACGAATAATGCCAGTACAATGCTTGCAGCCGCAATCAAAGCCAAATGTCCAAATGTCGGTTGCGCATACACCGATTGCATGAAGGCTAGGACTCTCTCGATCGCCAAACGAAACAAACTAATCACCACGCCAGTCAACAAACCGACGCCAATTCCTTGAATCACAAATTTCAATCGTGTTGTGTCGATCTTCGATAAAAACATGCGCATATTGTTCCCCCAGTGATACAGACTATTCTCATTATAGCGACCACAGCGGACGAAAAAAAGCATTTCTCTACGTCTAGAGAAATGCTTTTTCCGAACTGATTGTCACGTCACCTTGGTCGATAAAACCAAGTACGCGCCACTAATTAGCCCTTGTAGTTTTTAACTTCTTTAACGTTGTAGAAGGACTGGCGACCCTTGTATTGTGCAGAAGAGCCCAATTCATCTTCAATCCGCATTAACTGGTTGTACTTCGCAATCCGATCAGTACGGCTCATTGAACCAGTCTTAATTTGGCCGGCGTTCGTTGCAACGACTAAGTCAGCGATCGTGGTATCTTCGGTTTCACCAGAACGGTGAGAAACAACGGCAGAATAACCGGCTTCTTTAGCCATTTCGATTGCTTCAAAGGTTTCGGTCAAGGTACCGATCTGGTTCAGCTTGATCAAGATGGAATTGGCAACGTTCATGTCAATCCCCTTCTTCAGGTAGTCGGTGTTGGTGACAAACAAATCGTCGCCGACAAGTTGAACCTTGTCACCCAACTTAGCGGTGATTTCTTGCCAGCCTTCCCAGTCGTTTTCGTCGATAGGATCTTCGATCGAAACAATTGGATACTTGGCAACAAAACCAGCGATCAAGTCGATGAATTCGGAAGTGCTATACGACGTGTCAGGATCAGACCACTTCAAGGTGTAACGCTTCGTTTCTGGATCAAAGAATTCAGAAGAGGCGACGTCAAAGGCAATCGCAACATCAACGCCAGGCTTGTAACCGGCGTTAGTAATGGCTTCAACGAGGAATTCGAAAGCTTCTTCGTTATCCTTCAAGTTAGGCGCAAAGCCACCTTCGTCACCGACGGAAGTGATGTCACCCTTAGACTTCAAAAGTGCTTGTAAGGCGTGGAACGTTTCGGAACCCATACGAACGGCTTCGCGAACGGTCTTCGCACCGACAGGCATGATCATGAATTCCTGGAAATCGATGGTGTTGGTCGAATGGGCACCACCATTGATGACATTCATCATCGGCGTAGGCAGAACATGACCGTTAGGGCCGCCAAGGTATTCGTACAATGGCAAGCCAACTTCAGCAGCCGCAGCACGGGCAGCAGCCAAGGAAACACCAAGAATGGCGTTCGCACCGAACTTACCCTTATTAGGGGTACCATCTAAGTCAATCATGGTCTTGTCAATCAGTCGTTGATCCGTCACATCCAAGCCGATAACTGCCTTCGCAATTTCGTCATTGACGTGGCCAACAGCCTTCAAGACACCCTTACCGCCAAAACGATCCTTGTCGCCATCACGTAATTCTACCGCTTCATGTTCGCCGGTAGACGCACCAGATGGCACAAGTGCACGACCAAAGCCACCGTCTTCGGTGTAAAGTTCAACTTCAACAGTAGGGTTGCCACGGGAGTCCAAGACTTCTCGTGCTAAAACGTCAGTAATGATAGACATAAATTTCTCTCCTTTTTTGGTTGGGAAAATTGAGTATATAGTGAAACGGTCTCCGACTAAATTCGCGACTCTAGTCGTCAATCCTGAATGCTTCGCGCGACGAAAGCAAGACAGCGAGTGTTTCAGTCACCACAACGCAGGCAACGTTACCGTCCCGTATTGCGGAACATGACCGTTCGCTGAAAACCGCCTACTCGCGCTTTGATATTTAGTCTTGGTAGTTCGCCAAAGCGATAAAAGATTCTGGCTCCATAGAAGCACCACCGACCAAGCCACCGTCGATATCTTCTTTAGCCATTAATTCCTTCACGTTAGCAGGCTTCACAGAACCGCCATAAAGAATACGAACAGCATCTGCAGTTTCCGCATCATAAAGCTTCTTAACCGTTGCACGAACGTGAGCAACGACTTCTTGTGCTTGATCAGCGGAAGCCGTCTTACCAGTACCGATCGCCCAGATTGGTTCATAAGCGATAACACTCTTCTTCACGTCAGCAGCAGACAAACCTACTAAGGCGCCTGCAACCTGGTAAGCGATCCAGTCGTTGGTCTGGCCAGCTTCACGCTGTTCGAGGCTTTCACCACAGCAAATGATTGGCAACAAACCGTTAGCAAGAATCGCCTTTGCTTTTTTATTGATGTCTTCATCAGTTTCGTGGAAATAGCCACGACGTTCAGAATGGCCAATGACAACGTAGTCAAGACCCATTTCCTTCAACGCCTTTGGACTTGTTTCGCCAGTAAAGGCCCCTTCGTTTTCGAAGTAGCTGTTTTCAGCAGCCGTCTTCAACGGTGTGCCTTCTGCCCCAGCAACCAAAGTCGTCAAATCAATTGCCGGTGCGGCGATCACGGTTTCAACCTTGCTTGCTTCTGGCAATTTGCCCTTAACGCCGTCTAAGAACGCTTGGGTTTCTTCCGGGTTCTTGTTCATTTTCCAGTTCCCGGCCATGATAGGTGTACGCATATTTTATCTCCTTTATCTTGAACAAATACTGCTGTGATCATCAATGAACGCAACGCGTCCAGTCATGATTACTTGTTCGTAATGGCGGCAATCCCCGGTAATTCCTTACCTTCAAGGTATTCCAGTGATGCCCCACCACCAGTGGAGATATGGGTGATTTGTGGCGCGATGCCAAGTTGCTTTGCCGCAGCAGTCGAGTCACCACCACCAATGATCGTCGTTGCATCCTTCAATGCGCCCAATGCCTTACCAATTTCCAAGGTACCTTTGGCGTAGTTAGACATTTCGAACACACCCATAGGGCCGTTCCAAACAACGGTTTTAGCATCAGCGAGGACCTTCTTGAAGTCTTCAACAGACTTAGGCCCAATATCCAAAGCCATGTACCCGTCAGGAATATCGCCTTCAACGACCTTATGTGGCGCGTCGTTAGAAAATTCTGTGGCAACCACATTGTCAACTGGGAGAACCAACTTATCGCCAGCTTCTGCCATGATTTGCTTAGCTAAGTCGATCTTATCGGCCTCAACCAGAGACTTACCAATCGACAAGCCCTTAGCCGCGTAAAACGTGTAGGTCATCCCACCACCAACGATGATCTTATCAGCTTTTTCAATCAAGTTGGAAATGACGCCAATCTTATCAGAGACCTTTGCGCCACCCAAGATTGCAACGAATGGGTGCTTCGGGTTTTCGACCGCATCACCTAAGAACTTGATTTCCTTTTCCATCAAGAAGCCAGCAGCTGCTTGTGGCATGTTGGAAGAAATACCAACATTGGAGGCATGGGAACGGTGAGCGGTACCGAAAGCATCGTTAACGTATAGGTCGCCCAAGGAAGCCCAATACTTACCCAATTCAGGGTCATTCTTAGATTCTTTCTTGCCGTCAAGATCTTCAAAACGGGTGTTTTCCATAACCAGGACATCGCCGTCATTCATCTTAGCGATCGCATCTTCAAGTTCTGCACCACGAGTAGCAGGTACGAACGTCACCGGCTTCTTCAGCAGTTCGCTTAAGCGTTCTGCAACAGGACGCAAGCTCAACTTAGCCTTGTCGTCTTCTGTCTTCACACGACCAAGGTGAGAAAGTAAGATGGCCTTACCACCATTATCGATGATGTATTGGATTGTTGGCAAAGCTGCCACGATACGGTTGTCATCGCCGATAACACCGTCTTTGATCGGTACGTTGAAGTCGACACGAACCAAGACCTTCTTGTCCTTAACGTCCAAGTCGGAAACGATTAATTTCGCCATTGAATAAAACCCTCCTAAAAAAGTTGGAATACAATTTGTATGTTAAGCTCGACTTGCGAACAACCCGCGGTGCTTAAATAAGCGTTCGAGACACTCGCACGTTCATTTAAACATCGCGACTCGTCCACAAGTCACGATGCACCACTTAGAAAAAGGGCGGAGGGAGAAACTCCCTCCGCCCTCTTCAATGCGGTTCAGAAGAAGTTACTCGTAATCACAGATTACAGGGTAGCAAACTTCAGTAAGGTACGAATCATTTGGCAAGTGAAGCCATATTCGTTGTCGTACCAAGCAACCGTCTTAACTAATTGGAAGTCACCAGCGGTGGTAACTTCGGTTTGGGTAGGATCAAAGATCGAACCATAAGTGGTGCCGATAACGTCAGAGGAAACGATTTGGTCAGCATTGTAGCCGAAGGATTCGTTGCCTTCTGTGTGCTTCTTGATTGCTTCGTTAACTTGGTCGGCCGTAACGTTCTTAGTCTTCAAGATGGAAACTAATTCAGTCAAGGAACCATCAACGACAGAAACACGTTGTGCGTGACCCTGCAACTTGCCATTCAGTTCTGGGATAACGATACCGATAGCCTTAGCAGCACCAGTACTATGAGGAATGGTGTTCACAGCAGCGGAACGAGCAGCACGCAAGTTACCACCACGAACAGGGCCGTCAAGCAACATCTGAGTAGAGGTGTATGCGTGAACGGTAGTCATGGTACCAACTTCGATACCAAATTCTTGGTTCAAGAAGTAAGCCATCGGTGCCAAGCAGTTGGTCGTGCAAGAACCGGCGGAAACAATCTTGTCGTCAGCAGTCAAGGTGTCATCGTTAACGTTGTAAACGATGGTACGGATCTTACCTGCAGGTGCAGAGATCAGAACACGTTGTGCGCCAGCGTCCAAGTGAGCTTGGGCCTTTTCAGCAGAGGTGTAGAAACCGGTACATTCGAGGACGTATTCAACGCCGTCGTTCTTAACCCACGGAATGTTTTGAGCCTGAGGTTCAGCATAAACGCGGTATTCCTTACCGTTAACAACGATACCGTTGTCGGTCGCGCTAACTTCGCCCGGGAAAGTGCCATGAGTGGAATCATACTTCAGCAGGTGAGCCAACATAGCTGGGCTGGTCAAGTCGTTGATCGCAACAACTTCGATGTCGCCAGATTGTGCGCCTAATTCGAAGATGCGGCGGAAAGCCAAACGACCGATGCGGCCGAAACCATTGATACCAATTTTAACAGTCATGCTAAAATTTCCTCCTTTAGGAAATAAGAGTTTTATTCTAACGGGTCTCCCCAGTTAAAATCGAGTTAGCAGCACCGACGTCTGTGATTAACCACGTTCGACTCGGCGCGTTGTGCATGTATGCGGTAATTGCCTGGGCCTTACTGCGACCACCAGCAACGGCGAACACATACGGAATATGATCAAGATCCGGAATTGTCAAACCAATCCTTGGAATCTTGTAGATAACCTCCCCTTGAGCGTTGAAGAACGTTCCAAAGGTTTCAGAAACTGCATGTTGCTCTCGGAGTTTCTGTAAGGCTTGTGGTGACATTGAACGGCGTTTAGCCATGACCAATGCATCACCTATACTATGAATCACGACCTGCGCATTGTCAATCATTTGTAAGACTTCTTGAACGGCAGGCTCTTTCAATAACGGCTGGTAAGTTTCCGCACTGACATTTTCAGGAATATACAAGACGCGAAAACGACTATCAGTCGCTTCCGCCATGCTTGCAGCCACGGAATTTGCTTGAATTGCGACTGCTTCGCCAACACCGCCACGTGCAGGCACAAACGTTAGTTCACGCCCCGTGGACAACTTATAGCTCAACTGACCAGCAACTCTGGCCATCGTGCTACCGCCCATTACGGCGATTGTCAACCGGCCTGCAGGTAGCAAAACTTGCAACGTGTCGTCGAGCACTTTACCCATCTCATCTAGGACCCGCACACTTTGATCCGCATCCCCATTCACGATGAGACAATGCTCGATACCCAGCTTTGTCGCCAAGCGCTTCTCATCTTCCTTAAACCCTAACAGCCAATTCATCAACTGCTCAAGTCCTTTGAAGACGTCGATACCCTTAGCCGTTAAGACCATTCCCGACTTGGAACTGCCAAGTAAACCTTGCTGTCTAAGATAGTCAGTCTCCGTCCGCAACACGCGCTCAGAGATTTTTAGCTGGTCGGCCAGCGTCCTACGCCCAACTGGTGCTAACCAGCTGACATATTGGAGAATCTGGTACCGTTTGGTGACAACACCGACAAGGTCAGGCGCGATTGCTTCGATCCAGGCGAATTCAGATTGCATGTTGTATCCTTCTTCAGTGGGTCGTAATATGTCCAACTGTGTCGCAAATCGACCCATGTCGGGCAAAAAAATTAGGAAATCCAGTCTGTAACTGTTCTCCCTTACCAACAGTCTCATTATAGCAATCCCCGAAAATTCACGCAACCATTTTGCCCAGGAATACGCACGCTTCAGCTACAGTGGAATGCTTTGTTCTACTTTAAGTTAACCATTCGTTTTGCAAAGGCTTTCGTTTTCTTTTTTCTTCTCAGCATTGACGACAATGTTCGTCTCTTGCCTCACTGAATTTTCATTCTTAAATCAGACAATATCGTGTCATAAATCCTGTATCACCTTCAGCATCAGCTACGCCACGCAAAAGCCGACACCGTCAAAGCCCTCTACCTATTCATCGAATGCACGAACTAAGACAGCACTCAAATAGTCGTGTTTCGTACCTAATAGCCACCCATAACACAAACACCCTTGTATCACGATTGACAGAAACAAACCGCGGTACAAGGGTGCTTATATTATGAGCCAAAGCTATTTGTCGTCTTAGCCCAGATTATTCTCTTAATCGTGCCATCATATGAAGCACGAATGACTAATTCTCACCTTTGATATTGTGATTTCCCGATATGGTTGTCTGGCTTCATCAGCCGTCATCCCAATCTTGTTGAAATTACTTTTGATCTGCCTTTTGAACCAGAATATCATCGATCAAGCCGTAATCTTTAGCTTCTTGAGCAGTCAGATAATGATCACGTTCAGTATCCGCTTTGATGATTTCGACATCCTTACCCGTTGCGGCGGATAAAATACCATTCAGGCTTTCGCGTGCTTTCAAAATCTGTTGCGCTGCGATCTCAATCTCTGTTTGTTGCCCTTGAGCACCACCCAATGGCTGGTGAATCAGAACTTCAGAGTGTGGCAAAGCAAAGCGCTTGCCTTTTGTTCCAGAAGCCAACAAAACAGATGCCATCGAAGCAGCCATCCCAATTGCAATAGTTTGTACGTCAGACTTGATCAGATTCATCGTATCTAAGATTGCTAACCCAGATGTGATCACACCACCAGGACTGTTGATATAGAGGTAAATGTCCTTTTCGGAATCTTGCGCGTCCAAGAACAACAGCTGGGCGATGATAGAATTAGCAACCTGATCATTGATCTCACCGGATAACATAATAATCCGGTCTTTGAGTAAACGAGAGTAGATGTCGTAGGCGCGTTCGCCACGGCTTGTTTGTTCAACGACTGTCGGTACTAGCATAGAGAAACCTCCTAATGTGCGCAATGTTAATTAGCACTCAATTAATTACAGTGCTAAGCATACGTCAAAAGTCAAAAAAGGTCAAATGTTTTGCCCTACTTTTTACTGACCCAAGCATAGCACAGCAACCGCCTGAAGCAATAGCTAAACGCGTGACCCTACAGCGAACAAAAAAGACGCCATTCTAGGCGTCTTAAATCAAGATAATCTGCTGCGCAGCCCGGGAGTCGAACCCGGATTTCGAGAACCGGAATCTCACGTGCGATCCATTACACTAACCGCGCAAGTACCTAATTATCTTACGTGATTGCCATCGACAATGCAAGCATAATCTACAGTTTCTTACCGAATCTGTTGGGTCACAACCGCGGCTAACTTGGCATCAACATCATCAACACGACGCTTAACAGTTTCAAACTCCTCCTGTGACATGTCAATAGCACTAACACAAGAGCCAACGTGTTCATAAATGTCATCTCGTAAGTCAATGGCCTTAGCCGTCAAACTAACATCGACCCTTCGTTCGTCGAGCGTCGAACGCTTACGCGTGATCCAGCCATCTTTTTCCAGCCGCTTCATCAATGGCGTTAGCGTACCACTATCCAACGCTAGGGTTTGGCCAACCTCTTTCACAGACATCGTCCCATGTTCATATAATGATAGTAACGTAATATATTGCGGATAGGTCAAGTTATACGGCGCCAGCGCTTGTGCATAAAAATGATTGAATTGTTTCTGCGTCTTATAAATTGAAAAGCAAAGCTGCTCGTCCAGACGGATCGGTTTCACCATACCCAACGCCTCCTTAAAAGATCAAGATTATTGTACACGATTATTTTTATCCTGCCTACCACTACGCATCTTGTGGCTGCTGAAACCCCTCGGCAATTTGATTCAATTTGCGCAACCGATGATTGATTCCAGACTTCGAAATTGCCCCACTCGGAACCATTTCACCTAGTTCTTTTAATGACACATCTGGGTGCTCCAACCGCAACACTGCCACTTCTCGTAACTTTTCTGGTAACGTGTCCAGTGTTCCGTGATCCTTCAGGTAATTGATATTTTCGATCTGTCGTTGTGCCGCATCGACAGTTTTATTTAAATTCGCGGTTTCACAATTAACTAAGCGGTTAACTGAGTTGCGCATATCCCGCACAATACGAATATCCTCAAACTTCAACATCGCATTGGTGGCCCCAATCACCTGGAGAAAATCAGCAATTTTTTCCGCCTCTTTCAAATAGACAATGTAACCGCTGCGACGTTCTACCGTCCGCGCATTGAGACCAAACCCATTCATCATCTTCAAAATATCTTGGTTATGATCTTGGTATAAAGAGTAAATTTCCAAATGATATCGTGACGTCTCTGGGTTGTTCACGGAACCGCCCGCAAGAAATGCCCCCCGCAGATACGAACGGCATCGTTGCGGCTCATCAATCACCTTATGACCAACAGCCGTTTGGATCGACAAGCCGTTAGCATCTAGGATATCAAGATCATTCAATACCTCGTTGACCCTCGTCGACAATCGGACAACATACTGGTTATTTTTCTTGAGTTTCATTTTCCGCCGAACGATCAGGTTAGCTTCCAGTGAATAGACCTGACGCAATAACGCGTAAATCCGACGCGCAATCGCGGGGTTTTCAGTTTGGACATTCAAAATGAATTGGTGATTTTGAATTCCCAAACTGCCGTTCATACGTATCAAAGCCGATAATTCCGCCCTAGCATGCTCCGGATGTACCTCAAGCTGCGTGAGTTCTTTCTTAACTAAGCTAGCAAAGCTGGCCATGATGTCACCTCTTTTTCATCGTCCCTACCTGGAAAGCAAGATTCAAAATCTCAGCCGCAACCTTATCACCATCATGAAAAACACCGTGATCTCGTAATTGCAAGAAATCTGCGGAAATGACACGACATCCCATTTGGCGCAAGGCCTGATAGTCTGATTCAACCGGACTCAAAATTTCGTTATATTTTTGGTGGTCCAAATAATCTGTCGGCACTGGCGCAATATTGACCAAGACCGTGTCGACAAATGGTTCCCCAAGATGATCGTGTAAGACTTGAACGTGTTGGGCGTCAGTAAAGTGCTCTGTCTCGCCTTTTTGGGTCATGATATTAACAATGTAAATCACTTCGGCACGTGTTTTTTTCACCGCCTCACCCAAGTTACGGATCATCAAATTGGGCAAAATACTTGTGAACAAACTCCCTGGTCCCAAGACCACCACATCGGCTGCCAGAATTGCGTCAACAACTGCCTGTTCAGCCTCAGGTTCGTGCGTATCAGTCGCGTTCGTCTGGCAGACTGAAACCCGCCGAATCTGCTTACCAGCCGCCGTGATCTCTGCTTCTCCAGTCAAACTAGTGCCATCAGCAAAATCCGCTTGTAGCGTCAATGGTGTATTTGAAGCCGGATAAATATGTCCATCCACATTCAACATCTTAGACAACGCTTGAATTGCCGGAAATATCCCGCCCTTCATCTCTGACAACGCGGCAATGATCAGATTTCCAATCGCATGTCCAGCAAAAAAGCTATCACTGGAATCAAAACGGTATTGGAAGACATCCCGTTGCACGGCTGGCATGTCTGCTAAGGCCACAAGAACGTTCCGAATATCACCAGGTGGAACGACGTTGATGTAATCACGGATCACCCCGCTAGAACCACCATCATCTGCCACCGTCACGATAGCCGTAATATCGGCGTTTTGCTCATGCAAGCTTTTAACAATCACAGGTAAGCCAGTGCCACCACCAATCACGACCACCTTAGGTCGCCGGCCACGAATCACCCGGATAATTTTATTTGCGTTCGCACTCATGAGCGATTCACCGTCGCTTTACGCTTATTAATATCACGATGAGTAATATCAACCGGATAATCTGCCTCAAACGCATGCCCCAAGCGCTCCGCAAACGCCACGCTTCGATGTTGTCCACCAGTACAGCCAATCGCGATCGTAACGCTTGTTTTACCCTCTTGCTGATACTGTGGCATGATTTCTTTCAACATACCATAGAACTTCGCATAAAAGCTTTCTGCTTCTGGCTTACTCATCACATAATCATAAACAGGTTTGTCCTTACCCGTCTGTTCACGAAATTCTGGCACGTAATACGGGTTCGGTAAAAAGCGAACATCCATCACGATATCTGCATCAATCGGGATGCCATACTTAAAGCCAAAAGACATCACCTCAATATGGAATGTTGGGTGACTGGCCGACTTGAAGGTCACGAACAGTTTCTCTCGCAACTGTCTCGGACTGAGATTCGTTGTATCGATCACAACTTGCGCGCGGTTGCGTAACTCCGTGAGTAACGTACGCTCCTTTTTGATCCCGTCCATCAGCCGACCTTCCATGGCTAATGGGTGGCTTCTTCGTGTCTCTTTATAACGCGACACCAATTCAGCATCAGTGGCATCTAGAAACAGAATCTGCGTGGTGACAAACGCTGTGCTATCTAGGTTGGCCAACATATCGATGATCTGATCATAAAAGGCCTGACTCCGCAGGTCCACAACTAACGCGACCTTAGTAATTTTGCCAGATTCTTTCAGTAATTCGCCGAACTTCGGCAATAGTGCTGGTGGCATATTATCCACACAAAAATACCCAAGATCTTCAAACGACTGGATCGCCACCGTCTTACCGGCACCTGACATACCGGTAATAACAACGAGGTTCAATGGTTTCTCTGTCATACTATCTCCTCTTTTTAGGCACTTTAACCGTTGGTAATGTGTCTAGTATAACATGCCGGGTGTTTCAATGACACGCCCGGTATGTCAAATAGCCGATTTTCAACACCCTACATCAACTTTGACAAAGTGCCTGTTGTTTATAAGCGCTAAATCGACTCTTCAGACCATCACAAATCAGAAAAACAAGCGCCCCCGTCCTGCGGTATTGCAGGCCAGGGGCGCTATGCGTTCTGTCAGTCAGTTGGACAGCAAAATTTCTTATAAATAGCGCCGAGCGAACGCCAATACCAGTGCATTGATCCCCCAAACGACAAAAAACATTGCTAAGATGGTCACAATGCCAACTGCTGATAATACAGGCTGCATAAAGAGCAGCAGGCTAATGAAAATCGACAAGATGTCGAACAGAATATTTAAGATGAACCAAACCATGCCCGCTTCCCGTAAATGACTCGCATTAAGTAAGTTCGCAATACTGTCAATCAAAAACCAAATCGCAAAAAAATATGATAACGCAATAACACCGGTTTCCAGATTAAACAAAAACAGTGCCCCAACTAAGACGTCGACAATCCCAGCTAACAGCGAGATCCAGGCACGGCCACCCGTCATTTCATGTAACTTACTGAATGCCGCAAGTGTCGCGATTCCACGCGTGATTGCAATGATTGCAAAAATAAAACTAAGCGTCAACATTGTTGCTCCCGGGTTCCGTAGCATGACCACAGCACCGATCAGAAGTGCCACACCCGTGATGAATTCACCCCAGTCGAAACCAAAATGCGTCGTTTTAAACATAATATCCCTACTTTCTTTTCCTTTTTCATCATACCGAATCTTTTCACCGGATACAAACCTTCTCGGTCTTACCCAGCCACTAATACCTTATCCCATACGCATTGATTGTCAAATGACAGGCCACCCAAAAAAAGCAAACAACTCCAGGCCGCGATTCAAGAAACAAATTGCGGCCTGGAGTTGTTTGTGTAGCCTGTATTCCTCTCGGCATCACATCTGAACGATCTAACGACGTGATGCGCTAACGTTTTTGAGAGACGGCCTGTTCTGCCATTCTAGCTTTATCCCGCACTAAAATTGGCCGTAGATATTGTCCGGTATAACTATTCGGCACGACAGCCAACTCTTCCGGGGTGCCTGTCGCGATAATGGTGCCACCACCATCGCCACCTTCTGGTCCTAGATCAATCAACCAATCTGCCGTTTTGATGACGTCTAAGTTGTGTTCAATCACTAAGACCGTATTGCCCTCATCGACCAACCGCTGTAAAACTTCCAGCAGCCGCCGAATATCATCGGTATGCAAGCCCGTTGTTGGCTCATCAAGGATGTAGAAATTCTTCCCCGTCGACAACTTCTGTAACTCAGACGCCAATTTCATCCGCTGTGCTTCCCCACCAGACAAAGTCGTTGCACTTTGCCCCATGGTGACATACCCTAAGCCGACATCGATGATTGTTTGCAGTTTTCTCGCAATTTTGGGAATCGGAGCAAAGAATTGTACCGCTTCGTCGATTGTCATATCCAAGACATCCGCGATACTCTTCCCCTTATAAGTGACTTCTAATGTTTCAGAGTTGTATCGCTTGCCGTGACAAACCTCACACGGTACATAAACATCAGGCAAAAAGTTCATTTCGATCTTGATGATACCGTCACCCTTACAGTTCTCACAACGACCGCCTTTGACATTGAACGAGAACCGACCTTGCGTATACCCACGTAATTTTGCTTCATTTGTTTGTGCAAATAAAGCACGGATATCGTTGAAAACGCCCGTATACGTCGCGGGATTCGAACGGGGTGTCCGACCAATCGGACTTTGATCAATATCCACCAACTTTTCGATATTCTCCCAGCCCAGAATCTGCTTGAATTTACCTGGCTTATTTGAATTACGATACAATTTCTGTGCGAGTGCTCGCTTCAAAATAGAGTTAACTAACGTTGACTTACCAGAACCAGATACGCCGGTGACAGCGATTAACTTCCCCAAAGGAAAATCTACGTCGATGGATTTGAGGTTATGATCAGCTGCCCCAACAATACGAATTTTTTTACCGTTGCCCGGGCGTCGCGTCGCTGGGACCGGAATAAATTTCTTTCCTGCCAGATACTGACCAGTCAACGATTTACGGGAGCGCATCACTTGTTTAGGTGTGCCTGCGGCCATGATATGGCCGCCGTTATCACCGGCCCCTGGACCGACATCAATCAAATAATCGGCTGCTAGCATCGTGTCTTCATCATGCTCGACAACGATCAGCGTATTGCCAAGATCTCGCATCTTCTTTAAGGAGCGAATCAGCCGGTCGTTGTCTCGCTGATGCAAACCGATTGACGGCTCGTCAAGAATATACAAAACCCCACTGAGATTAGAGCCGATCTGCGTTGCTAACCTGATTCGCTGTGCTTCCCCACCAGATAGCGTCCCTGCGGACCGTGACAGTGTCAGGTAATCAAGTCCGACATTCTCTAAAAATGTCAATCGGTCATTGACTTCCTTCACAATCGGCTGTGCGATCACCTTTTCGTTCTCCGACAGCGTGATCCCTTGGAAAAATGGTAAGGCATCTTTAATGGATAGATTGCTGGCTTCAGCGATATCTCGACCTTGAACTTTGACAGCCAGTGCTTGTCGATTCAACCGCTTGCCATGGCAAACCGGGCAGGTCAAAGCCGTCATATATTGGCGCATCTGATCCGAACCAAATGCGTAGTTATTGGAGTGATACCGCCGCTCGACATTATTCATAACGCCTTCAAACGGCGCATCCACATCGCGAACACCAAAATCACTGTCCGCATGAAAATGGAATTCTTTGCCTTTGCTGCCGTGTAAAACGAGGTCTTGCTGCTTAGTGGTCAAATCTTGCCATGGCTTATCCATTGGCACACCAAACGCCTCACACGCTTGCCGTAACATGGATGGATAATAATTCGCCGTAGCAGAGCTCCACGGCGCCACGGCCCCTTGCGAGATGGTCAACGTCGGATCCGGGATCACTAAATCAACATCAACATCTAGCTTCATCCCCAGCCCATCGCATTCAGGACAAGCCCCAAATGGTGCATTAAAGGAAAACAACCGCGGCTCCAACACCCCTATTGTGAAACCGCAAATTGGGCAAGCAAAATGCTCAGAAAAAACTAAGGGTTCCCCATCAACCACATCGACCGTCGCATAACCTTCACTCAGCCGCAACGCTGCTTCAAAGGAATCGAACAACCGGCTACGGGCATCACTATCCCCACGCTTGACGACGATTCGATCGATCACGATATCAATATCATGATTCTTGTTCTTATCTAGTTCAAGATCAGCGTTGGCGTCCATCACTTTGCCATCAACACGCATTCGCACATAACCTTCGCGAACGATCTTTTCTAAGACTTTTTTATGTGCGCCTTTTTTATGGCGAACGATTGGGCTCAAGATCTGAATACGAGTCCGCTCTTCCAACTTCTGAACGCGATTGACCATTTGCTCAACACTTTGACTCGTGACCGGGGTCCCATCATTTGGACAAATTGGGTGGCCGATCCGCGCCCACAATAAGCGGAGGTAATCATTTATTTCAGTGACAGTGCCTACCGTTGACCGTGGATTTTTCGACGTCGTTTTTTGATCAATCGAAATTGCTGGACTGAGCCCGTCTATTGAATCGACATCCGGTTTGTCCATCTGTCCAAGAAACTGGCGGGCATATGCAGACAGACTTTCAACATAGCGCCGCTGTCCCTCTGCATAAAGCGTATCAAAAGCCAAGCTGGACTTACCAGACCCTGAAAGTCCCGTCATGACCACTAACTTATTTCGTGGGATCGTGACGTCGATATCCTTTAAATTATGCGCACGTGCACCATGAATCACAATTTTGTCATTTACCATATTACATCTCCGCTTTTAACTCTAAAATTGTATCTCGCAAAGTCGCCGCCTGCTCGAAATCAAGCTTCTTGGCAGCCGCTTGCATTTGTTTTTCGAGGTTCGTAACCAACTGCTGACGCTCTTTTTTCGACATGTCTGCTAAATCGACCTCTGCGAAGCTCTTATCCTTATCACTCGCTTGCGCATCACTCGTATCCACACTGGAAATTGCATCACGAATCGGCTTGATGATTGTCTTCGGTGTCACATGATGTGCTTTGTTAAAGGCCTCTTGAATGTGCCGACGCCGCTTAGTTTCCCCGATTGCAGCCGCCATAGACTCAGTCATCTTGTCAGCATACATAATGACTTTCCCATGCGCATTCCGACTGGCCCGTCCAATAGTTTGGATAAGTGACCGCTCTGCCCGCAAAAAGCCTTCCTTATCCGCATCAAGAATGGCGATTAGTGAGACTTCAGGAACATCGATCCCTTCACGTAACAAATTGATCCCAATCAAGACATCAAATTTACCCAATCGGAGGTCACGAATAATCTGAGTCCGCTCAAGCGTCTTAACATCCGAATGCAGATAGCGAACCTTGATCCCCATTTCTTTGAGGTAATCCGTCAAGTCTTCGGCCATTTTCTTCGTTAGCGTGGTGACAAAGACGCGCTCATGTTTATCGATCCGGTCGTTGATCTCACCAACTAAGTCATCTATCTGACCCATGATTGGCCGCACTTCAATAATCGGATCGAGTAAGCCTGTCGGGCGAATGATCTGCTCCGCCACATCTGCTTTAGGTACTCGGTCCAGCTCATATGGTCCTGGCGTCGCAGAAACATACAAAATTTGATTAACGTGTTTTTCAAACTCCGGCAGCATCAATGGTCGATTGTCCAGTGCACTGGGTAACCGGAACCCGTAATCGATCAGGGTTTGTTTCCGGGCTCGGTCTCCATTATACATCCCCCGTACTTGAGGCATTGTCACGTGAGATTCATCTACCATGATCATAAAGTCTTTAGGGAAAAAGTCGAGCAACGTAAACGGTGGTTCACCTTGTTGACGACCTTCCATATGCCGAGAATAGTTTTCGATCCCATTTGTATAGCCCATTTCCTTGAGCATCTCAAGATCATAGTTTGTCCGCTGTTCCAGCCGCTGCGCTTCCAATAACTTGCCCTGGTCGCGCAATTCAACTAAACGTTCGTCTAACTCAGCACTAATACGACGAATACCTTCTTCAAGTTGATCGTCGGACGTCATGAAATGTGTTGCCGGAAAGATTGCGACATGTTCACGACTCCCAACGACTTCCCCGGTTAACGCATCTACTTCAGTGATGCGATCGATTTCGTCGCCAAAAAACTCAACACGGATGGCATGGTCATCTCGGCTTGCCGGAAAAATCTCCACGACATCGCCTCGCACCCGAAAACGACCACGTTGAAAATCAATATCATTACGATCAAACTGAATATCCACTAGTTGCCGTAACAACGTATTGCGATCAATCTCCATACCGACGCGCAGTGACAACACATGATCACGATACTCGGTTGGACTCCCTAACCCAAAGATTGAAGACACCGACGCCACAACAATGACATCGTTACGCTCTAACAACGCCGACGTCGCGCTATGGCGAAGTTTATCGATTTCGTCATTGATGGCAGAATCCTTTTCGATGTAAGTATCAGAACTTGGCACATAGGCTTCCGGCTGATAATAATCGTAATAAGACACGAAGTATTCGACCGCATTGTGTGGGAAAAATTCTTTAAATTCACCGTATAACTGTCCCGCCAAGGTCTTGTTATGCGATAGAATCAACGTCGGCTTGTTGAGGTTCGCAATCACATTACTCATTGTGAACGTCTTCCCGGTCCCGGTTGCCCCAAGTAAGATCTGCTCTTTTTCGCCATTCAAAAAACCTTGCGTTAACTTTTCAATCGCCTGGGGTTGATCCCCCGCCGGTGCGTACGGTGATACTAAATCAAATTGGCGATTTGCCATCCGTTCGATCACAACGACTACCTCCTAAATATGCCAACAAAAAAGTTGGAACCGAAATTCCAACTTTTACCTGCATTAATTATAGCATAGCGAACACACTTTCGCTACTCGGCGACTACTGATTAGACTGCGACAAGATTGCCCGTGTCAACTTCGTTAGCATATCCCGATCAGCAAACTCCTCGTTCAGCATATCAGGCAAGATCTCATCGAGAAAATACCGTACACTCGGTCGCTTTGCATACGACATCACGACTGACAGACTTTCCGTATAGATATTGACAAAAACGCGCTCTGGATTGCCCTTTTCGATTTCGCCAAATGATTCATACAAAAGGTCGACCTTATCCGCAATACTCAATATTTGCCCTTCTAAAGTGTCATCTTTGCCTTCTCCCAGCCGACGGCGGTAGGTTTCTTGATAGGCTTCCGGGATCTCATTTTGAATGAAGTTTTCAGTCATCGACTCTTCAACATCTGCCAACATCGTCCGTAATGCCGGGGTGGCGTACTTGACGGGTGTTTTGATATCACCAATAAACCGCTCTGTATAATCATGATTCAACGCTTTTTCGTATAGCCGTTGCCAATTAACCGTATTACCAGCGTGTTCTTCGATATCACCCAATAATTGCGCGATTTCTGCTACCTTGAAGCTGTGCGCGGCCACGCTGTGCTCAGCATACTTGAAAAAGCCGGGTGCTCGTCGCAGCGTCTCTAAGTTACTCAGTCCTTGAATGAATTGGTGCATGCCCATCGCCCATACCTCCTGGTTAATTTATCCACAAAATTTGATCCATGTTAGCATGGATGTTGTCAAAAAACAAGTATCAGTATCTCTGATCGTCACTTAAATTGACTTCTAACCTGGCACAAAAAGAGGCCAAGCCATTCTTCGCAGGCTTAGCCTCTCTTTAACGACGCGATCTTAATGATGCGCCACCGCCTTGGGGCCTAACATCCTCTTACAGCGGTTGCTATCAGCTGGCATCACCATTTAGTGGTTTCTAACACTATGCTTCCGTCCGAAAAGCATGCAAGGCATTTTCAAATTCGGTCAGCTTTTTATCTGCAACTTCTTTGCTGTCTCCACTCGTTCCAACGTAAAACTTGACCTTTGGCTCCGTTCCCGATGGTCGGATTGCAATCCAAGTGCCATCCGTCAGCACATACTTCAGCACATTAGAGATCGGCATTGCAGTCGGTACTTGAGTGCCATCTGCTTTAGTTACCGTTTGCGCCTGATAATCTTGGACTTCCGCGACCGACACCCCTGCAAACTCATTTGGTTGATGCTCACGGAATTTTGCCATCAACGCTGCCATTTGCTGTGGGCCATCGACCCCTTCGAAATCAACGCCGACCGTCTTTTCAGCAAAATGTCCATAACGCGCATATAGTGCTTGAATGCCGTCCCACAAGGTCATGTTCTTCGACTTATAGTAAGCTGCAACTTCCGCCAACAGCACAGTGGACTGAATCGCATCTTTATCGCGAACAAATGGTTTGATCAAATAACCATAACTCTCTTCAAAGCCAAACAAGAATTCATGATTACCCGTTTCTTCGTACTGCTTGATCTGGTCGCCGATGAACTTGAATCCTGTTTCAACATCGATCATGGCCACACCATAATCTTTAGCAATTGCAGTGGCTAATTCGGTCGAAACGAACGACTTGACCACTGCCCCATTTGCTGGAAGCGTCCCCGCTTGCTTGCGTGCTTCTAGGATATAGTGTAACAAGAGACTGGCGATTTGATTACCAGTTAACAGTTGATAATGATCGCCCGCCCAAACCGCTGTCCCCAGACGATCCGCATCTGGATCAGTCGCAATCAATACATCCGCGTGCGATTGCTTACCTAGTGCGATTGCCATATCGAACGCCTGCGCAAACTCTGGGTTAGGAAACGGCACGGTAGCAAATTCTGGATCAGCCACCGCCTGCTTCGCCACTAATTGAAAATGTTCAAAGCCGGCGTTACGCAATACCATCTGGGCTGGAATCCGTCCTGTCCCGTGCAATGGTGTATAGATCAAAGACATATTCTTGCCCACAGTCTTGATCAAGTCCTGATCAATTGTGACCGTCGCAACTGCTTGGTAATAGGCCTCATCAACGTCTTCACCAATCAGCGTCAGCAGATCTTGGTCACGCAACTCTCGAGTTGTCAGTGTTTTGATGTGGAAAATATCTGTCACGCTGCGGACATATTCTGTGATACGGTCTGATTCTTCTGGTGGCATCTGGCCACCGTCTGGACCATAGATCTTATAACCGTTATATTGCTTCGGATTATGACTAGCCGTAATCATGATTCCTGCGTAAGTTTCAAGGTGCCGCACCGCAAATGATAACTCCGGTGTTGGCCGCAAGGCATCAAAAACAAAACTTGGAATCGCATGGGCACCCAGTACCGCAGCAGCCTCATGTGCGAATTCCTGACTCATGTAGCGAGAATCATATGAAATCGCAACACCAGCACGCTTTTGCGTTTCTGGTAAGGTATCCATAAAGCGCGCCAAACCCTCCGTCGCTTGCCGAACGGTATAAATGTTCATGCGATTGATCCCGGCGCCAATAACGCCCCGCATCCCCGCAGTACCAAAAGCCATCGGTGCTGCAAAAGCTTCTTCTTGCTCAGTGGCCGAGTTAGCCATAGCACGGAGTTCCGCCTTAAGAGCAGGCGTCAGGCTCGGTTCATCCACCCATTGTTGGTAATTTTGTTGATAACCCATTACACTCAGCTCCATTCGTATTTGTCAGGTTCTAGTCGTTCTAATTGTACTATATCCCTCGGCTAAATACGCTCGAAAACGCTTAAACATCCGTAAAAAAATAGGCGCTTACCGAATTACTCGGAAAGCACCCATTTTCACCTAAGCATTGACGGTTAAGTCAGCATCCTGCAGCGATTGGATATAGTCGAACACGCTTTGACCAGCTTGACCACCATCTCCAACAGCTGTGGTGATCTGCCGTAATGTTTTAGCTCGCACATCACCGATTGCAAAAATACCTGGGACCTTAGTCGCCATTGTCTCGTCAGTTGGAATCCAACCATTCTCGTCTAAGATTCCGACTTCCTTGAAAGAATCGGTTAACGGCATAATACCCACGTAAATGAAGACGCCACTCGCAGGTAAGACATGCGTTTCACCGCTGACCTTGTCCGTATACTGCACACCCGTTACCTTATTGTCATCGCCTAAAATTGCTTCTGTATTGGCATTCCAAACAAAGTTGATCTTAGCGTTTGCGAAAGCACGCTTCTGCAAGATCTGCTGAGCACGCAAACTGTCACGACGATGGACAATCGTCACTTTGCTTGCCAACTGGGCTAAATAAGTGCCTTCTTCAATCGCGGAATCACCACCACCAACGACAACCACTTCGCGGTTCTTAAAGAAAGCCCCGTCGCAAACGGCACAGTATGAAACGCCACGCCCCCCATAGTCTTCTTCTCCAGGGATCCCTAACTTACGGTGTTCGGCCCCAGTGGCGATGACAACAGCTTTAGCCAAGTAGGTATCCTCATCTGTTTCAACTTCGCGCAAATTACCTTTGATGCGGATTGCCGTAACATTCCCATACGCATATTCCGCACCAAATTGAGTGGCACCATCATACATTTTCTGCCCAAGGTCAGGCCCAAGAACTGAGTTGAATCCGGGATAATTCTCGATTTCGGCCGTATTGTTCATTTGACCACCATAAATCCCGCGATCCAGCATCAAAACACTAAGATTCGACCGTGACGCATACAGCGCCGCCGTCATCCCACCGGGACCTGCACCAATCACGATAACATCATAAGACTTTGGCATGTATAGTTCTCCTTTGCTTACCATTTGTAAGCTATCATAACCGATGATCTCAACTTTGTAAACCAGAGACTTGAAAATCGAATTCAGGTTTTCCTGCTCGCTGCATCAAATTAGTGATGACTTCGCGAATCGGTGCCCCTTGATACAAGACCTGATAAATTGCCTCTGAGATCGGCATTTCAACACCTAACTCTGCCGCCAATTCGTGCACAACCTTCGCTGTTGAATAGCCTTCAACCACCATGCCCATATTATCTAAAACAGCTTGGACACTCTTTCCTTGTCCTAAACCATTCCCCGCACGCCAATTGCGACTATGGACACTCGTACAAGTGACAATTAGATCACCAACCCCCGACAAACCGATGAATGTCATCGGATCAGCTCCTAGGCGAACACCTAAACGGGTCATCTCAGCTAGGCCACGCGTCATCAAAGCCGCCTTAGTATTGTCACCGTAGCCTAATCCGTGCAAAGCACCGGCACCGATCGCAATCACATTTTTCAATGCGGCTCCTAATTCAACCCCGATGACATCACTGTTAGTGTACAATCGAAAATACGAATTCATAAATAGTTTCTGGATTGCCGTTGCTGCAGCTAATGATTGTGACGCCGCCGCTAACGTCGTGATATCTCTCGTCGCGACGTCCTCTGCATGACTGGGACCTGAGATGACGACAATGCCACTGTGAAGCGAACTCGGCAAGACCTCGTCCAAGACCTGAGAAACCCGCGCTTTACTTCCCCGTTCAAGCCCTTTCGCTGCGTGTGCGATAATCGGTCGGCGACTCTCAACCGCTAACAATGGCCGTACTTGTTCAGCAACACTCCGAATCGCGTTTGTCGGTACCACGAACAAAATCACGTCCGCATCTGTAACTGCTTCGGTCAAATCAGCTGTCGCGTGTAAGTCAGAATGAAAAGTAAAATTCGGTAAATAGTGCTGATTCGTGTGCTGTCCGTTGATCTCAGGAACCTGCTGCGGATTATGGGTCCACAACGAAACCCGTTGACCATTTTCGACCAATAAATTAGCCAAGACAGACCCCCAAGACCCAGCGCCTAAAACTGCTATCTTCTCTACCAAGCTCTCTCCTCCTTCAACTTTCAGGCATTAACTCGTGCCAGCGGATCACCGTCAAGATACCAAGCGACATCTTGACGCCGCCGATAAAGTACCAATCCCAAGGCAACGATGAACAAGACAATTGATAACGCCTGTGAAACTCTAAGTCCAGGCATTAGATACAAACTATCTGTACGCATGCCTTCAACAAAGAAGCGCCCGAATGCATACCACATGACATAGCTTAAAAACACTTCACCTTGTTTAAACCACTCACGATGATGCCGAATGCTCATAAGAAGAACAAACCCTGTTAGATTCCACAATGATTCATACAAGAACGTTGGCTGCCGGTAAGCTCCCCCAATGTTCATCTGCTGAACAATGAATTCTGGCAAATGCAGTCCACGCAAGTACGTCAGCGTCGTTTTAGCTCCAAATGCCTCCTGATTCATAAAGTTGCCCCAGCGCCCAATGCTCTGAGCAATCATCACAGTTGGTGCCGCGATATCTAACACCAACCATGCTGGCAACCATTTGATCCGACAATAAATCAAAAATACGATCACACTGGCAATCAGTGCCCCATATATTGCAATCCCACCATGCCAAATCGCAATGATCTCGCTAGGATGAGCAGCATAATATGGCCACTCAAATACGACGTAATAAGCGCGGGCGCCAATCAAAGCAAACGGTAGTGCCCACAAGACAAGATTCATGATGTGGTCATCATTAATTCCGCGACGAACCGCCTCTCGCATCGCTAACCATACTGCTAATAAAACGCCGCACGCAATAATGACACCGTACCAATGGATCTCCAATCCCCCGATCGATAGCGCAATCGGATTTAAAGCTCCTAACATTTCACGACTCCTTAACGCACACATGGGTGCAAAAATCGCCGGCTAGCGCCTGCGCTTCACACCCACGCACACAACTCATTCTTCTGCATTTGATTGTATCAAACTATTCAAGTTTTGCTCAAACGTCTTGGTGGCGTCATAGCCCATCGATTTGGCCCGGAAATTCATGGCTGCAACCTCAATGATCGATGCCAGGTTGCGACCAACCTTAACAGGGATCGAGATTTTTGGGACCGCCACGTCAAAGATCTGCTGACTTTGCTCCCCCGATCCGAGCCGATCGAACTGCTTGTCCGGAGTCCAAGCTTCTAAGTGGACGATTAGATCGATCGAGGTCTTTTCACGGACAGCACCAACCCCAAACAAGTTCATCACGTCCACAATTCCTAACCCGCGGATTTCTAGCAAATGCGATAAAATCTGAGGTGCTTCGCCAATGACAGTTTGTTCATCCTGTTGATAAACATCCACCCGGTCATCCGCAATCAGACGGTGACCACGCTGAATCAGCTCCAAAGCAGTTTCAGACTTACCGACACCTGAGTCCCCAGTAATCAACACGCCTAAACCGTAAATGTCTGTCAAAACGCCATGCATGCTCCGTCGTTCGGCCAGCCGGCCATCCAAGTAGTCAGTGATTAAGCTTGAAAGACGCGTGGTTGGTAACTTCGATCCTAATACCGGAATATGGGCAGCAACGGCAGCCGTTATCATCTCTGGCAGCGGCGCCATTCCGCGTGACACGACAAATGCCGGCGTATCTTCCGCACACATCCGCTTTAGGATAGTCAACCGCTCCTCCGACGTCATATTCCCGGCGAACGCATTCTCCGTACGGCCAAAAAGCTGGATTCGTTCATGCGGGTAGTAGTTAAAATAGCCCGTCAACTCTAATCCCGGCCGAGAGATATCGCTCACAACGATTCGCCGTTCTTCAAGATAATCGTCACCACTTAACACGTTGAGGTGCGCGTCGGTCACTAACTGCGCGACCGTTACACTATCTGCCATCGTCTCCACCTGTCCTTCCCATAGTTAAGTTAATTTTACCATCACCGGCTGTCACTTAACAGGGGCAACCGGTTCCACATTATCCCACTACAGTCACTGACAAAGATTCCAATCCGTTGACTAGCCACACACCGTCATGCACGCTACAAAATAAATACCTCCACATCATTTTTTGAACTCGTGATGTGGAGGTATTGTTTTATCGCCTAAATCTGTGTGTGCCTCAGCCTAATCTGACATTAATCTCTCGATTCACCAAACATCAAATTGACCAAACTGACAACCAGTGCTAACAGCATCATGCTACCAAATCCTGAAAAAGCAATTCCTGTAACAAACCACGTCATCATTTCGAGCATAAACCCGTTAATCACAAACAGGAACAGCCCAAACGTTAAAATCGTTAACGGTAAAGACAGTAGCTTGATGACCGGCCGAATCAGGCCGTTCAAAACGCCAAGAACAAGTGCGCCGACTAAAGCGGTCGCCCAACCCGCAACATAAAGTTGGCTTGGGAAGAATTGGGCGTACAGCACAAATACCACAGTCGTTAGTAAAACTTTACGAATGAACGTCACTAGAAATCGCTCCAATCATCGTGGTGTGACCGCTGTGTTTCTTCATGGACGTTATGCGCTTCTTTACGCTGATGTAATCCTGTTTGCCAGTCAGAATGCTCTCTGCCGTGATGCCGGCGCTGCGCTGGCTTTGCATGACCGGAGCGGCGGACTACCCACCAAACCAATAGGCCAATGACTGCCGGCCAAAAAAGGACCTGAATCAAGCCAAAGACCAACGCAATGATCATCAATATCACGAGACCAATAACGATCAAAAAGATCGGGATCAATAAAAACGGCATAGTCTCTCTCCTTCTCTTAAAAATCAGTCATCTGCATCCTTGAGTTGGACGTTGCCGCTAGTCGTTGCAATGGCAACGATGCCATCGCCAGTCCCCGGCCGATCAAGCGTCACATGTTTACCTCTTACCGGCTCATCTAAACCGCTCATCCGGCTCTTGATACCACCAAATCGAGTTTTAACGTCTCCCCGTAACGCAATACTTTGCGGGGCAGCTAGCTTAACGTTACCGTTGACAGAACTAGCCGTCAACTTGTTGAAATCATGATCAAGCGTGATTCGTACGGTACCATTGACCGTCTGTAATGACTGGGTTGCCGGTGTCGTTTGCACCTTGATATCACCGTTAACGGTTTCTAACAGGAGATCATGAATATCGCCACCGTTAACTTTTAACGAACCATTGACGCCCTGGGTCTCTAACATCGCTGCCTCAACGCCAGCAAAATTCATATCACCATTTGCGTTCTTAACGTAGAAGTCTTTGCCTTCAAGCCCTTGCATCTGCACGCCACCGTTTAGTAAGCGAACCGTCACATGGTCATACACGCGTTTTGGTAGCGAAATGACTAAGTCAGCTTGAACTCGACGATTCGGAACTTGGAAAACAAAGTGGTCGTCATTCACATCAATCCGACTACGGTCGATAAAGGCTGCCAACGGTGTATCCGCCGGCATTTTACCGAACAACTTAATCGTTGCGTCGACTTGAATGCCACTTTGCTCCCACGATCGTAGCGTCACATCCCCATTGGCCACCTTGATATCCAAAACGCTAGCCTGCGCTTCCGGGTAGGTAAACGTGTGGGTAAACTTCTCCGTCGCCAAACCGGGAACCTTGACCGTGACATCCTTCCAATCGACATTATCCAAGACGTTATTCACAGTTTTCTTCATGAGACTGGAAATCTGACTAGTCGCCGATTCCACGGTTTTCCCCAAATCATTAAGCGCATCTTTAGCCTGATCCTGCCAATCATCGGGTAAAACCTTGTCAGTAAAACGCTGCTTATTCAATTGCCGTTTTTGGCGGTTAAGTTCAGCTAATTGCGTCTTCAATTCCGCAATCTGCTCAGTCAGCGCCTCGCGCTGGGCCTGTAATTCGTGGTTCTCTTGTTTGAGTTCGCCGCGCTCTTGATACTTTTCTTCCGTCAAGGTCTCAAGATCTTCCATTGTATCAAGGACGATGATCTGTTCATCATTAGCCGCGATCTTTGCAGCAAAACTTTTATCTTGAGCGACGGCAGCATCTAAGCTTCCAGCCACTTCTGCGATTTGTGTGTTTAGTGCCGTTAATGCCGTTTCATCATCTGTATCTGCTTTCGATTGTGGCTGATCGACATCCGCCTGTGGTTGTCCAGAGTGAGATTGCCCCTCCTGAGAGGTCTTGGCCTTTGCTAGGTTTTCTAATAGGACCAAAGCTTCTTCACTTGTGATCACACCTTGCTTAACCAAATCGAGAATCCGTTCACGTTCATTCATGAGATTACCTCCACCTAATTGGCTTGCTTACGTAATCTAGTATGCCTGCTTCCCGATTTGATTGCATAGGTCCTAAGGTTGATTTTGCCCTAGGCACATTGGTTCTCTCGGAAAGGCTCCCAACTTTCCCTACATTGCCCTCTTTTACACTTCGATTACCACAAAAAAACAAGCCAATCACGGCTTGTTTTCATGTCGTTCAATCAATTGCTGGGCCTTGGCCGCCATTATCCAATAAGTCAGCGCGAACATCACAATTCCTATGCCAATTATACTGACTTCACCCATGTTCCGCCTCCCAAGGCTACTTTTTGGTTACCTGATTATCAGCAGATTTTTGTACTTGCATGTCATGAATCGAGATGTAGCCTAATTTTGTCACAAGTGATTTTTGAACTGGTTTAGAATTGATATATTGTAAAAACGCCGCAGTTGCGCTATTAGGCTTTCCCTTAGTGTACATATGCTCGTATGACCAGATCTTCCACGCATCAGTAGTCACATTCTTCGCGGTTGGCGCAACATTGTCAACACTCAGCGCTTGAAGGTCTGATTTAATGTATGAAAAGGCCAAATAACTGATGGCGCCAGGGGTTTGCGCCACGATCTTTTGCACAGTCCCATTAGAGTCTTGTTCCTGTGACGTCATTGCCTTTTGACCTTTTAACACAGCAGCTTCAAACGTCGCCCGGGTTCCAGAACCTTGAGCTCGATTGATGACCGTAATGGCCTCATCCTTACCCCCGACCTGTTTCCAGTTTGTAATTTTACCGGTAAAGATTTCTTGTAACTGGTTCATTTTTAAGTTCTTGATACCAACGTCTGGATTCGTTACAGGGGCCATGCCAACGACGGCGACCTGGTGATCAACAAGCTTGCTGGCGTCGACGCCTTGTCCTTGCTCCGCAAAAATATCCGAATTCCCGATCGTCACGGCGCCTTGAACAACCTGGCTTAATCCCGTACCACTACCCCCACCCTGGACCGTCAACTTGACTTCAGGATGATCATCTTGATAGGTACTGGCAGCTTGTTCAACTAACGGTTGCAGTGCGGTGGAGCCCACAGCCACGATTTTTGCCGATTTGGCATCAGCTTTAGTGGCAGCATCAGATGACTTCGCTGTCGACTGACTCCCGCATCCTGCTACTAAAGTCAAAAGTGCTGTTGCCGACAAGGCCAACATAATCAGTGCTTTTTTCTTCATCATAATCTTCCTTTCGTCCTATCACCCTTGAAACACTTTATAGCTTAGACGAGCGGTGTAAATATCTCGGACAATTTTATGTAAATATAAGAACATAGTTCGGTATCATTTGAAAACATCACGTAAATCAGCAATTATAGCTTGAACAGTCGCTGAATTTACGATCAAATCTATCAAAAAAGCACCTCCTCCGCACCCGCTAAGGATGCGAAAGAGATGCTCGACGAACTACCGCTAAAAACCGTCTTCACTAGCATTGGAATTCAATTCTAACAGTTTACCTGTGCGTAAATATAAAATCCACTCACAGATATTAGTCACATAATCACCGATCCGTTCTAGGTACGACGACACGAGCATGTAGTCCATCGCCCCAACGATCGTTTCAGAATCCTCGCGCATTCGCTCAATACAATCCGCATAGATCCGCTTTGAGAAATCATTGATTCCGTGATCCTCCGTCGCGATCTTACGCGCACGCTGGGCGTCCTCTTTGACGTATGCATCTAAGACCTCAGCAACCATGTCTTTAACAGCTGCTGCCATCGCCGCGATTTCCTTTTCGATTTCCGGCACACGCGTTTCACCCTTAACGCGAATCGTCGACTTAGCGATTGATACCGCGTGGTCCCCCATCCGCTCGAGATCGGAGGATGCCTTCATCACCGTCACAATCATCCGTAAATCTGTCGTCACTGGCTGCTGCAATGCGATCATCTCGAAGCTACGTTTCTCTAAATCAACCTCACGCTTATTGATGTGCTTATCTTCTGTGATCACGCTACGTGCCATCGCTTTATCATGGTTGATAAACGCGCTAACAGACTTAAATATGGCCTCGTTGACCATCATCCCCATTTCTGAAAACCGGACGTGCAAGTCGCTGAGTTCATCTTCGAATAATCGCCGCATAATATTCCCTCCTTTTTTGCGCAGACCACGCGAATTTACCGCATTAGCCAAAACGCCCGCTAATATAATCCGAAGTTTCTTGCTCCGTCGGATCCAAAAATATTTTCTTCGTATCTGCAAATTCGATCAACCGCCCTTGTAAGAAAAAGGCAGTGCGATCTGAAATTCGTGAAGCTTGATGCATATTGTGTGTCACTAATATTATGGTGTATTGGCCCCGTAATTCCAACAACATATTTTCAATTTGGGTACTCGAAATCGGATCTAAAGCACTCGTCGGTTCATCCATTAAGATCACTTCTGGCTGTACTGCTAGCACTCGACCAATCACGACGCGCTGTTGCTGGCCCCCTGACAAGGATAACGCCGAATCGTGAAGTTTATCTTTGACCTCATCCCAAATAGCAGCCTGCTTCAAACTCGTCTCAACCGCTTCATCGAGCACTGATCGATCCTTAACGCCTGCTAAGCGCAACCCATACACCACATTATCATAAATTGAGAAAGGAAATGGGTTAGGCTGCTGGAAAACCATCCCGACTTGTTTACGCAGCTGGACCACATCTTGCTGTGAAGCATAGATATCTTGTCCTCGTAAGCGAATATCCCCGGTGATTTTGACCCCGGGAATTAAATCATTCATCCGATTCAAGGTACGTAGATACGTTGATTTACCACACCCAGAAGGACCTATCAACGCGGTGATCTCATTCTTGTTGAAATCCAAGTCGATACCCTTGAGCGCTTCAAAGTCACCGTAATACAAGTGGACGTCTTTACTGGTGATCACTTTTTCTTTTGCCATAATTACTCCTTAACGAACTAACCAAAATGGCCTGAGACATAATCATCAGTTGCCTTGATCTTCGGCCGCGTGAAGATTTTGCGCGTCTCATCAAACTCCAACGCTTGTCCAGAGTAGAAAAACGCGGTGTAATCACTAATTCGTGCCGCTTGTTGCATGTTATGCGTCACAATAATGATTGTATATTGGTCCTTTAGCGCCATTAACGTGTCTTCAACGGTTGACGTTGAGATTGGGTCTAGCGCCGAAGCTGGTTCATCCATTAGCAAAACATCTGGTTTCATTGCAATCGCGCGGGCAATACATAGTCGCTGCTGCTGTCCACCGGATAAAGATAGCCCACTTTGATACAAGTTATCTTTAACCTGATCCCATAACGCAGCTTGTTTAAGGCTGGTTTCAACTAACTCGTCTAAAACCGCCTTCCGCTTCTCACCAAATCGCCGAGGTGCAAACGTAATGTTATCGTAGATCGATTTGGCAAACGGATTAGGGCGCTGAAACACCATCCCGATGTGCTTTCGCATTTCATAGACATCAATTGCATCGCTATTGATGTCGACGCCGCGATACATGATCTCACCAGTTACCTGGCTGCCTTCAATATTATCATTCATCCGGTTCAGTGAGCGTAAAAATGTCGACTTACCCGAACCAGAGGCCCCAATCAAAGCCGTTATTTTATAGCGTTCAAAGGGTAATGAGACGCCATGCACTGCTTCCTTGTCACCATAAAATACCCGTAAATCCTTAGTCGTAATCGCAAACTCATGCGTTTGTGGATCAAGGTCCTTAATATAGGTATCATCGAGAGAATAATTTTGCATGTTTACTCCTTTGACAAAATCACCTAGCCAGCTGTCATCCGTTTATATAATCGATTACCGCCCCAGCGTGCCAACAGATTAAAGGCCAAAACCGCGATGATCAAAACGGCCGATGCCCCTGCTGACACCGCGGCAGCATCAGGTTGGATGCCTTCAGAGTTGATTTTCCAAATGTGTACTGCCAACGTTTCGGCCGGCCGGAATGGGTTCAACGGACTCGCAATGTGTAACGGATTCCAATCTCCAAAATTCAATGCGGGGGCACTTTGTCCCGCTGTATAGATCAAAGCTGCAGCTTCGCCAAACACTCGGCCAGCACCCAGAATCATCCCCGTCAAGATTCCCGGCAAAGCTTCAGGAATCACCACGTGGACAACAGTCTCCCAACGTGATAAGCCTAAAGCCAACCCAGCCTCTCGCTGGGTAAAACCGACTTGGCGCAAAGAATCTTCTACATTCCGCGTCAGTAGGGGGAGGTTGAACATTGTCAACGCCAGCGCTCCCGAAAGAATCGAAAAGCCAAACTTAAACTGGAGCACGAACACCAAAAAGCCAAAGAGGCCGACCACGACGGAAGGCAACGAACTTAAAATTTCAATTGCAGTACGAACAACGTCGGTGACCCAATTTTTCTTCGCATACTCTGCCAAGTAGATTCCTGCACCTAGTGCTAATGGAACAGAAATCAACATTGACAAGACTAGTAGGTAAAAGGAGTTGAACAACTGGATTCCGATCCCGCCGCCAGCTTCGAATGATTTGGCTGGGCTCGTTAGAAAATGCCACGACACATGCGGTAAGCCCTGCACTAAGATGTAGCCTAATAAGCCCGCTAAGAGTAAGACGATAACACCGGCAATCAAATACAACATTCCGGTCATCAACTTGTCGATCGATTTGGCAGACATTATTTCATCTCCCCTTTCTTTCCGATCCAGCGAATCAGTAAGTTAAACGCCAACGACATCAGTAACAGCAATAACGCCAACGACCACAGCGCGTTGTTTTCTAATGACCCCATCACGGTGTTACCGATCCCCGAAGTCAAAACTGAGGTTAAAGTCGACGCAGGACTGATTAAGTCTTTAGGGAGTAATGCCGCGTTACCGATCACCATCTGGACCGCTAACGCTTCCCCGAAAGCCCGGGCCATCCCGAAGACGATCCCGGTCAAGATCCCCGGCATCGCCGCGCGTAGTACGACGCGTGAAATTGTCTGCCAACGAGTACCACCAAGCGCAAGGCTGGCTTCACGATAATGCCTTGGGACGGCCTTCAATGCATCAACCGTCATCGACGTCACGGTCGGTAAGATCATGACAAATAAAACGAACGTCCCAGCTAAAATACCAAACCCAGTACCACCAAAGACGGTCCGAATGACAGGGACGATGACAGATAACCCGATAAATCCATAGACAACACTTGGGATACCAACCAATAACTCAATCACAGGCTGAAGAATCCGTTTCCCTAAATTGGGAGAAATCTCGGTCATAAAAATTGCGGCACCAACGGCAAACGGTGTGGCCACAACGGCAGACAAGAAGGTCACACCGAAACTCCCCACAATCATCGGCAACGCCCCTACTTGCGGAACCCCGTGAGCATCTTTAACCGCGGGGGCCCAGGTACTTTTGGACAGGAAACTAATGAGGTTGACCTTATTCGTAAAGAAGGTCGCCAAACCGCGTGAGGCAACAAATATAAAGATCGCCAATACCACTAATACGATCAAGCTGATACAAGCCAGACTAAGCAAACGGCCGCGCCGTTCTAACTTTGCGGACCGAGAGCGGTGCAGCATTGCTTCTTTGATGGGATCCATGAGTGCCTCCTACTTGCGAACCACATTACCTTGGACATCACGCGTCACCTGCATTGCCGTCATTGGGATATATCCCATCTTAGCGACCAAGCGTTTTTGTGTGCGTGACGATTGCATATACGTCAAAAACTTCTTTGTCAGTCCAGTTGGCTTTCCTTTGGTGTACATATGTTCATACGACCAAATTGGCCAAGCATTGGTGGTCACATTCTTTTCTGTGGGCGCGATGCCATCCAAGGATATGGTTTCAACCGTCTGGTCAACATATGAAAAAGCGACATATGATACTGCACCTGGCGTGCTCGCCACAATTGACCGCACCATCCCCGTAGAATCCTGTTCCTGAGCCGCCAATGGTTGTCGACCGTTCATCACCCATTTTTCAAAAGTAGCACGTGTTCCCGATCCTTGTGCCCTGTTCACAACAACTACTGGTAGGTTTTTACCACCAACTTGCTTCCAATTCGTGATTTCACCCGTAAATAGCTGCCGCAATTGCGTAACCGTCAGGTCTTTGACCCCGACGCTTTTATTGACAATGGGGGTAATACCGACAACCGCAACGCGATGGTCAGTTAAAGCCTTGGCCTTGATTCCGGCTTTTTCCTCAGCAAACAGATCAGAATTACCGATCTCGACGGCACCTTGTTGAATTTGACTCAAGCCGGTCCCACTACCGCCACCTTGGACGTTGATAAACACCCCAAGATGATCACTTTGATATTGTTCTGCTGCGGCTTCGACCAATGGCTGAAGTGCGGAAGAACCCACCGCAGTGATGGATTCGCCATTACTATCTTGTGCGCCACACGCCACAAGAAGGGTTAAGCTTAACGCAGCGAGAATGCCGAGAAGTTTTTTCACGTCGTACCTCCATATCGATATCGCTATTCAGTGTATCAAGCCACTGTAAATGTTAACGTCGGTGTGTGTAAAAAAGGCGTAAAAGCCACCCGTTTCATTCACACATTACCCACGTCGTCTGCGAAAGCGCTCCCTACAATTAACTTACGCCGATCAGCACCAAAACGCGACTCATCATGTTAGGCCACTGGCAAGGTAACCGTAAACGTCGTCCCCACGCCAACTTGCGACTGTAAGTCGATATCGCCGCCGAGCTGTTGCACCATCTCAGCAACGATGGCGAGACCTAACCCAGTCCCACCATTGTGTCGACTACGGGCTTTATCCACCCGATAAAAGCGCTGAAAGATTCGCTGCTGATCGGCAGTGGCAATCCCGATACCAGTATCCGCAACGACTAGCGTTAACTGTTGCTTGGCCTTAACTGCTGAAACCGTGACGCTACCATGATCTCGGTTATAAAACACCGCGTTATTCAACAAATTCCGCACGACTTGAGATAATTTAACATCGTCACTTTGAATGGTTAACGTCTCCGGAATATCCGTTGTGACCGTCAACTTTTTTTCGGCAATTGGTTCTGCTAAACTCGTCATCGCCTGATTTACCAATGCTAACAGGTCAACTGCCGTACGCTTTGCAGGTGCATCTGATGGCCGACTTAACGTCAAAATATCGGTGATCAACTGGGTTAAGCGGGTACTTTCATCGTGAATGATCGTCAGAAACTGCTCCAACGTTGCGGGATCATCCTTCGCCCCTGCCAGTAATGTTTCTGCAAACCCGGAAATCGCCGTAACTGGCGTCTTCAACTCATGACTAACGTTACCAACGAAGTCCAATTGCATCTGTTCAACTTGCCGTAAGTATGTCACGTCGTACAAGATCACCAAGACTTGTTCTCGATCTGCTTGCGCTTTTAAAGCAATCACATTGGCATCTACAGATTTCTGAGTCGCCAACATGGTCATTTCTTTATGATGACTTTTTTGATTACGGAACGTATGCTCGATCATCCGGGCCAAGCCGTAAGTCTTCACATCGTCAAGGTAGTTATGCTCATCTGGTGCGATCGGGTGGCCCACAAACGTCGCCATCGCCTGATTACTCAACAAGACGTTACGATCAGCGTCGATTAACATGACCCCTTGGGGGAGATGATCGATCAACCGGTCAAAGCTGGCTTGCCGCAATAATACCTTCTGTCGCAAGTGGGCGACAGTCTGCTCCAAACGGTTAATCTCAGTTCCCATCGCCATGAATGGCGAACCTGGGGTTAAAATGATCGGACTAACATCGTGTTCGCGGCGAATGCGCGCAATATTGTGCGTCATTGTGGCCACATGCCCAGTCCAATAGCGGTGACGACGTAAACTCCAGACCAATAGTCCGGCCATGACAACCCAATAACCGCAGGTGAACCACAATAAGCCCATAGGTGATACACGTGCAAGCGTGGCCTTAGGCTGCCATAACCCCACAAAATGATTATGCTGCCGTTCAGCAATATAGAGCTGTTCATTTGTTTTTTGAACACGCACGACCACTGGCTGCTGGCCAACGATGGTCCGTTCTCGATCAATCAGATCCTGCATCAGCTTCTGCCGAGGCGTGGTCGGCTTGCCTGCTAGGGGCGTGATCACAACCTTCTGATCCTTTGCTAAAGCTGAAGACACGCCGCTGCCGTCCAAATCAAGATAAGTCTGATAAACGGCCTTCAAGTGCGCTGTTTGCTGACTGAACAACAAGCGGTCAACTCCAGCGATAATGATGAAAAAGCCTGCTATTGCAAGCAGGCTGGACCAAATCAACTGACGATTTAACCGCTTACTCATTAGGAACCTCCATTTGGTACCCAAATCCCCGCACGGTCTTGATATATACCGGGTGTTTCGGATCATCTTCGATCTTATCGCGCAAGTGTGACACTTGAATATCCACCATCCGTGTTTCTGCAGGATATTCGAATCCCCAAATACCATTTAATAAGGCATCCCGTGACAAAATCTTTCCCACTCGCTTCGAGAAGAAGGCCAGAAGCTCAAATTCCTTCGGAGTCAACGACAACTTCTCGCCACGTTTTGTAGCTTGATAGTTTTCTGCGTCAACCCGTAACTCGCCGACCGTAAGTTGCGATGCTGGTGTCATCGCAGCTGTTTGGCTTTCAGGTGCACTATCTTGATTCGTTACTCGCCGTTCAATTGCCTTGATACGGGCAACGATTTCTCGAGGGGAGAAAGGCTTCGTCACATAATCATCTGCGCCTAACTCCAAGCCAACGATCTTATCAGTTTCAGAATCCTTCGCCGTTAAAATCATAATCGGGGTAGCAATGTCTGCGCGCCGGATCTTCTTTGTCACCTCTAACCCGTCAAGCTTGGGTAGCATCAAATCTAAGATGATAAAATCAAACGGCTCTTGTAACGCCAAAGTTAACGCTGCTTCGCCATCGCCAGCGGTCGTCACCGCGAAATGCTCTTTTTCCAGATTATACTGTAACAATGTGACAATCGCCGGTTCATCGTCTACCACAAGGATCCTTTTCATTCGAGTTCCTCCGCAAATGTAATCATGCCCAATTCATGTGGGGCCCCTTCATAAATCGCCGTTTCACACAACCGAATCTCACCATCTAATCCCGCGACACGCAGACGACAATATGTGGGATGTTGCTGAATTGCTGCGTACAGCTCCGCATCATTATGCACTGGCAATTGATTACATAACAAGACAACATCCCCTGCCATCAACCCCATTTTAGCAGCCGGTGTCTCCGGCTGGACGGCAACGATCCGAACGCCGGTCGTCGTTTGCGAGACATAATTCACCCCACCTCGTGTCGCTAAAGCATTCGCAACCCCCAATACGATGCCACCACCAGCCAACGCGAATAACCAACCGGTCGCCCATGTCGGTGTCAGCCAAGCGCCGATCGCCATGACTAGGGTCACCGCACCAGCAACCAGATACTGCCACGCCCAAAGACGCAATACCCGCTTCGGTAACTGTTTTTTTGTCCGCAGTGCCGCCCCGAGCATTAATGGTAAGCCAATAAGCGTGAAATGGGCCGTACCGACTGACAGCATCGGCCACCAAGGTAACGCAGAAAACGTCGTACCAGCAATAGGCAATACCAGTGGTAACCAATAAAACTGCCGGTGGTCATACACAGCGATTTTAACGCCTCGCCGCCCCATCTTGATGGTAGGCACATCAATAGGCGGATCGATGACGGCTAACAACAAGGCGTTGATTAGCCAAATAATCGCCACCAATACCAACAAGCGCCACACCCATTCAGACGGCATTACCACTGGTTGCCTTAACCAGTCTGCTAGTGGTACAGCCAAAATTCCAGCTCCCCCTAACCACCATGTGGCATAGCCAAGCCCGGATAAGAACAGTGCTAATAAAGTTAAACCCGTCAAGCTCAATAAAACACTGGCGGGTAAGAGTAGTCCACCTAAAAAAGCGCTAAGGCTCACTAACACCGCACTCACAAATCCCCCGATCAACCCAGCCCATAAGCCCATTGCTGAACGGTCAATTGCGGTTGAGAAAACATGGCGTTCATGCGTGAGTCGCCGCCATTGCCAAAAAATAGCAGTGACGAAACCAACAACTGTTACCGGGCCAAACAAGCTCATCAATAGTCGCACGTGGTTCACCTTCCTATTCATGACCAGTATAGCATGTAACAACGATTTACCGAACGCATGTCGCTTGTGGTAGCTCTATGACAGCGGATACATTCCCTCTCTAAGCGTAAAATGTTTGTAAAAGTTGTGTTGCCTTCTAACCACCGTTTTGATACTCATTGTTGCTTCAGATAATCAGGCGCCATCATCTCAACTTCATTTCTAACGACAAAGAAATCGGGATCCAAAAATAATAGTCTCACGCTATGCACGGCATAGACACATAAATACCCTCACATCACGATTTTTAAGGAACAATCGTAGCGCGAGGGCACTTGTATGCCGAGCTAAAATCAGATTATGGCTCGACCTGTTTGTATTCGCATATCACCTAAATCTTTAAGAACCGGCGCATTGAGACAACTGCTCCTAAAGCTCCAATCACAATCCCAATTGCAGCTAAAGCAAGATCCAGCCAAATCAGGAAAGGTACAGAAGGATACAAGGAGTAGCCATTAGCCGCCGTTGTGAGTCCGGCATTACGGTAGACCAGCGAGTAGCCGATATCCACGACTAACATCGGGATTAAAGACCCTAATAAGCCAGTCCAGGCCCCTTCCAGAAGAAATGGCCAACGAATGTACCAGTTGGTTGCGCCAACCAGACGCATGACGCCGATTTCATCCGCACGTGATAAGATCGTGATCCGAATCGTATTCGAAATCAAGAACACGGCCACGAACAACAGAAGGATCGTAAAGCCAATTCCCCAACGCTGAATGGTATCAACAGTCTTGAATAATTTCTTGGCTGTGCTGCCACCGTATGAAGCCTCGGCAACGCGTTTCATTTTTTCAGCCTTCTTAGCCACGTTGATCGTCGCCTTTGGGTTTTTCGTGTCAACCATGAAGACATTGTTCAACGGATTCTTGTCCCCAGAAAACATCTTCCATTGACTACCATAACTGCCAACAATGGTATCTAACTCTTTTTTCGCTGACCGATAACTGACCGTCTTAACCTGATCCAGGCCTTTCAGTTCTTTTTCAAGCTTAGCTTCTTGCTTTTTCGTTGTGCCTCGCTCGACGTAAACACGGACACGCACATCGTTTTCCACTTGTGAAGAGATCCGATTAACGTTGAGCAACAACGCCATGAAGATCCCTACCAACAGTAACGTGACAGTGACTGCGGATACTGCGGCAACAGACATCCAACCGTTACGACGCAGACTCTTCCAGGAGTCTTTGAGGTGATGCTTCAATACATTAGGCTTCACTACCATAACTCCCTTCCTTTTCATCACGAATCAAGCGGCCACCAGCAATTTCCAAGACCCGGTGAGTGTGGGCATCAACCATTTGTTGATTATGCGTCGCCATAATGACCGTCGTCCCGCTTTGATTGACCCGATCAAGGATCTCCATAATGCCTTCCGCAGTTTCTGGATCCAAGTTACCCGTCGGTTCATCAGCAATGACCACTTGCGGCTTATTGACGATCGCCCGGGCGATCGAAACACGTTGTTGTTCACCACCTGAAAGTTCAGAGGGAAAACGACGTAACTTTTGTTCCAAGCCAACCATTTTCAGGACTTCTAAGACACGTGGGCGAATCTCCTTTTCTGGCGTTTCAATGACTTGCATGGCATAGGCTACGTTTTCATAAACAGTCAAACGTGGCAATAGCTTGAAATCCTGAAACACGATGCCAATTTGACGCCGCATGAACGGCACCTCTTTGGACTTCATCACATTGAAGTCGAAATTGTTGATCTTGATGCTACCCGCTGTTGGGGTCAGTTCATGGTAGAGTAATTTAATAAATGTTGATTTACCAGCCCCGCTAGGACCGATCACGTAGACAAACTCGCCGGGGTCAACCGTGAGATTCAAGTCCTTCATCGCAACGACGCCGTTATCATACTTCATCATCACGTTTTTCATCTGAATCATGTCGATGGTCTCCTTTTTTCAAACTGCATCCAGTATAACAGCCCGATACAACAGAACGATTGCAGACAGGTTACAAAACAATCGCGTTACATCGCTGCGGATTTTCAAATCATGTTACTCTGGATTTTCACTGGCCAGTTGCCACTGTAAATAGGCATAAATAAACGGATTGAGATCACCATCCATCACGGCCTGGCCGTTACCCGTCTCATAGTTACTGCGGTGGTCTTTAACCATCGTATACGGGTGGAAAACATAGGAGCGAATTTGTGACCCAAACGCAACGTCCAACTGTTGGCCTTTAATTGCTGCAGCTTCCTGCGCTTTTTTCTCCTGCTCACGTTGATATAATTTGGCCTTCAACATTCCCATGGCCGTATCCTTATTTTGAAATTGACTTCGTTGAGCTTGACTCGAGACGACAATCCCGGTTGGAATATGAATCAATCGGACCGCCGAGCTCGTTTTGTTGATGTGCTGGCCTCCAGCCCCACTCGAGCGAAATACTTCCATTTTGATATCATCTGGTCGAATATCGATATCAATACTGTTATCTAACTCTGGCATCACATCCACAGAAGCAAAACTGGTGTGCCGCCTGCCAGCAGAATCAAATGGGGAAATGCGCACCAAACGATGCACCCCTTTTTCGCTACGTAACATACCATAGGCGTTTTCACCACTGATCAGCAAGGTGACTGACTTAATGCCGGCCTCATCCCCCGCCAAGTAATCGGCAACCTCTACTCGGAAGTCATTTTGATCGGCCCAACGTTGATACATCCGCAATAACATGCTTCCCCAGTCTTGCGACTCCGTACCACCGGCACCAGGATGAATTTCCAAAATGGCATTGTTGGCATCGTACTTGCCGTTCAACAATAAAGCCATTTCGTAATTATTCATTTGCCTTTGCAAGTCTCCGATTTCATGTTCAAAATCTGCCTGCATATCGGCGTCCGGCTCTTCTTGCAATAGCTCAAACGACACATCGAGATCATCGAGTTTGTCACTCAATGAATAAAAATTATCGTGCTTGGTTTTCAGGACATTATTCGCGTTAATGACCTTTTGGGCAGCTTCTTGATCATACCAGAATCCTGGTTCCGCCATTCGGCCTTCATTTTCGGAAATCCGTTCGTTCAAGGCATCGAGGTCAAAGAGACCCCCTAAATTGATTAATTTTAGTTCTTAACTGCGCAAGTGTATTGCGTGCTTCTGCTGCTTCCATAGGCAGCCTCCTTTTTATTTGCTCGACAAGCAAAAGGCCGGGCATAAGCCCGGTCTACTGCTGACATCGACGTTTGTAAGATCAGGCACTGAACCGCGTCCAGGACAACTACTGAGCGAGGTTTGCTCAAACAGTCGACCATGCGCGTTCAGATCAGCGACGAATGTTTTGGCGAATTTCAGCCTTCATGAACAAGCGGGTGACGTCTTCATCCATATGGGCAATCATTTCCTCAAACATGCTGTAAGCCTCTTCTTGGTATTCAACCAAAGGGTTCATCTGTCCGTAGCCACGTAAGCCAACAGATTGCCGAAGCTGATCCAGCACATCAATATGGTCCGTCCACAACGAATCAACAACCCGCAAGATGACGACTTTTTCAAATTCAAGCATCTGTGCCTTATCCCCAAGCTGTTGCAACTTTTCCTCATAATTTGCCTCAGCCAAGTCCTCGATCTGCTGAATCAAACCTTCTTGAGTCGGGTTGCGTGTCGTCAGGTCTTCAAGCTTCAACGTCTCTTCGCTGACCATATTACTGGTCACATAGTCGTAAACCTTATCGATCTGCCACTGACTCTTATCACCTTGCGTATGAAGCTGAACGATCCGCGTAATGCAGCGATCGATCATGGCCATCAAAACTGGCTTGAGTGACTCATCCTCGTTGATCACCTGTTGGCGCTGCTTGTAGATGACTTCACGCTGTTCACGCATCACATCATCGTATTGCAACGTATTTTTACGGGTATCGTAGTTGTTCCCTTCGACCCGCTTTTGCGCGGATTCAACCGAACGAGAAATCATTCGGCTACGAATAACCTGCTCATCATCTTCCAACTTAAAGCGATCAAGCATCGCTTTGATACGATCCGAGCCGAAGCGCTTCATCAGATCATCTTCTAGCGACAAGTAAAATTGCGTTGAGCCTGGATCACCTTGCCGTCCAGAACGGCCACGCAACTGATTATCAATACGCCGAGACTCATGGCGTTCAGTCCCGATAACCGCTAACCCACCGACTTCCTTAACCCCAGGGCCAAGCTTGATATCGGTCCCCCGCCCGGCCATGTTAGTCGCAATTGTGACAGCACCGCGCTGGCCAGCATTCATCACGATTTCGGCCTCACGCGCGTGGTTTTTGGCATTCAAAACGGAATGTGGGATTCCTTCTTCATCAAGTAAATGGGACAACCGCTCGGAAGATTCGATCGCTACCGTCCCGACTAAGATAGGCTGACCTGACGCATGACGGGCTTTGATATCCTCAGTCACGGCCTTAAACTTCGAATCCAAGGTCGGGTACAAGATATCGGGTGAATCGATCCGGGCGATCGGCCGGTTAGTCGGAATCGAAATCACGTTCATGTTGTAGATCTCACGGAATTCTTCCTCTTCCGTTTTGGCCGTCCCAGTCATCCCAGACAGCTTGTTATACATTCGGAAAAGGTTTTGGTAGGTGATAGTCGCCATGGTTTGGTTCTCATCTTGGATCTCGACACCTTCCTTGGCTTCAATGGCTTGATGCAAACCGTCCGAGAAACGACGCCCTTCCATTGCCCGCCCAGTGAAGGAGTCAACGATCAAGACTTCCCCTTCTTTGACCATATAGTCGATATCCTCGAGCATGATGTAGTTTGCCCGCAAAGCCTGATCCAGATGGTGGGTCAAGGCTGTGTTTTCTGTATCATACAGGTTCTTTAATCCAAAAGCCTTCTCAGCCTTACGAATACCTGACTCAGTCAAACTGATCGTCTTAGTCGGCCAATCAATCTTATAATCGTCTTCTGCTTTCAAGGTCTTAACGAACCGATCAGCACGGATATAAAGCCCATTAGACTTCTCGGCACCACCAGAAATAATCAGTGGTGTCCGCGCTTCGTCAATTAGAATTGAATCGACTTCATCGACAATCGCAAAATTCAGTGCCCGCTGCACCATCTGTTGCTTATAGACGACCATGTTGTCGCGCAAATAATCAAACCCGATTTCGGAATTAGTCGAATAAGTGATATCTGCGTTATATGCTTCACGCTTCTCATCACTCGATTTTTCATGGTTGTTTAGCCCAACGGATAGCCCCAACCAGTTATACAATTCTCCCATTTCAGTGGCATCACGCGCGCTTAAGTACTCGTTGACCGTCACCACATGAACGCCTTGTGCCGACAGGGCATTCAAATAAACCGGCATCGTCGCGGTCAAAGTTTTCCCTTCACCGGTCTTCATCTCGGCAATATTACCCTCATGCAGCGTGATCCCCCCGATGATCTGCACTCGAAATGGGAACAGTCCCAAAACACGCTTCGCGGCTTCACGCGCAGTCGCAAAAGCTTCAGGCAAAATATCGTCCAGCGTTTCACCATTCTCTAAGCGTTTTTTGAATGCTGGGGTTTTGGCCTGCAATTCTTCGTCGCTCAAAGCTTTGTATTCATCTTCATACGCGATCACTTGATCAGCAATTTTACCTAAGCGCTTAACGTCACGCTTATCATTTTCGACCCATTTTTTTAGTGGATTAGCCATTAATTAATTTCCCTTCTTGTCATGAACTGTGTGATCTCAAGAAGACCACTTAGGCGCTTGTGACCCTAGGTCCTTAAACGCCTACTCCAGCGGGTTATGTCCCACCTTAAAAAGTGTACACCGCCCGACAATATCTTATACATTTTAGCATTGATTACGTCACTTGCAAACTGGTGACGCTCAATTCGACGCATAATCTGCATGCAGCCACGCGCGACGCCGGACTCTTGATACCACATCAGCTTATCGAAGACATAGAAAAAGCCGGCACAACGGCCAGCCTTTTTGGGGTTTAAATTATTCGTCAGTTTCGATGAGGCCATAGCGACCATCACGACGCTTGTACACAATGCTGGTCCCAGAGGTTTCAGCATCTTCAAAGATGAAGAAGTTATGTCCCAACATATCCATTTGCAAAATGGCTTCTTGAGAATCCATCGGTTTCAAAGAAACTCGCTTAGTCCGCACGACTTGTAACGCATCTTCATCTGTGTCATCCACAGCATCAGGCGCAGCAACTTGAATCGGTTCCAAGCCCTTCTCACGAGACTTCCGATTGATCTTCGTCTTGTACTTGCGCACCTGCCGTTCCAGCTTATCGGTCACGAGATCGATGCTGGCGTACAAATCTGGACTGGTTTCTTCAGCCCTCAGGGTCAGATAAGACAACGGGATCGTTACTTCAACCTTAGCCGTCTTGTCGGGGTAAACTTTAAGATTCACATGCGCAATCGCTTGAATCGAGTTATCAAAGAACTTGTTCAGCTTGCTGATGCGCTTCTCGACATAAGACCGAATGGCATCGGTGACCTCGATGTTTTCGCCACGAACGTTGTATGTTAGCATGACACTTCTCCCCTTTCATCCGTGTTCCAAAATCCAAGGAACACGCGGGTTGGCCAGGGTGTAAAACCCTTCCATCCCTCTGACTTCATTATACCGAACTGATTGTTTAGACACAAACCCTTAACTATGAATAATTCACCTAATTAACGAAAAACTCGTGATTTCTCCTCGAAATCCCGCCATTCTCAAGGCCGCTGCTGCGTGATATAACGTGCGCCCTGTCGTGTAGAGGTCATCCACTAGAATCACCCGTCGCGTGCGACCAAAGACAACGCCTGATCGCACGCTAAAACTTTGCGGCGTCGCCAAGCGGCCAGCACGATTCTTTTGGGCCTGAGGTGTGCTGGTATCCGTCTTTTGTAGCCATAAATGCAACGATAAGTGTGCAAATAAACCTAACACAGGATCAAAACCACGAGCAATAAAGTGCGCTGGTTCACTCGTCAGTGGCACGATGACCCCCGATACTGGGGGCACGAGTTGCGCCTGAAAGGCAGTATGCAAGCGCCAATCACCCAACCCCTTATATTGCTGGATAAAGGCTTTCATCGCCGCGTTATAGCTAAACAACGCGCGATGATGTAGTAAGGCGCCTTGACGCGCCCAACGTTGACAGTCAACGCATAACGTTGGTGAGTCAGCCCGCCCACACCCCGGACAGGCTGTCGCGACGACAATCGGTGCAAATGTGCGTAAACAAGCGGCACATAGTTGTGGTACTCGTAAGCGACGCTGACCCAAAATGACGGGCAGTGTCCACGTGATTTGTACCAGTTGTCGGCATAGGACACAACGCATTGCCAATCACCTCGCATTCAATTGCCGGATCGTCCGAATAGCTTGATGCAGGGCTAGGGTATCATGCCGTGCGTAAAACCAAACAGGATCATCAGGGCTATCTGCAGAGCGACCAGCGCGCCCAGCCATTTGGATCAATGCTGCCGCATCAAAACGGGCCGAGTCCGCGCCTAAAACAACCACCGCACAACGCGGAATCGTCACCCCACGCTCTAAAATCGTTGTGGTCACCAATAGGCGCAAGCGTCCTTGCCGAAATGCAGCAACTTTTTCAGCACGTTGCGCGTCGGCCGCATGCACCCCTGCGATAGCTGTTGTGATAGCCGTCTGGAGCTGCTGCGTCAGCGGTGCTAACCACGCAATATCTGGGACAAAAAGCAAACACTGATGCGTCATTAAAATCTGTTGCAGCTGACGAATCAACTGCGGTGCGATCCGCTGTGGCAAATGTAGGGCCTGTATCCGGATCCGAGGCACAGGCAGCGGATGGCCATGAAATCGTCTGGCCAAAATACTTAAGCCCATCGTTCCTCGTTGCGCAGCCTGTCGTAATCGCGTTGGCGGCGTTGCGCTTAACCAGAGCTTTGGCCCACGACTAGCTGCTGACACGGCATGCCAAAGCGCCGGATCGTGGGCGAAAGGAAACGCATCATTTTCATCGATCACGAGCAAATCGAATGCTTGGTGATAGCGCAACAATTGATGTGTTGTCAGGACGGTCAAAGCGACGGTGCGTTGCGGCCATGGTGCACCACCGTACCGAATCGCCATGGCGGTGTGGGCAAAAGCCACCTGTAACCGTGGCGCTAACTCACGCACGACGTCCAATCGTGGGGCCGCCACGCCGACTCGTCCGCCTGCAGCTAACACAGTTGCAATTGCTGGAAACAGGATCTCTGTTTTCCCCGCCCCCGTCACAGCCCACAACAAATGATCCCGACCGGCTTGAAGCGAAGCGACTAATGCTGCGGCGACCGCTGTTTGTTGGGCGGTCAATTGCCCCTTCCAAGTCAATGGCCACTCGACTGACGGTAACTGTGGCGCGGGAAAACGGTAAAGTGTCGTACGGCTTGTTACGCGGCCAAGGTTGATACAGTGAGGACAATAGTAATCCCCACTAGGAAGCTGAACCAACGCCGACTGGCCACAGCGTTGACAATGACCATCTGCCAATCCCGGTACTGCCTGTGCTACACTAGAATCAAAATCCACTTCGGTATCTAATAATTGCATCCCCGAATACCACAAAAGGAGCACCCCCTATGACCTACCGGACAATCGCTCACGATGGCGAACATGAACTGACCATCAAAAAATCTCGCTTCATTACGCGCTTAGCACGCATCCAAACTGAAGCAGAGGCCCAAACGATAATTGCCTCTGTTCGTAAAACACACTATAAAGCCAACCATAATGTCCCCGCCTACTTACTCGGTGATGACGATCACATTCAGCGGGCTAATGACGATGGCGAACCCTCTGGCACCGCCGGCGTACCGATGCTCCAAACCCTACAACAAATGGGCTTACACGATGTTCTCGCCGTGACCACACGCTATTTTGGCGGGATCAAACTCGGGGCCGGTGGTTTGATCCGCGCATACAGCAATAGCGTTCAAGAAGCGGTGCATGCCGTTGGTCTCGTCGAGCGGCAGTGGCAAAAAGCCGTGTTGCTTACGATCACTTACCCACAACTAGGAACGGTTCAACATTTTCTCGAAGCGCATCAACAACCGGTACAACATATAGATTACGCCGTCGACGTCACGCTATCCCTCAATGTCAATGAGGCACACGTCACGGACTTGCAAGCTGATCTAACCGACTTACTTAGCGGTCAATTGACCTTCACTACCGGCGAACGCGCCTTCGTTGAGGTGCCGATCACAACCGAATAGCAGGTCACTGCTTCTTCTACCGGTATCGTCACGCATAGTCGATTGGCTATGCGTGCTGCTAGGTGCGTGACGTGACTGCCACAATACCAACGACAAAGCCCCCCACAAAACCCAAAACTGGGTCTGTGAGGGGCCATACATGAAATTTTTCTAACGCTTAGCCACTACGCACTATTGTGCCGCGATCTGCGCCATGAACTCATGCAACGCATCTTGCCAGGTTGGCAACTGGAACCCGGTTGCTTTTGTTTTGCTTAGGTCCAGTAACGAATGCCGCGGCCGCCAAGCTTTTTGCGGATATTCCGCGCTGGTGACTGGTAACACTTTGGTCTGTGTATCCTTCAAAATTTCAGTGGCAAATTCATACCAATTGCAGCTGTTATCGTTAGATAAGTGATAAATGCCGTACGCTAGCTTCTGATCGACCGCAAACGTCATGAACTCAGCCAGTGTCTTCGTCCAAGATGGCCGACCATACTGATCATTAACCACGGTCAATGTCTCGTGCGTTTTGGCCAGATCAAGCATTGTATACACAAAGTTATGCCCATATTCACCGAAAACCCAGCTCGTCCGAATGATGTAGAATTTCTTAGCAAACTTCTGCACGGCCTGTTCGCCTTCATACTTGGTCCGGCCATATTCGTTGCGCGGTGCTGGCTGATCATCAACGGTATAGATTTCTTTGGCATCACCGTCAAAGACATAATCCGTGCTAATGTAAATCAAAGTCGCATCTACTGCCGCAGCCGCCTTTGCCAGGTTCCGGGTACCATCAACATTGACTTTTTGATTGATCGCTTGGCCTTCATCTTCGGCTTTATCAACCGCAGTATAGGCTGCACAATGATAAACAATTTCTGGCTGATAAGCCGCAAAATATTCAGAAACCGCAGCTTCATCTGTGATGTCCAGTTCCTTCGCGTCCGTAGCGCGATAGGCAATCCCGCGGCCATCTAACAAGTGCCGTAATTCAGTGCCTAATTGACCATTCGCACCTGTAATTAAAATCTTCATGTTTTCCTCCGTCCTACAAAAAGCTTTCGCCTCTCACACAAGCGTCCCTACCAGACCGCCATTTCTAGGCGGTACAGTAGAGACGCTTTTTAAACATTACTTTTTTGTGGTTCAACCTTCACTGACGCGCAGTGATTATTGCCCGCTTTTAGCATACTTGGCTTCGACCGCAGCCTTTTCCGCTTGCCACCAGTCTTGGTTGGCTGTGTACCAATCGATGGTGTGCTTCAGGCCAGTTTCAAAATCAGTATACTGCGGTGTCCAACCCAGTTCCGCACGCAACTTAGTGGCATCGATTGCATAACGCAGGTCATGACCAGGACGATCTTTAACATGATCATAGTCTTGAGGATCTTTCCCCATCAAACGTAAGATCATCTCGAGCACCGTTTTGTTGTCTTGCTCACCATCAGCACCGATCAGGTACGTCTCACCAATCTTACCCTTGGTCAAAATCGTCCATACCGCCGCGGAGTGGTCCGTCGTATGGATCCAATCACGAACATTTTTCCCAGTACCGTAAAGCTTCGGCCGAATGCCCGATAAGATATTGGTAATCTGGCGAGGAATAAATTTCTCGATATGCTGGTAAGGACCATAATTGTTCGAACAGTTTGAAATCGTTGCCCGCACACCGAACGAACGCGTCCAGCCATGGACCAACATATCACTAGCTGCCTTCGTTGAAGAGTAAGGGCTAGACGGGTTGTAGCGGCTTTCAGTGCTGAACTTCTCACCAACCCCTTCGCCATGGCCTGGTAGGTCCTCACGCAATGGGAGATCGCCATACACTTCGTCGGTGGAAACATGATGGAAGCGAACGTCATACTTACGTGCGGCTTCTAACAACGTATAAGTGCCGACAACATTAGAGTGCAAAAACGGACTCGGGTCAAGCAACGCATTATCATTGTGACTCTCAGCTGCGTAGTGAACACAAGCATCGACATCTGCCATCAGCTTATCGACCAATGGGGCATCACAAATATCGCCAACCACTAGTTGGACACGATCGCCCAAAATACTTTCAAGGTTCGCCTTGTTGCCAGCGTACGTCAATTTATCCAAAACGACGATCTGAACATCTGGATGATTGTCATACACGTAATGAACAAAGTTTGAGCCGATGAAGCCGGCGCCCCCGGTTACCATAAGTTTCATGTTAGATCTCCCCATATACAAAGTTGTTATCTGCATCTTTGAGTTGTGGATGATGCTTATCCTTTTCAGACATGATCAAATGATCCATGGACATTGGCCATTGAATGCCAATATCAGGATCATCAAAAGCGATCCCACGATCAGCATCTGGTGCATAATAGCCTTCAACCTTGTAGCAGAAATTAACGTTTGGCGTCAAGGTAATGAAACCATGCGCAAACCCCTTAGGCACTAACAATTGACGATGGTTAAACTCGCTTAACAAGTACCCTTCCCATTGACCATAGGTTGGGGACCCTTTGCGGATGTCTACCAAGACGTCTTCAACGACCCCGGTCACAACCCGAACCAACTTGGTTTGCGCCGCGTCACCATATTGGTAATGCATTCCCCGCAATACACCAGCTTCTGCTGATAGTGATTGGTTATCTTGGTTGAAATCGTTATCGATGCCAACTTCAATAAACTTTTCACGCGTATACGTCTCGGTAAAGAAGCCCCGATTATCGCCGAACACATCCGTCTCCACCAACTTGACATCTTTTAACTTAGTAGGAATGACTTTAACCACTATTTAGCCTCCTGTTTCACGAGTTGCAACAAATATTGACCATACTCCGTCTTCTTCAACGGTTGAGCCAACTTTTCAACTTGAGCGATATCAATATATCCCATCCGGTAAGCGATCTCTTCAAGACAAGAAATTTGCAAGTTCTGGCGATGCTGGATCGACGCAATAAACGCTGACGCCGTCTGCAGAGACTCGTGCGTGCCGGTATCAAGCCATGCAAAACCGCGACCCAGTAATTCGACATCCAGCTGTCGCCGCCGCAAGTATTCTTGATTAACATCCGTAATCTCTAGTTCACCACGCGCTGATGGCTTGATATGCTTTGCAATCTCAACGACGTCATTGTCGTAGAAGTATAACCCTGTGACCGCATAGTTGCTAGCAGGGTGCGCTGGCTTTTCAATGATCGACTTTGCGTGCATACTTTCATCAAAATCAACCACGCCGAATCGTTCCGGATCGTTAACGTGGTAACCAAAGACGGTCGCACCTTGTGGCTTGGCTGCCGCTCGCTGAAGCAACTTCGACAAGCCACCACCGTAAAAGATGTTATCGCCTAAGATCAAGCACACCGCATCCTGACCGATGAAGTCTTCTGCCAACAAGAATGCCTCTGCCAAGCCGTTGGGATGCTCTTGTACCTTATAGGTCAGCTCTAAACCCAGGTCATGACCATCGCCAAATAGTTCTTCAAACCGTGGCAAATCCTTCGGCGTCGAGATCAGCATGACTTCTCTGATGCCTGCTAACATCAACGTAGACAATGGATAATAGATCATCGGCTTGTCATAGATCGGGATCAATTGCTTAGAGATTGCGCGTGTGATCGGATACAAACGCGTACCAGAACCACCAGCTAGGATAATACCCTTCATAACGAAAAATCCTCCTCTTTACCTGTGATATGACACCTCAATTGACAGGTGTCGTCACTCGGCACATACATCTTATAGATTATCACATTCACTGCCAAAACAGGGACGTTCTTTTATTAAACTATGCAGCACGGCGTTTACGTAAGAAATCCTGAACGTACCCAAGGATAACTCGAGGCCGCAGCAGCAACAGGCCGACAACATAAACGAGCATTCCGATCAGAACCTCAAGCACTAAGTATACGAGGCTCCTGCCCAAAACATGCTCTAACGCCCGAATACACAAATACATGATGACGCTGGCCAACAAATACTTCCAGGATTCAGAAAACAATCGGTCCAACTTGATCTGCCGACGCACATAAAAAACTTGGTAGCCCGTCACGATCGACTCCGACAAAATCGTCGCAATAACAGCGCCCATCGTCCCCCACAGTAAAATCAAAGGAACATTTAAGACGATATTGGCAACTGAGCCCAAAACGACTGATGTGGTGTATGGGCGCATTTGGTTGGTCGGCAACAAATACTGCACCCCTACAGCACTTGCGATCGAAATTGGAATCACGACAATCGACTCAACCGCCATCAATTGCGCAACCGGCATGAATTTAGCACTAAAAAAATAGTACGTAAACGTGTCAGAAACTGATGCAATCCCTAACGCCAACGGAAATGCCATGACCAAGACGACGTGCATCGAGGTTTCTAGTGAGCGGTGCACCGCCGCCTTATCGCCGCTGGCAAAACTGTGGGCCACATGTGGCAGCAAAACGGTTCCTGTCGCGGTGACCACAGCTAATAACATCTTGATGATCTTATCTGAGTTGTCATAAAAGCCCGAGGCCGTCACACCGTCTAACATGCCCAACATCGTCTTATTCAACTGCAAATAGATTTGCGTCGCTAACTGCGGCACCAATAACAGCAAAGACGGTCGAACGTGTCGCAGTAGCTTTAACTCTGCAAACTTAGGAAAGCCATGGACATAGCGCCTGATTGACGGCCAGAAAGTTAAGTTTCCCGCCAGTTGCGACCCCGCAATAATTAAGATGTACAGCCCCGTGTCATTGGCCGTCCTAACGAAGGTGAAAACCATGATCAATGACGCAATACGCACAAAAATATTACGTAAAACGGTGACTCGAAAATTCTCTAGTCCTTGAAAGAACCAGGAGATATCAAATGCAGCGGCGACTAACATCAGCCCTTGTGCTAAGTAAAAGACACGATAGCGATCAACGGAAAAGACAAACACGAGGTAAATGAGAACCGAAATGCCGATACAAATAAAGCGAATCAGTGCAATTTCCCAAAATAGCTTTGCCAATCGCTCCGGTTGATCTCGTCGGTAAGCGGTCTCTCGATTACCGTATAAATTAATGCCCAAGCTCCCAAGCAATATAAAGTACTGAACCACCGAGTTGGTGAAGGCGTTGATTCCGACCCCAGTCGGTCCCAAAACCCGGTTAACATATGGTACCGTAATCAGCGGGACAATCAAGACGAAGACTTGATACCCTGCATTCCATAAGAAATTCTTGATGACTTTCATGTTCTTCTCCACAACTATCTTAAATAGGCGCCAATAACCGCCTTAGCCATGATACCAAAGCTCTTTGAAGCGTGCACTCAGATTCTCGATTGTCGCCACGGTTCAGATTGTGTTAGGCTATTTGAGGACCAATTTGGTCACTCTTACCAGAAAAAGGAAGCCCTTATGACAAGCTCACCCTCCCTCAAAATTTGCATTTTGATGTCCACCTATAATGGCGAGTACTATCTTGCCGAGCAAGTGCACAGTATCTTGGCGCAAACAGGACGCAACACTGCGTTTACCGTCCAAATATACATCAGAGACGACCACTCGAGTGACAGCACCGCAAAAATTATCCAACAATTAACAAATGAAACGCCTGATACCATCTTCACGGTAACGGATACCCTTGGTAACATCGGTGTCCGTGCCTCCTTCTTGCAGTTGGTCAAAGAAGCGCCCGATGACGCAACCCTATACTTTTTATCCGATCAAGATGATGTCTGGGAACCTAATAAAGTGCAAACCTTCCTTGAGCATTACGCGCAAACCGCTCAAGAGCTACCAATTGGCTTATATTCCGACTTATGGGTCGCAGATCAAGATGCCCAAGTCACCGGCCAACAGATGAGTACCGTCGCCCACTGGCAACGCTTGGACGTCGACTATGAATTCCTGTCGTTCAATTATCGCGTCACAGGCGCTGCGTTTTGCTTTAACGCTAAGGCTAAAGCGCTGCTGGCGCAAATCACGATTCCTGAGATCAATGCCAGCAATATGCACGACTCATTCTTTGCCTTGACGATCGCGGCTTGTGGTCAGTTGATCGGGATCGCCGAGCCGTTAGTTCGCTACCGGCAACATGCCAACAACGTGGTGGGCGCGGCCGGGCACCATAAGACCCTGCGTGAACACTGGCAAAGCGCGTTTGCCTTTCCGGGCCAGAAAATTTTTAACAACGTACTCTTGCATGCGTTCTTACAGCGGCAAAATCGTGCTTTACACTCACCACATAATGCGGCCGTCATGACAGATTATCTTGCCTACTATCACGCCAAAAATTTTGGACAACGTTGGCGCGCGGCATTCGCCATCAAACGCCACATCACGCAACCACACCCATGGCTTAACACCGCAAAACTCATCGTGGTTAACGTCACCAAACCCTATCAATTACCATAGTGCGACGTGGTGCCAACCAAAAGCCAAAATTAACGCGGTAACCCGTAAAGAGGCGGGGCCACAGAAACCAAAAATAAAATATTAAAAAGGGCCGCGGAGATAAATACA
>JALCQM010000004.1 GCA_022651245.1 Lactobacillus sp.
AGAAGGATACACCTGTTCCCATGCCGAACACAGAAGTTAAGCTTCTCTACGCCGAGAGTAGTTGGTGGGCAACTGCCTGCGAGGGTAGGAAGTCGCCACGCTAAGATAAGACCAGTCAGTTGACTGGTCTTTTTTGCATCTAAAAAAGACCTGAAAAAGCCGTTAAAAAGGGGTTTACAGCGTCTTTTCTGTCCTGTATAATTACCTTTGTTGTTTAGAAGAGATGCCGTCTTAGCTCAGTTGGTAGAGCACTTCACTCGTAATGAAGGGGTCGCTGGTTCGAATCCAGTAGACGGCAGTGATCAAACACTTCCCATATTGGGAGGTGTTTTTTTGTCGGACAAAAATAGCTCTGGTATACGCTCTAGAAACACAAACGCCACCGCCTCATGAGTTGAGGTGGTGGCTGTTTAGGGCTAATGTTAGCGAAAATGTAGGTGGTCATCGGGCTCTGGCGCCGCAACAATCGGTGGCGCCTGCCAGTAATAGATATCAGCGGTGTGGGCATCGTAAATGTGGTAGGTGATGCTGAGCTCATCTAGGCTATGCTGCATGATCGCATAGTAGATCGGCATCGGCGCTTTTTCCAGGCTGCCAGCCACCACAAGGATGTATTTACACATCTCCGCAAAGGTCGGCTGCGTGATGGCGGCGGTGATCTTGAAGTCGAGGTCTAAGTAGGCGAGGTCGCCGGTGTCACGCACGAGGTTGACGTGATTGATCGGGAAACCGCCGTAGCTACCAGTGTCGCGCAAAAAATCAACGACGTGTCTGATCTGCGGCGTTTGAAAGGCAGGTTTTTGAAACATGAGATGCCAAGTTGCCAATATGAGTCACTTCCTTATGTCGAGATGATCGTATGGTATGATAACGTCCAATCAATCGGGGAGGCGCACGATGAAAACACAGAGCTGGATCCTGCCCGTCGTCGGGATCAGTTGATGAACTTGCAAGGGGCCGGCCACATGAAGCGGTGTCGGCGAAACCACCGGTAAGTCCTAAAACTGTTGTTACTAGTAAGCAGTATACCACGCAGCAGCGACAAAAACGCGACACAACAATTGTCGATACGGTGGTCAAGCCGCTAAATATGGCCTCATATTCGCAGCCGGCTAAAACCATCAAGGCAGTTGCCACTAGCGGCGTGACGACGATCGAAAAGGTGCGGCTACAGTTGATGGCCAATAATAGCCAACCAGAGGCGACTAAGGCGCTGATCAAGCAGGCGCAGGCGGCAGAAACGCTGTTGAAGGCGATGGGTGGCACGGACCAAGCGGCGTATAATGCCGATGCGAAGACGTTCATGACGCAAACCACGACGGTGGCGAAGGCTTATTTTGGCGGGACATGCCCGCAAAGCCTGGTGAGGTATCGCCAGCGAATGGCCGCAAAACAGTCGGCCTCGAGTCAGGCGGATACCAGCAGCACAAAGTAGGGTGGTTAGTTATCATCAAATTCTCATTTAAACAAATTGTGTTCAGTTAGAATAGACAACCGTCGGTGTTCGCCAGACGAGACAGCGGTTAAATGAGATATTTTGGGGCGAAAAGTGCGGCGCTCCTTTTTTATGTGGGAAATTTGTAATCAATTTCCTGTTGGCGTATAATAGAACAATGATTCTAGCTATTTTGAGGGAAGTAGCGATGAATGGTCACTAGGTTTGGTTACGAAACCCTAGTGAGAGGATGTTTTACAATTGGATAATAAAGGGAGCGACCACTCGTTTCTAGGCCATCCGCGAGGGCTTTTGACCCTATCGATGACGGAGTTCTGGGAACGATTCAGTTACTACGGCATGCGTGCCATCTTGATCTACTACATGTACTATGCGGTCAGTCAAGGCGGCTTGGGCTTCGACAAGCCCACGGCGTTGTCGATCATGTCGATTTATGGGTCGTTAGTCTACTTAAGCTCAACCATCGGCGGGTTCATTTCTGACCGCCTATTAGGGAGCCGCAAAACCGTGTTTTGGGGCGGCGTCTTAATCATGTGCGGGCACATCGTGTTGTCGCTGCCATTCGGCGCCAGCGCCTTATTCGCGTCGATCGCCTTGATCGTTTTAGGGACCGGCCTGTTGAAGCCGAACGTGTCTGAGATGGTCGGGAGCCTCTATCCTGAAAATGATACGCGGCGTGATGCCGGCTTCAGTATTTTTGTCATGGGGATCAACTTCGGGTCTTTGATTGCGCCGATCGTCGTGCCGTGGGGACAAGCGCAGTTCAACTTCCACATTGGCTTCTCGTTTGCTGCGGTGGGGATGTTCATCGGCTTGATCTTCTACGTGATCGATGGGCGCAAGACGATCAATCCTGTTGATAACGTCGCGCCGGATCCGATCAGTGCGGCCGAGTTGAAGCCATTACTGATCAAAGTGGGCCTTGGTATCGTTGCCTTGATCGCGATCTTAGGGGCGATGGGCGCCATGGGTGCGTTCAACATCGACAATATCATCACCTTGATCACGATTTTTGCGATCGCGGTACCAGTCACTTACTTTGTGGCGATGTTGCGTAGCAAAAAAGTCACTCAAGTCGAACGCTCTCGGGTTTGGGCGTACATCCCGTTGTTCGTCGCTGCCGTGATCTTTTGGGCGATCGAAGAGCAAGGATCCGTGGTTTTGGCCGTCTTTGCGGCTGACCAAACGCAATTGCATATCGGTAGCTTCAATATTTTACCAGGGAACTTCCAATTACTTAACCCATTGTTTATCTTGATCTATGGGCCGATCTTCGCTTGGCTGTGGGTTCATTTGGGCAAACGGCAGCCGAGTTCACCGCGCAAGTTTAGCTACGGGTTGGTCTTCGCCGGCTTGTCTTACTTGGTCATGGTGATTCCCGTGGCGCTGTTTGGGACCGAGACCCGGGTGTCGCCACTGTGGTTGGTCTTGAGTTGGGCGATCGTCGAAATCGCAGAAATGTTGATTTCACCTGTCGGCTTATCTGTCACCACGAAGTTAGCGCCAAAGGCCTTTTCTAGCCAGATGATGAGTATGTGGTTTTTGGCGGACGCTGCGGCGCAAGCCATTAACGCCCAAATCGTGAAGTTGTATTCACCGGAAACCGAAGTGATGTACTTCGCCGGGGTCGGGATCGCTTCGATCGTTTTCGCGATCCTCTTAGCGTTCATGGTGCCACGAATCGAGAAATTGATGCAAGGGGTCAACTAAGCCCCAACGGATGCCGCGCCTTCACGATGGGCTGTTGAATCGTGAAGGCGCGGTTTTTGTGCTATGATTTAGCTATTAATGGGGTGCAGGAGGAATAGCATGCAAAAATGGGGAATCGTCTTGGTGGCGGCGGGGATGGTATGGTTGACGGGGTGTGGGCAAAAGCAAGCGGCCACCACCTCACCGTCGGCGGTGAGTAACAGCGCAATCAGTAAGGTGAGTCGCCAGTCCACGGCTAAAGGCCCATGGGATGCGACTAAAACACAGCAATTGGCGTCATTCATGCAGTCTTGGGGAGCGTCAATGGATCAGCAGTATCAAGCTTATACGCCGACCCATTCGGTGACGATGAACGGCTACACGTACCCCAAGGACTTTAGCCAGCGCAAACTGACGGTGAATGGGACCGAAATGATGGCAGCCTACACCGTGACTGGTGCGCAAACGGCAGACTATAACGTCGTGGCGATTTATTCAGACACGGCGGATACCAGTAAGACGACCGCGGATCACCTGTATTTATTCGCGTACCGCCAAAATCAGCCGGTCGTCTTGGTGACGCAAAGCACCGCTGCCGAGGCAACGTTCACACCGACGCAAAACCAGGAGCTAACCGCAGGCTTTGAAGCGGTGGCCGCCGGACAAGCGACCGCCGCCGCTTCGGCCACAAGCGCCAGCAGCACGTCGCAGGCTGCCGCAGCGGCCGCGGACAGCGAATCGACGACCCAAACCCCGCCGACTGTGGCCAAAGATGAAGACGGGATTTCAACAGAGGAGGCGGTCGCGATTTACAATGCGCACAGTGCGGCGATTTATCAAAGTGGCCAAATGAGTGCGGTAGATCCGGCATCGACGGCGACCACGCTCACCCGAGGAGACGGCACGACCTTGAGCGGTGGTGTCACGAGTGATGATGTGAATGACGGGTTGGTCTTCTTGTTTGACCAAGACGGCACTCAGGGACTTGAGTTAGAATTCTTCGCGGTCGCCGGCCACCGGGTGACGGTGATGACGCAGCTTGGTGAAGCGGGCCAAAAACGCTATGTGACTTTCGCACGGTAAGCAGACAAAATGGGAGGGCAGCCATGAAAATCGCGGTGAGTGTCGATGATCACCTGGATGTGAATAAATTAGATTGGCAAGCCCTAGTGCCCCAACAAGCCGCGTACCTGCAGGCGCAAGGGGCCGCGGCGTACCTCAACGCGGGGGATACTTTCAATGACTTCAAAAAGAGTGTGACCTATTTTCACGCGTTACAGCAGGCGGTGGGGCCGCAGATGCCGGTACGTTTTTTGGCGGGGAACCACGACTTGGTCAACGGCATCACTTACGCCCAAGCGCAAGGGGCGGCTGACCCGTTGTACCTGCATGAGCGCACGCTGACGCTGCCTGGGAGTGATACCGTGATCATTGGCAACAATGGCTGGTATGATTACTCGTTGGCACCACGGGAACTGGGCAAAACGCCGGCTGATTTCGCCCAGTGGAAGCGTGCGTACTGGCTGGATAGCGCGATCGATCAGCCGGTGTCGGATGCGGTGCGCATGGCTCGGGTTTTGACCACGACCGAGGCGGCTTTACGGCAAGCCGCAGGGCGGCGGGTGATTTACCTGACACATTTCGTGCCGCGGCGCGATTTTATGGTGTACAATCCTAAGCGCACGTATTGGCAAATGGCGACCGCCTTGATGGGGTCGCAGGCGCTAGGGGTCTTGTTGGAGCGGTACGCGGTGGCAGAAGTCGTTTTTGGCCATCTGCATATTCGCCAACCCGCGCAGACTTTTGGCCGCACAACGTACCACCATCAGCCGGTGGGCTATGGCTTGCGGCGGCTCAACGAGTGGGTGGGCCACGACTTTTTGACCGAGTGGCAGCAGACGCTGGTGTGGTTAGATGTGTGAAGGCTATTCTTAGGCAAAAAAGGGTTGCGCGAACTGGCGGATTTTTGGTATATTAATACTCGTTGATTGCGACAGCAACCACATGGAGGATTAGCGAAGAGGCTAAACGCGACGGACTGTAAATCCGTTCCTTCGGGTTCCTAGGTTCGAATCCTAGATCCTCCATTGATTGGGGTATAGCCAAGCGGTAAGGCAACGGACTTTGACTCCGTCATGCGCTGGTTCGAATCCAGCTACCCCAATAAGTTTAGACACCGTTTTAGCGTGTCACCCAGCGGCCATCGGGTCACGATTCGTTCCTTGGATCGCGATCCGGTGGCTTTTGGTTTTTAGGGGCGAGCGCGAACCCGGTCGGGTTTTTGCGCGACTTTTCACATTGACAGCGCCGCATCTGCAAGTTAGGCTAAATAGAAACGGTTACAGGAGGCACACGCATGCAATTAGGGTTTATCGGCGCCGGCAATATGGCGCAAGGAATCATTGACGGGTTGTTGAAGGCTGAGGCGTTGACGCCAGGCGACATTATCATCCATGGCGGCCACCCCGCAAATTACGAGGCGTATGCGGCGAAGTCTGGGGTCCAAGTCGCCGCCAGCAACAGCGCTGTGATCGAAGCCAGCGACATGGTGGTGCTGGCGGTGAAGCCGCTGCTGGCCAGCGACGTGATCGCAGAGCTCCTGCCGGCCTTGCAAGCGAAGACGACGCCGTTATTATCCCTATTGTCGGGTGTTTCCTTGCTCCAGATCGAAGGCTATCTGGGCACCAAAAACTACCCCTTGGTGCGGGTGATGCCGAATCTGAACGTCGCGATCAACGCGGGGATGACGGCGTATGCCGCAAATCCCGCCGCCGCAACGGTGTTACCGTCGGTGGTCGCGCTGTTAGACGCGTTAGGCGAAACCATCGAATTGGCGGAGCAGCATTTTTCCACCTTCGTCGCGCTCGCCGGGTCGAGTCCGGCATTCGTCTACATGTTCATCGATGCCTTGGCGCGCGCTGGCGTCAAGCATGGCTTAACGAAAAAGCAGGCGGATAAGATCGCGGCCCAGGCCGTTCTCGGCAGTGGCGCGATGGTGTTGCAAAGCAGTGAGAGTCCCTTCGACTTGGTCGATAAAGTCTCCAGTCCGGGGGGGACCACCGTCGCCGGGTTATTGGCGATGGAAGCGGCGGGCTTCATGCCGTCAGTGGTGGCAGGCGTCGATGCGACCATTGCCAAGGATCAGGAAGAGCGCGATTAACTGGATTGCTTTTTCGGTCTATACCAGTTATAATGAGCTAGAACATGGACCACGGAAGGAACGAGTCATTTGGAATCTCCAGTGTATATTCAAATTCATAATAAGATCCGTCAAGATATCGAAGCTGGTAAGTGGCAAATCGGCGACCGGATCCCGAGCGAACGGGACTTGGCCGTGGTCTTCAACGTCTCACGGATGACCTTGCGTCAAGCCATCCAGACCCTTGTCGATGAAGGTATCCTCGAGCGCCGTATTGGGGCGGGGACCTACGTTGCGAACCAAAAAGTGCAAGAAAAGGTGTCTGGCGTGACGAGCTTCACAGACGTCATGATCGCCCAAGGCAAACAACCGTCTAGCCGGACGATTTCGTATCACGTCGCTAAACCGTCGCTGTCTGAAAGCGAGAAGTTGCACCTGAAAGATGGCGCTCAGGTGTTACGGATGGAGCGCGTCCGCTATGGGGACTCGGTGCCGATCAGTTTTGAAGTCGCGACCGTGCCGTACGACTTGGTCAAAGACTTCTCCAAGTCAGAAGTCACCAAGTCGTTGTACCACACCTTGGAAAGCAAAGGGGGCTACGTCATCGGTGGCGCCCAGCAAATGGTCAGTGCGATGCTCGCCAGCGAACGCATTGCCGAGTACCTCGAGATCAAGCGTGGCAGCGCGATCTTGCGCCTGCGCCAAGTGTCGTTCTTACAAGACGGCCGGCCGTTCGAGTATGTGCGGACGCAGTATGTCGGCGAACGGTTCGAGTTTGTGTTGGAACGGTAGACGGTATGCACCAATTAAGTGCGGTTAACAATTTTTACTAAATATTGGCTTATTTTTGAATGTATACCTTGACTATTTTCAGGTATGCGCTATCATAAAACATAAAGAAAATCGTATGTATCAAGAGTGTTGGTAGTGGCTATGCACTGTGACCAACCGGCAACGTACCGTAATGGCAACGTGCCCCACCATAGACGGATGCAAGATCGACTTTAAAGGTGGGTCGTGCATTTTGGTGTACGACTTTTTTAATACCTTTAAAGGAGTTTCAATCATGTTAGCATTAATAAAGGGACAGTGGCTTCAAATTGAAACAGGATCGGTGGCTGTGGCGCAGTTTATCGCGGACTTGGCCACCAGGTCTGAAGTTAATTGTGTCAGTGTCAAGGAATATCTGGCTGTGCGCCAAGACGCAACCGTTAATCAAAAGTGCCAATTGGACCAGGCGGTGACGGTTAAGCTACAAGCTGCGGTCAGTTTACTAGCAGCACCGCAGAGCCATTTTTGGTATGGCCGTAAGGCAGCTGGTATCACGCACAATTGGTTGGTGCAATTTGCCAAAGCGTCGGCAGTACCTGCTGCGTTGCGGGCTATTGCGGCACAAGGAGAAGAGCATGAGCAAGACTAAAGGTAAGCGCACGCATCGAGAAAAACACCCTAGCTATGAAATATCGGTGATGGTGCCAGAAGGGGAAGACCCGACGCCATACATCGAAGCCCGCTTAGCACAAACTGTTGATGAGCTAGTGCAGGCAGCATTGTCGACGCCAAGCGTTGATGTGCACCCCCTGTCGGCGCCAATGCAAGAAGACGTCGTAGCGGGTGATGAGCCGGAAGCCGATGCAGTGGATGATGGTACGGAGTTCGATGCGGAAGTGGCTGCTGCGTCAGCGGCTGATGAGGCAACTAGTGAAGACGAGCGTGATGAGTCTGAAGATAATGATGACTGGATTGAGGACCAATGGTGGGCCTATGGGGATGACTGGTACGGCGATGACGACCAAGATTAGCTGGCAGTCGTGGCGGATAAAACTAGCCAAAATGACTGGGGGCGCCGGTGTGAAGAAAGTATTTGATATTCGGGGGAGAGCACATGACTGAAGGTATTTTTTTCCCGCGCTTCTGGTCTCAAAAAAGCGTTGAAGCGTGGAAAGTGGCCCAAATTGAACCGCGCTGGCAGGGTGAACTGCCGGTGCAGTCCACGGCAGAAGGGCAAAGCTGGCTTTCGCTTGCCTTTTTGCGGCAAATGTATTTGCGCGATAAGGTGGCCTTTCACGATTTAACGCGATTGTTCCAGCTTTTTGGCGTTGAGGTCCGTGCGTCCCGTGGTCAAGGTCTCTTTGGTCAGTGGCAGTGGCAAGAAGGATGGCACGTGGTGACGGGTGTTGCTGATGTTGATTGGAAACAGGTGGAGCAGACGCTTCAACGCGATCGGTTGCTGCATAACTTACCTCTATTGGCAGATTGTGTTCAGAAACAGGCGTTGTTTGGCCTGGTGTTGGAAAAGTTAGTAGCCTACAATCCGCTGTTGGAGGCGGCAACGGTGGCAGCGACCTTAACGCGGTGTGGTGTTGTTTGGTCGACGTGGCCACTTGCTCTAGCCACAGATGATCATCCCGCACAAGTCGATACAGCGATGGCCAAGCCGCGTGTGTCAATGGCACAACTATTTGAGCCAAAGCACGATGCTTTGATTTTATCGCGTTTATTTGAAGCTGGCATCCATTATTTGGATGAGGTGACAGATGATAAGCTCAAGCAGGTGGCAAAAAGTACTGGTATCGGGGCGGGCAAGTTGGCGCGGATTCAGCAACGGTTGGAAGTGGCCGAAGCGGTGCCACTGATTGCTAACGGGCAGCTACAGGAGCAAGCAATTACGGTGGCGTTAAGGGGGGAACGTGATAGACCTATCAAAGAGGCCTTGTTGGCGCAAGGCCTCGAATCTATGCAAGATGTCTACCCGCAGCACATCTTGGCATTACCCAAAGACGTGTGGGCGAAAAATGGTGCTGATCGTCTTATTCGGCAGTACAGCGCCCAGATGGGCAAAATGGTGCCGGAGCAGTCGGTGGCGACAGCTTTGATGCCATTAGCCGAGCAACTCTACCCGTTGTATTTTAGCGCAGTTATCCCAACTACTTTGCCGTTGAAGCAATATCTGTTCATGATCAGTGGCATTGCCGGGCTGAAACCGCGGCCTCAAAATAAACTTGGGTTTTATCAACCGATACAAGCTCACCTCGTGGAGTTGGTTCAAGCGGCGATCCGCGAAGGACAGTCGCCAAGCACAGTGGTAACGTCACAGGTGCAGTTCATGGCGAAGGTTGCCTCAGTGTCGGTGGCAAACATCGCGCCAGAGGTGCTGCAGTATTCTTGGTGGGTCTATCAGCAACTGTTACCAGAACCGTTCGATGCGTTAATGGACGCCTACCGATCACAGTTGTCTGAGGAATATCAGCTGATTATGCGAGAACGTCTCCAACAGGACCCTGCGACAACACTTGAAGTTGTGGGGAAACAGATCGGTAAAACGAGAGAACGTATTCGGCAAGTACAACAGAAGGTGAGTGATGAATTTAGTCAGTGGTGGCAAAACTTACGCCTGTCCTTTAAGTTACCGCTAACTCTGGAACAGCAGTCACTACGCGTGGTCGAACTTTTTAAAGGCGACAATGCGCAGTTAATTGCGCACACCATTGCGGCCACAGCGCAACCGCTGGCGCAATACCTTTTATCTGCGCAGACGGTTACTGTCACCGGAGAAGCGGCCTTACAGCCGCTGACGAAGGACAGCCTTTGGTTGCAGCAAGTCCAAATCGATCAGCAGTTAGCCCGGCAGCATGTTCACTTGAATGCAAATGAGTTGCGACAAGTTATGACTCAGCTGAACTTTAAACCCTCTGCACAGCCTGCACTGTGGGTCAAACAATCGGGGGTAACGCGTAGTGACCTGATTCGCTTATACATGAAAGCACATGATTGTGATCGGATTAACACCAATAAAGCCGGCTATACTGCCATCACTGATTGGACGAAGCAGACTTTTGGAAGGTCCCTTACCCCGTCATTACGAAGTTTTCTCGCGGCGGTGGCAGAGATGCCCGATATGATTCCGGTACAAAAGGGCCAGTATCGGCGACTTGACCTTGCCAATTACGACCGGGCCTTATTTGCTGAAGGGAAAAAGCTGGTGCAGGCACACTTTGCGGCAGGCCATCGATCTGTCCGAGATAAATGGCTGGTTGCACAATTACAGGCTAAAATGAGTGGAGACGAGTTTTACCAGGTCTTCAAAACGCTGTATCCAGATGATTTTCAGTATTCAACTGGCCGAGAGAATGATATTTATCCTTTAGACGCCGAAAAATTGACGCTCGGGGAACAGATGTTGCAGGTGGTTCGACAGTACCCTGACGGTATTTCTTTGGGGCAGTTATGGCACGGCTTCGGTTGGGAAGGGTATACCGTTCAGCAGACGGTCGCAACCACTCCGGGATTAGTAATTGAAGAGGATACCGTGAGTTGGATCAATGTGGTCAGTGCCAAGCAGTCGTTGCAATCGCCACTTCTAGACGCTTTACAACAAGCTTTCGCACAAGCACCGATCGTTCCTGTGTGTCAAATCTATGCGGTCTACAACGAAATCAGTTTAGCCCACCCAGAGGTGCTTGATGAGACTAGAATTTATACTCAAGCGGCGCTGGTGTCATTCCTAAAAGCACTCCCGCTGGCTTTAGATGTCGTGGGGGGCAAACTCTTAGTCCAAACAGGTGCGTTACCGGCGATTAAGCGAACAAGCGAGGCGGTGTGGGCGGCCTACTTAGCCCAAGTTGCCGCTACGCCACAAACAGAGGCGCAACTCAAAGTCGCTGCCTTGACTGCGGGAATGGGTACCAGTACTTGGGATCAAGTCCATCTGCATCTCTTTGAGCAAGCGCAAATTCTGCCAGTCTCTCAAGACCGTTATTTAGCAACAGCGGTTATCCAGCAGACGCCGGCAATTAATACTGCTGTGGGCCACGTTTTGCAGCGACGCTTGCAAGACCAATCTTTCTTGGCGATTCAGGCGCTGACACCAGCAGAGTTGGCTGATTTGCCAACTCTGTCGCAGGTTGCTATGGCGTGGACGCCAGAGCTATTTGCCAGCTATGCCGCCTGTTTGGGTTACCGACGTTTGCAATGGCCGCGAACGATGTTGCACCAGAATTATGACGCATTGGTGCCAGCGTCGTCGCCATATCAGACGCTACCCGCGCTAATGGCGACTTTGGTCGATGAATGGCGCCAGGTGGATGACAATGAAATTAAACTCTATCAGCAGGCGGTACGGGTCAAATTGATGCCGTTTCGTGAGGATATTAACAAACAACGTTTACCGCCCCTATTTTATGATGCCCAGGGGTTTATGGTAGATGAGTTGCGTCACGTTAGGAGGAATTAAAATGCCACTTAGGCCGTATCAAGAAGAAGCGGTGGCTGCTTTTGAGGCGCAACAGCGCGTAGGGGTCTTGAACATGGCGACTGGCACGGGTAAAACCATAACTAGTATTGCCGCGATTCAGCGCGATTATCAAACCAACTGCCGCCAGTTTCTGGTGATTATCGTGCCGTTTACCCATTTAGTTGCACAGTGGCTGACTAGTCTGCGGCAGGCCAATATTTCAGTGGATCTTCGGATCATGGGTGATAGTCGGTACTGGCGGCAGCGGCTACCTGGCTTGGTCTGGGCGTTTAGCCGGGGGTTCAGCAACCGGGTGGTGGTCATTGGCACCTACAAAAGTATTTGTTCCAGCAATTTTGAAACGGCGATTCAGCAATTACCAGCTGAGCGGACATTTTTGCTGGCAGATGAATGTCATTATGTCGGGGCCTTGCAGCGCCAGCGTCCGTTTTTGCACCAGTTCGACTCCCGGCTTGGTTTATCCGCGACGCCAAACCGGTGGTGGGATGAGTCAGGGACAGCATTCATTCGGACCGTGTTCGGAGCGGATGTGTTTGTCTATGGGATGGATAAGGCGATTCAAAATGGCTTTTTGACTCCTTACACCTATGATCCCGTGATCACGCGGCTTGATTCGGAAGAGATGGCAACTTTTGACCGGTTAACTAAACGAATCAATGCTTCGATGGCGGCACAAACGCAGGGACAGTCTATGCCAGAAGCGGTGAAGCGGCTATTGTTGCGGCGCTCTCGGCTAATTAAATCCGCAGCAGGCAAGATGGCCTTGTTAGAGGCGATGATCACCAAGCAAGTCGATCCGCATTACACGCTGGTGTATTGTGCCAATAAAGCGGAAGTGGGTGCAGTCGTGGCAATGTTGGCTGCACACGGCATCCAAGGCCATCGGTTTGATTCATCTTTAGCGTTGGCCAAGCGCACACAGGTACTGGAAGCATTTGCAGCAGGAGAGATTGCCGTTTTAGTTGCGGTTAAGTGCTTAGATGAAGGCGTTGATGTTCCTGCCACGCGGGAAGCATATTTTTTGGCCAGTACGTCGAATCCTCGCGAGTTTGTGCAACGTCGCGGACGTATCTTGCGGCGGGCATTGGGAAAGCAAAAGGCAATGGTCCATGATTTCGTGGTCTTGCCGCCACGTGGTTACAGTGGTAAGTATGCAGAACAGTTGATTCGCCATGAATTGCCCCGTGTCTATGAATTGAACGCTTTTGCGGCGAATAAGTATGCGGCACGGGCGGTCTTAGCGCCAGTTCTGCGCAAACTACAATTAGAACGCTATTTAGACAAATCTTCGCAAGCAATTTATCTAGAATCTCAAAAGGAGCGTGATGGTTATGACATTACAGCATGATATTCAAGCGCGGCTTGATGTGTTACCAACACAGCAGCGCCAGCCACTGTTGGTATTACTTGAAGCAATAGCAGTCCAATCGCAAGAACAGTTTTCGAATGCAGAAATTGAACAACGCGTTGAAAATGCCATTCGACAAGTATTGGAGGGCCCAAACCGTGAAGATTAAGCACTTGGCAATAACAAACTTCCGCCAGTTTGTCGGCGCACAAACCATCGATTTTGCGGCGGACACGAAGCAAAATGTGACCATTATTCTGGGACAAAATGGGGCCGGCAAAACCGGTATCTTTCGAGCAATTTTATTTGCCTTGTTTGGTGATACAGAGTTGAGTCAAGATGCCGATAATGCTGATGTGCACCTCATCAATGAGTCGGCGTTACGGGCGAACAAGGGCCGAGTGGCGCAAGCTGAGGTGAGCTTAACCTTCGAGCATTCTGGGGCGACCTATCAAATCCAGCGGACGGTCCGTGGACGCTTCGATGGGCGCTCCTATTATCAAGATAGTACTGCCAATCAAACTTGCGAGTTGATCATTACCGTGGTAGGTCAGCAGCCACAAGTGATCACGGATCGAGTGGTAGTTAATCATAAAATCGAAGCCATTATTCGCCGCGACATTCGTGAGTTCTTCTTCTTCGATGCTGAGAGCTTGCAAATTCTAGCAGACTTGGGCAAGGATAACATTCGTGATCGCGTGCGTAATGGGATCTACCAACTTTTGCAAGTCCAAGATCTGGATGCGGCCCGGCAAGTTGTAAAAACGCTACATAGCCGAATCGAGCGTGGCGTGCGCAACCAGGCGAAGGACAGCAAAACCCAAGCCCAACAGCAAGAACTGGTACAGGTGGAAGCGGCCATTTGCGACCACAAGCAACAAATCCAAGACTTAGAGGCGAATATTCGTCAAGCTAATGAAGAGTTAAAGGATAAGCAAAGTCGCTACCAAGACTCTGCTGCAACGCGGGAATTAACGACGGCCATCCAGCACTTGCAAATTGAATCTGAGCAGTTACAGCAAACGCTAAAGCAACGCTTGATGAATTTGTCAGGGTTGATTAATCAAGGCGCAACACAGCTATTCAGCGATCTACTTCCTGATATTCAACAGCATGTGGCCAACTTACGCAGGAACCGTCAAGACAATATCCCGAAGTTTATTTTGGAACATAGCCTTGAGGACCAGCGTTGCGCATTGTGTGGCCATGAACTTGCACAAGACCCCGATGCGCAAACACATGTTGAGACGTTACTACGGCTGTTTAAATACTCTCAATCGGCAACGTATCTCACGAGTGTGGAACAAGGAATCCAAGAAGTGGCACAGGCGCATGATGAGTTTGTGCGCGCACAAGATGCCGCGGTGTCGGGGTATCTCCAAGACCTCAAGGCATATACGAGTCAGCGAAGTGATTTGGATGGGTTGCAGAATCAACTGCAAGCTAGTGCGAGTGAAATTGCGGAGATGAAGGGACTGTCTGAGGCAATCGCTCAGATTAACGCCGATTTGGTGGCACAAAACGCCGCTTTACAAACTCATCAGCAGGCTTTGGAAAAGTTGCAAGTGCGACGGAAACAACTGAGTGACGATTTAGCTCGAAGTCAAGTGCAGGACTCTGATATCCAGTACCGTGTCCGTGAAGCCGGGTTGTTAAGCGAAATGGAAGCGGCTTTGACGACTATCTTGAACGACTACAGTGCAGATAGCCGTCAGCAAATTGAACGACACACGCTAACGCTGTTCAAGCAGTTCATCGCAGAAAAAGACCAAGCATTGATTTCGGCAGTCACGATCAAGTCCAACTATCAGATTGTCGTCACTAACGCCCAAGGACGGGATCTGTCCAATGACCTTTCACAAGGGGAGAAGCAAATTTTGTCGCTGGCGTTTGTCATGGCTTTAGCCCAAGTGGCGTCTCGTGGACGAGCAGAAATGGCGTTCCCGCTGTTTATGGATACGCCTTTTGCCCGGATCGATGGGGATAACCGCGATCGCCTGATTAAGGCGATTCCGCAGATCACCGGGCAGTGGATCTTATTGCTAACAGACACAGAATTCACTGCAGCTGAACGTGATCAGTTCCTGCGCCAAGGCAATGTTGGGACGACCTATCGCCTAGATAATCGTGAGGGTGAAACGACGATTGCCCCGGTGGTGGACTTAGCGTTGTTAGAATTACGAGGAGAGAACAATGGCTGATTTATTTGATGGTAAAATCGATATTCACTTAGATGATCGCTACAGCACAGATTATGAAACCATCGCCAATAATCTGACCGCGCTGAAAATTGCAGATGTCTATTTTCTCTGTTTAATCTTAGGTTACCGCAGTGGCCGGTCAATTCCGGCTGATAACCTAAAAGGTAAAGAGTTCCGTCCTAGTTATTTCACCTCCTTGCAGCGTAACTTGCTTTACGGTTTTGCCTTGAATTTACCGACGGTGAAGCCAGAGGATCTCACAAATGAAGCACAGATCATGCCGATTTATGCACAGTTATCGGGTTACGCCAATGGTGGGATGCAGTGGCTTCGCGATCGGGTCTTCAGTGACGCGCAAGACGAAGCAGGGGCGATTGTAGCTGATGCAGATGTTGTGGTGATGCGATTGAATGAGATGCTTCACGATGAACTAGACCCGCAAGTAGCCCCGTTTTGAATTAAATTAAGCAATGACATGATACCGGTGTTGCGAGAGATTGTTGGAAGTGTTTACGGTTAAATCGGTACCATAAATGAGTGAACGGCACTTTGACAGTGAAAGACAGTCAAGCACCGTTTTTTGGATTGGCAGTGCCACGTTCGTATTGAGCGTGGCATTTTTTTATTTTGGCGAAATATACTTAATGGTCACCACCAGAATCGGTGGTATTATTCTCGAAATACTTGTTGGTGCAGCGGGTGAAGCGTATTCTTATAGATAAATGTACTAATTATTCGGCAAGTATTGTTGTAGGGAAAGGATGGCATGTACATGGATGAGCTTACCGCTATCAGTCACGCGACCCAGACACTTTGGGCCAAAAAGCGGACGGAAGACGGGCAACAGTATTGGTTACCATTGATCGCGCATTTGAGCGATACCATGCACGTGATCAACTGGTTGACGAATCAGTGGTTGGCAGATGGCCAACGGGAGTGGTTGGCACAATCATTGGGCGAAGACGGGGTCAGCCGATTGGTCAAGTTCTTAGGCTTTACGCATGATATCGGCAAGGCGACCCCGGCCTTCCAAGTGAAGCAGTCGTATGATGGCAACACGTCGCTGGATCATGAATTAGTGGAGCAACTGATGCGTAGCGGTTTTACCGACTTGGCTAGCGTTGAGTTGTCCTCTTCGAAAGAATCACCGCACGCGCTTGCAGGAGAGGCTATTTTAGAACACTTCGAGGTACCAGAGGCGATCGGCGCGATTATTGGCGGCCATCACGGCAAGCCAGCCTCCGAGGCGCCGCGGAAGCAGATTGGGGCCTATACGAAAAATTATTGGCTGTCCGACCACGACGAGTCGCTGCAGAAGCCTTGGCAAGCGGTCCAAGCGGAACTCTTTCACTTGGGACTCAAATTAGCGGGTTATCAAAGCGTGACAGAATTGCCGGTGATCAACCAACCACAGGCGGTCTTACTTGAAGGGTTATTGATCATGGCGGATTGGCTGGCGTCGAGTGAGACCATGGGCGGAACGGATTCGGCGGTGCTGTTTCCCTTGGTTCCAGTGACTGCCACCCTGGCTGATATTGACCTTGATGCGCGCTTCCAAACCGCGATGGGGCACTGGGACTTGGGTGAGGATCTGGCGCCGCAAAAGGTGGTGGCGGCTGACCGAGTTTATGAACAGCACTGGGGCTTCCACCCCCGCCCGGTGCAGGCCAAAATTACGGCGACACTCGAAGCGGCAGTCGATCCGGGTATCGTGATCATCGAGGCGCCCATGGGGGTCGGGAAAACCGAGACCGCTTTGGTGGCGGCGGAACAGTTGGCCTACCAAACGGGCCGGCGCGGGTTGTTCTTCGGCCTCCCCACCCAGGCGACGACGAACGCGATGTTTGCCCGCGTCATCACCTGGTTGAAGGCATTGCCTGGAACGGAAGAAGCGGTAAAGTCGATCGAATTGATGCATGGGAAGGCCCAATTCAACGAGACGTTTCAGGAACTGCCAGACGCGGCCAATGTAGAGTCGGCAGGTGCGGTCAGCGTCAACAGCTGGTTTTCCGGCAAAAAGCGGATCTTAGATCAGTTTGCCGTCGGGACCATCGATAACTTACTGGTCATGGCGTTGAAACAAAAACACCTGGCCTTGAAACACTTAGGGTTATCAAAAAAGGTCGTCGTGTTAGATGAGGTCCACGCCTACGATGCGTACATGAGTCAGTACTTGTACCGCGCGATGCAGTGGTTAGGAGCGTACCATGTGCCGGTGGTGATTTTGTCGGCAACCTTGCCCAAAGCGAAGCGCAACGCCTTGCTGAACGCCTATTTTAAAGGTAAATACGATTATAAGCTGAGTGCCCGTTCGGCGGACCTCAGTGCGTTGCCAGCCGATTGGGAACAGTCGGCGGCGTATCCTTTATTGACGGTGTTGGATGGTCGCAAAGTACAACAAGTGACGCAGTTTAGCGGGGACAGTGACCAGTCGCCACAAACTATCACAGTGACCCGTAGTGCGCAGGCCGATGGCGACCAGATGCAGACCATTTTGGCGGCGATCGCTGATGGCGGGGTGGCCGGCGTGATCGTGAACTCAGTCAAGCGGGCGCAGTTATTGGCCCACTTGGTCCCAGAAGACGTCCCGCTGATCGTGTTGCACGCCAGCTTTTTGACGACGGATCGCGCAGCCCAAGAGCGCCGGTTACAGGCCTTGATTGGAAAAGCTGGCCAGCGGCCTGAGCGATTGATTGTGATCGGCACGCAAGTCTTAGAGCAGTCGTTAGATATTGATTTTGATATTTTGTATACCGATATCGCACCGATCGATCTCTTGTTGCAGCGCGCCGGCCGCTTGCATCGGCACGCCATCGCGCGCCCTGTGGCCTTGCAGCAACCGCAGTTGGTGGTGATGGGGATCCAATCGCCTGGCGTTTATGAGGCAGCCAGCGAAGCCATTTATGGGCGGTACCTTTTGCTGAAAACTGAGTACTACTTGCCTGAGCAGCTACAGTTACCGGCTGATATCTCGCGGCTTGTGCAGTTGGTTTATGCAACGCAGGAGGAACCAGTAATCACCGGGTTGGCGGAGGCCAAGTTGAAATTTGAAACGGCTCTAATCGAGTCGGAAGCAAAAGCCAAGGTGTTTCAAATTAAGAAGCCTGACCTTGACGATGGTGCAACAATACACGGCTGGTTGGACCGTGGCTTGAACCCGGCCGATAAGGATGAGCAGCGGGCCCAGGCCGCAGTCCGGGATATCCAAGAAACGTTGGAGGTGATCTTGATCAAGCACACGGCAAAAGGTGACGCGCTACTCGACGGCCGGCCGCTATCGGCATGCCGGTCGCCAGAAATTGCTGCCCAAGTTGTGCGGTTACCCGTACAAGTGACATGCAATATCAATGCCGCCATCGAGGCGCTGGAGAAAGTCACTTACGCATTGTTTAGTCAGTGGCAAACGGATAAGTGGCTGAAAGGCGCCTTGGCATTGCCGTTGGACGAAAATCTGACGGGGCAGTTAGGGGCGTACCAATTACACTATTCGGCTGTCTTTGGCTTGAGTTATGACCAACAGGAGGTGAGCGTGCGTGACACAGACGTTTAATTTGACCACTGATCCTTGGATCAACGTCATCGATAGTCAAACAGACACCGTTCAAACCGTGTCGCTGCTTGATTTATTTGCCAATGCTCAGCAGTATCGCGGGCTAGCGGGTGAGATGCGGTCACAGGACTTGGCGATATTACGGTTTTTATTAGCGATTTTAGCAACCGTCTATTCACGCTATAACGTCAATGGCGATAGCTATGAATGGCTGGCGATTGATGAGGCGACGATGCAAGTGCAAGAAGCCGTCGATGAGGATGATTTTCGACGAAAGGATCTTTTTGGTACTTGGCGCGAGCTATATGACCAAGGACACTTTACCACGCGTATTAGTGATTACTTGCACCGCTATCAAGCCCGCTTTGATTTCTTTGGGGACACCCCTTTTTACCAAGTGTCGGCACAAGATTATGACGCTTTGGTCCCTGAAAACAAGCGTGTGGCCAATAACAACGGGACGGTGGCGATCAAGCAGATCAATCGCTTGATCTCGGAAAGTGCCAACAGCCCGGCGATTTTTGCCCCAAAGACGGACGCGGCCAAAAATCAACTGCCGCTACCGGAGCTGGTGCGGTGGGTGATCGGCTACCAGAACTTCACCGGCGTCACCGACAAGACGAAGATCGTCACAGACGACAAGTTCTCTACGCCTGCAGGCTGGTTGTACCGCTTAGGGCCCGTTTATATTCAAGGACGGACATTGTTTGAGACCTTGATGCTGAATTTGACGCTGGCGAGTGACGACGCGTATGTGGTGCAAAAGCCTGTGTGGGAATACGCCTCAGTCACGGACTACGTGGCAGAGCGGCGCCGGTTGCTGCCACCGACAAATATTGCGGGGCTGTACACCGTATGGTCGCGGCTGCTGCACATCAAGTGGTCAGAAGCTGGTGTGCCAACGATCTTTAGTGCCGGGATCCCAATGTTCGCCAACGAAAACACCTTCATCGAACCGATGACAGTTTGGCGGCGAGATACCAGCGGCAACAAACAAGACTATCGGCCAGCCGTCAAGGGCATCCGCTCGTTAGGCATCGCAATGTGGCGCAATTTTGGCCAGTACGTGGCGTTTATTGACACGGATGATGTGCACGAGCCAGGTGTGGTGACCTGGTTACACCAGCTTCAAAGAAAGCACCTCGTGGCAGATGAGTTACCCGTAACGTTGGCGACGGCGGCTTTGATCAGCGATGGCAACGCGACGTCGCAAGCGCCGGTGGCGGAAGTCGTGGATGATATGACCATCGCCTCAGAGGTACTGTTTGATGTCGATCAGGACCAGTTTTGGCCGCTGCGGATCGAAAAAACCATCGGGTTGACGCAGCAGATCGCCAAAGACTATTGGTTTTTCGTCAAGCAAATCGCGACGATCCGTAATCTGAATGGTAACGAGTTTGCCAATCGAGAGCAGGGTAAATTCTATGACCGGTTGAACGAACCGTTCAAAACCTGGTTGGCAGGGTTAACGGCGCAAGACGATCGAGACATTAAGATCATCGCGTGGAAAAGGCAGTTGCGGCAGTTAGTGCTTGCGCGTGCCCAGGAGCTGTTGGCGGAAGCGACCAATCGAGATATTGGGGGAATCCCAGGGACTAAAGGGACGATGAATATTTTCACGGTCATGAATGGCTTGAGAGCCGCCGTCAAAAGGGATCTCGATCTAAAGCAGGAGGGCAAACATGAGACCACAAATTCGTAAACCAACGATGCGCATCATGCAGTTAATTTATCGTAATGGGAATCTCGATCGTGCCGTATTGGCGGGATTGCGCAACGCCACGAACCTGACGAGTCCCCAAGCCCAAGTTGTGTGGCCCGTACTGATGGCCAATCTCGACCAAGCAGCGTTGAGTCGGACAGGCGAACCGACGCATGCTGAAACCGCTGTGTTCACGGCATTAAAGTTTTATGCGCAGCATCAACAAGGCAATGCGCAGCGTGTGTTTGGTTCTGTGCGCGACGAAACGGGCATTTCGCTGTTTACGGCGGCAGCGCGGTTAAGCCATGTGCCAGACAACCAAACCCGTATCGATAACCGGATGAAACAATTGCTCAAGGTGACGAATACGAGTAGTGCGATCAACGCGTTGGCGCATTTGGTCGATATCGTTAAGTCGGGCCAGCAGCCGATCGACTATGCCCAGTTGGCTGAAGACCTCTATTGGTTCCAAGACAGCTTTGAACAAGCCAACCGCGTGCGTTTGCGCTGGGGGCAGACCTACTATTGGCGTGCAGCAGTGACTGAAGAGGAGAAATGATCATGACAAATTTATACGTTGATATCCACGTGTTGCAAACAGTACCCGCAGCAAACATCAATCGTGATGATACCGGGTCCCCGAAGACGGCCTTGTATGGTGGTGTGACCCGCGCACGCGTCTCCTCGCAAAGTTGGAAGCACGTGATGCGCGAAAACTTCAAGGCAGATCCTGAGGCACTTGCTGGGGTGCGTAGCAAGTCCATCGCCAAAGTGCTGGTCGCCAAGATTCAAGAACTAGCACCGGAACAATCTGAAGAAGCGGCCTGGAAAAAGGCTGAGGCCATTTTTGCCGCCGCTAAGATCAAGCTCGATAAGGAACATCAAACCGGGGCCTTATTGATGGTCAGCCGGGGGCAGTTGACCCAGCTGGCGCAATACGCACTCGCTAACGACACCTACGACAAAAAGGCGGTCAAGTCCCTTTTGACCGGCAATCAGTCACTGGATCTGGCCCTTTTTGGCCGTATGGTCGCTGATAATCCAGAATTGAACGTTGAAGCGGCGGCCCAAGTGGCGCATGCCTTATCAACCCATGAGATTGTGCCTGAGTTTGATTATTTTACCGCGATGGATGACTATCAAAAGGAAGATACGACTGGTGCTGCGATGCTGGGCACGGTCGAATTCAATTCCGCGACGTTGTATCGGTATGCCAACCTGAATGTGCCAGAGCTGGTCGCCAATGTCGGGTCGTCAGCGGCGGTGTCTGGTGCTTTGGCCTATATCAAGAGCTTTTTGCTGTCGATGCCGACTGGGAAGCAGAATACCTTCGCGAATAAAACCTTACCCAATTATGTCTTGGTGACTTTACGTGAGGATACACCGGTGAACTTGGTCTCGGCCTTCGAGCAACCGATCCAGTCTAAATCGGGGTATGTGGCGCCATCGGTTCAGGCGTTAGAAAACGAGTATCAAGCCACGCAACAATTCGTCGATCAGCCCCTGACGACCTTAGTGTTGAGCAAGTTCGACAGTCAAGTGGGGACGCAAGTGGCAGATCTTGAGGCCTTGCTGGCGCAGGTGGCGGAGCAACTAAAGCAGGTGATACCAGATGAAAACTCTAACGATTAGACTAACGGCGCCGCTACAGGCCTTTGGTAATCAGGCGAGTTTTGCTCGGCGTACGACCGCGCCTTACCCAACAAAAAGCATGGTGATCGGGATGATCGCCGCAGCTTTAGGGTATGCGCGCACTGATCCGCGGATCCAGGACTTGAATCAGCTAGATTTTGCGGTGCGGGTGGATCAGCCAGGACAGCTCCTGACGGATTTTCAGACGGTCGAGTGGAAACGTAACACGCGTAAAATCACCTACCGCGATTATCTCCAAGATGCGGTTTTTGTAGCGGCCATTGGGCATGCGGATGATGACTGGATCGAGCGGATCGCTACGGCATTGAAGCGGCCCCGTTTTCAACTGTATCTCGGCCGGCGGGCGAACGCCCCAGCAGGCGTGTTGAAAATGCAGTTATTTGCAGGGGCAGAGCCAATCGCAGCGTTAAGCCAGCTGGAATGGCAGGCAGCCCCTTGGTTTCAGCGGCGCCACCACCAACAGGCGACGTATTCTGCGCAGGTGTATGCAGACAAGCACCTGTTATCAACGGGCGCGGTCAAGCTACTCAGAGATCAGGTTCAGTCGTTTGACCAACGGGATCGGCGTTATGGCCTGCGTGCCAGCCGCCAAACGCGAGTCGAGTTGGCCAATCCGCGCTATCAAGCGGCCAAGACGGATCACGACGTTTGGGCTGAACTTTAAGGAGGAGTGCTGATGTTTTTATCACGTGTGCTCGTTGATCAGAATAATCGTCAAAAATTGAAGACACTCACGCATCTTGGGGCCTACCATAATTGGGTCGAGCAAAGTTTCCCTGAAGAATTGCAAGCGGGGGAGCGATTACGCCATTTGTGGCGGCTAGACCAGTTGGGCGACCGGCAATATTTGTTGGTTTTGAGTGCCAACCGGCCAGCACTTGCGCCGCTAGAAGCTTATGGGGTCCCAGGCACCGCGGCGACCAAAGCCTATGACCCATTTCTTGCCAAATTGCAAGAAGGCCAGCGGTTACGGTTTCGACTCACGGCCAACCCGACGCGTGCGGTGAAGAAACCCGGAGAAAGCCGTGGGCGCGTTTATCCTCACATCACAGTTGCCCAACAGAGCCAGTGGCTCGAAGACCGCGCCGCTAAATCGGGGTTTGCTTTGGAGTCAGCGTCGTTTAGCGTGGTGGGCCGGGATTTTCCTATTTTACGGCGGCAACAAGGTAGGCCTGTGCGGCTTAGCCGGGTGACCTATGAAGGTTGGCTAGTGGTGACGGATATTAAATTATTCACACAGACCTTACAAACTGGTCTAGGTCGCGAAAAGGCGTATGGGATGGGTCTGATGACGGTGATCCCAGAAGGATGACGAATGGATAAGCAAGCAGGAGCCAAAAAGGCGGAGTTGACTGAATTGGGCCGGGTCCGCGATCGCGTGACGTTTCTTTATCTCGAACATGTTAAGTTGAACCGCCAAGACAGTGCCATTGTCGTCGCTGACGACCGTGGGACTGTTTTTGTGCCTGCCGCGCTCATCAGCGTCTTACTTTTGGGCCCTGGCGTGGATGTCACCCACCGGGCGATAGAGTTGATCGGTGATGCGGGGATGAGTGTCGTTTGGGTCGGCGAACGCGGGGTGCGCCAATACGCGCACGGCCGCGCGTTGAATCACTCGACTAGCCTGTTGGTGGCTCAGGCCCGTTTGGTGTCCAATCAGCGTTCCCGGGTCGCCGTGGCGCGGCAGATGTACCAGATGCGGTTTCCAGAGGATGATGTGACGGGGTTGTCAATGCAGGAATTACGCGGGAAAGAAGGTGCACGTGTGCGGCGTGTGTATCGCGAACAATCGGCCCAAAGTGGTGTGCCTTGGACCCGCCGAGAGTACGATCCAGACGATTATTCCGCGGGGTCTCCGATCAATCAGGCGTTGACGGCGGCGCACGCGGCGTTATATGGCTTGAGTTACAGTGTGATCGTGGCGCTGGGGGCGTCACCGGGACTCGGTTTTGTGCACACCGGACACGACTTGTCATTTGTGTATGATTTTGCGGATCTCTATAAAGCGGAAGTGACGATTCCAATCGCCTTTGCCGTGACTGCCAAGGCCGAAGACGGGGACGATATTGGCCGCATGACCCGCCTTGCGGTCCGCGATGCCTTCGTTGACGGTAAGCTGATGCTCAGGATGGTGGCAGACTTGAAGAAACTGCTTTTAGGCCAAGATGGAGACGAACCAGAGGCAGATATCGTGAATCTTTGGGATGATAAGTTGGGCCTGCAAAAAATGGGGGTCTCCTATCATGAGTACGCACCAGGTGATGAACCATGATCGTGATCACGTTAACTAAAGTGCCGCCGTCGTTACGAGGCGATTTGACCAAGTGGTATCAGGAGGTGCAAACCGGCGTCTACGTCGGGAATGTCAGTGCGCGAATTCGAGATAAAGTCTGGGCGCGGATCCAACGGGATATCGGCAGCGGTCAAGCCACAATGGTCTATAACGCGAAAAATGAGCTGGGCTACCAGTTTAAAACAACCCGGCAGGATCATGAAGTGGTCGATTTTGACGGCATCCCGCTGATGAAACATTTAATCGCGACGAAAGCGCCGATGAAACCAGGCTTTAGTAACGCGGCGCACTACCATCGCGCCCGAATGAGTGCGCGCCCCACCAAGGTTTCGACTGCGAAGGCGGTACAGGATGAGACCTTTATCGCCTTGGATATCGAAACTACAGGCTTAGATGTGACCAAAGAACAGATTATTGCGATTGGCGCCGTTCAATATGCGGGTGGCAAGCCGGACAGTTCATTTTATCGGCTCATTCGAACCGCACAGCCATTGCCTGAAGGGATTCAGACGCTCACGGGCATCACCACGGAGGCCTTGCGTCGCGAAGGGGTGCCACTTGCAGAGGCGTTAGTGGCGTTAAAGCAGTTTGTGCGAGCACAACCGATCGTCGGCTACCATGTGAGCTTTGACGAAAAATTTATCGCGAATGGTTTTCGCCAGGTAGGAGAAGTTGGGTTAGCGAATCGGTTTATCGATTTGATGCCAATCGTCAAGCGGACCGATAAGTTTTTGGATAGCTACCGGTTAACCACCGTCTTGAAAAAATATGCGATCGTTAATCGTCAACCGCATAATGCTTTGGCCGATGCAGAAGCGACAGCTAAATTGGCGATGAAGTTAATCAAAAACGGCCGGTTGGTGATTGCAAAAGGCTGATATTATGGGATCTTTTTAGTGTTTTCCCCGCAAATACGAGGACAGTAACTCTCCATCGTCCAGACCTGGCGTCGCTCTAAGAGCGAGCCGGTTTCACTCATCAAGTTTGTTATTTGTGACCAGATTTTGACCAGACGGCAGTTTGAAAAGATTGGCATAATCGGCCTCGACTTCCTCCTGACCTTCGCTTGTTGGGTGGATGTAAGTGCGCGTCGTTGTCTCGGTTGTTGAGTGCCCAAGAATGGCAGCAATGGATGTATACTTCACACCTTGCGAAGCTAGAATCGTTGCTTTGGTGTGTCGAAGACCATGCAGGCAAAGATTTCGGACGTCTGACTCTTTCGAAAGATCCTGCATCCACGACAATGGGGTGCAAAGAGACAGATGCCCCGAGGCTGTCCTACCAGTAAAGAGCCATTGTGCTGACGAGATCTCTCGGCCTTCGATCAGCAGATTACGCGCCTGAGTCACACACCACTGCGCTAGCATGGCTGTGGTGTCGCTCGTCAGTGCAAGCGTGCGGACACTGCTAGCCGTTTTGGTTTGGCCAACTTCTTCGCCGCGATCGCCTTCTTTTACTGCGCGTCGTATATGCAGTAGGTGACGCTGAAAGTCTACATCCTCCCATTTTAGGCCTACTAGTTCGCCACGGCGAATACCAGTAGCAAGTGTAAGTGATAGCACTACGCGACGTCGCTCCCATAGCTTTGGGTTTGTTTCCGCCTTTCGATTCAACACATCAATGAAATGCCTGGCTTCGTCCAAAGTGTACCGCTTATCTTTTTTTATGGCATAAGCCCTTTTTGATCCGCGCGGCCTTTTGATTTCACGACAAGGGTTGGATGACAGCCACCCCATGCGGACAGCAAAGGATAGAATCATCGACAAAACACTGAGCGGACCATTGATTTTTACGGTCAGTCCATTGACCCAGTGCTGAGCGTCTAGGGGTGTAACGCGGTCAAGGTAGTAATGGCCGAAGACGTCCTTGATCTGGTTCCTATAAGCCGATTTGTTGCTGAGCATAGTACCAGATGTCACTTCGTTGGAGCGCTCTTTGAGCCAAAGCTCATAAACTTCATCCAAAGTGAACTCGTGGTCTGGCTGAATTATGCCATGCCGCAGGTTGTACTTTGCATCATCAAACGCGTCACTAGCTTCTAGTGCGGTCTCGAACCCGCGCAGCGTTGTGTATTTGTCGATCCCAGTCTTAGGGTCGATCCCCAGATATCCTTTTATCATCCACCTCTTTTCAGGTTTGAGTTGCTTTCCGGTGCTTCCTGTTTTCGATTTGATAGTATACTGTTTTGGTTTTGGCATTTTGCGTTATCCTTTCAGCTCTCACACATCGCAAGCTAACGCAGGGGGTACACCGTTGGCACCACCTCCTTTCAGTGATATAGTATTGAGTGCATACAAAGGGCCTTATCTCCCTGGATATGTCGTCTGCGTCCATCCTGACCGGCCAAAGTTGGGGATGGGCGTCTTTTTATTGCCTAATTTTGTAGCGTGATGGTGGCGTCATAGTCTTTATAGGCGCCGTCATCATCGACGTCATCGGTGTCGTAGTTGCCAGACCATTTGAGCCGCAGTGTCTTGATCGACTTGGCGTCGGTCAGCTTCGGCAGTTCAAAACGCACGGTGCCATCTTTGGTGACGCCTTTGCCGAGATCGCCGTCGAAATTGTCAGTGTCATAGCCGTCAGCATCGGTCTGCTGACCGTCGGAAGTGATCAGCGTGGCTTGTGACGGATAGATGGAGATGTCGCGCGTCGCCTTGACGGTGAAGTGCACCTCAACGATACCTTCATATGTCTTGCTGTCGCCGTCATCCTTGAATGGCTTGACCTGGATCACGCGGGCTTTGTCTATCGAGACCGTGGTGCCAGCCCAGGAGTTGTCCGAGTAGCTGACGGGATAGGTGGCTTCGCTGACGATGTCGCGTGTGCCGTTGTCGAATTTGATGGTCTTGGCGGCTGAACTAGACGATGAGGCTTCCTTCTTGGTCGAGGATCCCTTTGCCGTCTTGGCGGTCTTTGTCGAGCTCGAGCTATCGTCACTACTACCACCGCCACCGACGAGTGCCGGAACGATGAAGATTAAGACGACCACCACGATCGCCCAGATCCACCAACGCTTGTACCAGGCCTTCGCTTCTTTAACGGTGTAAGTCTTGCCGTCTTCGCCCTTAATCTGTTTCTTTGCCATTTTTCAATTCCCCCAAAGTGGTAATATAGATTTTGTGATACATACATCACCACGGTCTCTTACTCGTGCCAGCGAGTAGGGGCCTTTTTTATTTGAGGTCGGGTAGGCCAAAAAGGTCTGTGTAGATCAGCCGGGCCTGGCGTCGAGTCCAGCCCTCGTTTTTGATGATCTTGAGCTCCCGCGTGTCGGAGCAGTCGCCTGAGTCGAACTCAAAGTGCAACGCCTCGTGGATAGCGGTCTCCAGCCAGTCGATGTCTGGCTGCAGGGTGTTTATGTACACTTCATGGCCCTGGATGTGGCCGTGGTAGTGCGGACTTTTCACCTCTACTCCGTAAAACGTTAGCTGCGGGTACATGTCTTCGATTCGTTCCAAGTCGGTCATAGACAGCGCCACCTTAAAGACGTTTTCTGAACTTCATCGCCTGTTTGACCATTTCGATGATCGCCTCGCGCTCATCATCGGAAATATCGGGATCAATTGAGTAGGCGATGAGTTCTTGATTCTTCGTCATCGGCTTCTTATCAGAGGCTCTAGGCGGGTTGGGATCATCGGTATTACCAAGCAGGTAGTCAACGCTGACGTGCAGGACGTTGGCGACCTTCTCAAGCGTTTCTCGCCGAGGAGTGATTCCGTCTGGATACGCCTTAGATGGTTTCCAAGCATAAACGGACTTTTCACCAATACCGGCGCGGCGTGCGACCTCCGTCAATGCAAATCCACGTTCTGATGAAATTTTTTTAATACGCTCGAACAGCGTCATATCAAGGCTCCTCCCGGTTTCGTAAATGTTAATTTACAAAAGACGTTCAAATTATGTTGACGAAGTACGAAAGGCGTATTAATATAGTCCTCGTACCAAGTTGTTAAACAGAGCATATAAATACCGTGTCAATTGTCCCGGAGCCGCCAAGCAAGGAACAGACGAGGTAGGACTGGCGTTTTCTACGCTTGTTTACGTGTGCAATTGTAGTACGAAACTCGTACCACGTCAACTGAGTTTAACAACTTAATGTACAAATTTGGTTAGAAAGTGAGGTGAAAACAGCTTGATTTCCAAGGAAAAGAAACGTATCAGCGGCTTTTGGGTTGGATACATTGAGTGGGAGCGGGAACATCCCTGTCGTGCCTTGATCTGGGCATTAGGCTCATTGCTAGTAGGCACGGTGATGGGATGGTTCCTAAAATAACGAGCGCAATATCCACCCCATTGCAAGGCCAACAATCCAGATGATGAAATTAACAGCGAGTGGAGACCAGAAATTGTCCTTGACGTGTTGGGAACGTTCTTCTTTTTCAATCGAAACAAGGTTTCGACCTTTATCCGTTAAGCGATAGCCCGTTACTGTCTCATCACCACCCTCAAATTTGATTTCAGGTGTAAGTAACTTTTCATGCCAGAGGTCAATTAGATGGTGGTTGAAATAGTCATTGCTGACTGGCAATTTTCCGGCATCGAGTTTTTGCAACAAAGCAAGTTGCTCTTTTGATAGTTTCACAATTATCCGCTCCGTTTTTATCAATTATCGCACAAAAGGAAGTGAAAGTATGGCAGACAAATGGGAATGGCAAGAACAGTTAGCTAAGGCTCACATGATTCAAGCAGAGGCTGGCGCACACATTGGCCTCTCAGCAAGTCAAACAGCCCATCTTGTCAAGAAGATGGTGCAAGGCCAAGGGTTAACGGCCACTGACACAGACAAGAAGCGCTGGGATCGTATCCTAGGCTATCTCGATCATAAACAAAAGGAGGTATTGAAATGAATGAACCACAATTATTCGACTTTCACGGTCAATCAATTCGTACCGTGTTAGTCGATGATCAACCAATGTTTGTTGGTAAGGATGTCGCCGAGGTGCTGGGGTATAGCAAGCCGGCGAACGCGGTCAACAAATACGTTCCAGACAAATTTAAAGGGGTCACCAAATTGATGACCCCCGGTGGTAAACAAGACTTCGTTGTTATCGCCGAACCAGGACTCTATAAGCTGGTGTTCAAATCTGAAATGCCAAACTCGGAGGAATTTACGGACTGGGTGGCAGCGGAAGTCTTGCCAACAATCCGCAAGCATGGCGCGTACATGACGCCTGAGACGATTGAGAAGACGCTCACCAATCCCGACTTCATTATCCGGCTAGCAACACAGCTCAAGACCGAGCAAGCCAAGACGGCGGCTCTCACAGCCGATAACGAGGCGATGAAGCCCAAAGCGTTGTTCGCTGATGCGGTGTCAGCAAGCACCACAAGTATTCTGATCGGATCGCTTGCCAAAATCTTGCGACAAAACGGCATCATCATTGGCCAGAATCGTTTGTTTGCTTGGCTACGTAATCACGGCTATCTGATCGCACGCAAAGGTAGCGACTGGAACACGCCAACGCAGAAGTCGATGGATGCCGGTTGGTTCGAGATTAAGGAATCGACACATCTTGATGGCAACGGCGTGAACGTCACTACCAAGACGACGAAAGTCACTGGCGACGGCCAACAACACTTCATTAATGGTTTCCTAACCGGTGATATGGAGGTATCCAAATGAGCAAACCGATTGGTAGCTATAAAACCACCGTCAACCTGAACCTTGACGAACTAAAAAAGTTGCTCAATCTGGCTGCAACCCAGACGAAACAACTTCATGAAACTTTAGGCAAAATTGATGCTATTGTCCAAGGCCGGAACGAGCAAAATACGGCGCCCGCCAAAGCAGACCCCGTATCGTGGCTGTTTAAGCAAACTACAACCGCTCGACTAGGCAGCATGGGATTTGACGAAGCCGAGATTGACCTAATCAAGCGGTTTGTCGAGAAGACTAGTCAGACAAGTAATCAGTAACTTCTTGATCTGTGAACAGCTTATCTTCGCGAAGCAGGCCGGCAACACGGCTACCGGTTTTGACTAAGCTACCGTACTCGATATCAGTCCACTGGTGGCTGTGGTTTGTTGCGACATTTTTAGATAACTCATGCTGAAATACAGCCGCCTTATCCATCAAATCGTCAAGGTCGCCACGGTCAAAGTCGGGTTTCACCTTAGCGTAAATCCAAAGCGCCCGAAAATCAGAATACGCACAAGCAGCTTCGCCTACCGCAGCAAATTCACCGCGTTCTCCATGATCAGAGACGAAATCATTTGCACGACGAGCGTGAGTGAACGCCGATCGAAGAAGCTGTTTCATTTCACTAAATGACAATTCCATTTCATTCATTAATCTTCACCTCCTTTCCGAATCTATTATCCGCCGGAGGGAGGCCAAACAAAAGGAAGTGATTAGGATGGCGGAATCGTTGCTAGCTAAGACACTCGGCCGAACCATCCGTGCAGTGCTACGTGATGAGCTGGTGATCATGGCCGCCGAGTGGCTAGACACAGAACACGCCATCACGCTACTTCAGGGCACCAAATATACGTTACTAGAACTTCGCAAGAAGGGCCTGCCATGCCGGCGAATCGGTAGAAAGGTCTACTTCAGCAAGACGGACATCAACAGCTTTATTGCAAGACAAAAAAGATGACTCTCACACATCGCAAGTGTCCGTAGGAGGCAACACATGACTTTAGTACAAGTAGCAATCGCATTTTTAGTTTTTGTTCTCGCAACTCGAATTTACCTTGAGTTGCGCGGTGACAAGCCAATCGCAGCTTGGATCGTCAAGCTGCTAGACATCCCAGAGGAGGAAGACAATGAGTGACCAAATAACGCTGACAAAAGAGGACCTATCGAAAATTATTAGTGATGCAGTAGCAAAAGCTCTGACAACCGATGACCGAGTGCTTGACTCGCGAACCGTGTTTCAGCTTGTGAGCGTCAAAAGTTCAGAGATCCGCGCACTTAATGAGAAATATCCGATTTCTAGTCGCTACAACCGGCTATATGGTCCGAGCGGTTGGACCTATAACGCGCGTAGTGCCCATTCGGTATATGCCGGGAGAATTCACAACAGTATTCGTTACCTTGTTTTGGCTCTTCATGGTGTGTCCCTCAATACCAAACTGAACCCTAAAGATTATCAGGCAGCCATCTCTGAATATCAGCAGATCAAGGACTTGTTTTTGAAGTTGTATGAGGAGCGACTAGACCGTGACCTCGGTCACGCCGAAGAGGAGGCCAGCGATGAACCAGCAAGACATTGACGCTGCACTCCGTGAGCATGACGACTGGGAGCAACAGAAGGCCGAGCAGTTCGGCTTTGATGAAGGGGATGAAGACCATGAAGATTAATGATTTAACGCCTACAGAGGCGGCTGTCATCGGGTTGATGCGTCGTGGGGCAAGCGTGGACCTGACCATGACGCGCGGCGATACGCTTCCGAAGACTAACGCAGAGGCTCGTGACTGGCTAAAACCATTATCTGAGGCAATTGGCGCGCCCGTAGTGCGGGCAAAATATACGACCGTCCAATGGTGGAAGACATTTAACGGGCACTTCACGGCAGCTGTTTTTGTTGCGGGAAGGCGGCCAGACCATGACGCCTGAGTTTGCCAGCACTGCCGGTATGGATCGCCTGGAGTGGCTCAAATTTCGGCGCAAGGGCATCGGCGGTAGCGACGTAGCTGCCATCTTAGGCCTGAGCCCCTGGAACTCGCCTTACAGCGTCTGGGCGACGAAGACGGGTCGGATCCCGATCACTGACCAAGGCAATGAATTTACGCATTGGGGCACCATCATGGAGCCTATTTTGGCCCACGAATTTCAAGCAGTGACCGGTAAGCGCGTCTATAGGCAAAACAAGACCTATTACGATCCGGAGCACCCTTACCTGCGGGCAAACATTGATCGGGATATCGCCGGTGAGGAAGGCTTCTTGGAGATTAAGACAGCGACTGAGTACAAGTCCAGCGAGTGGGAAGGTGACCAGGTGCCGGTGCCATACCAGTTGCAGGTGCAGCACTACATGCACGTGCTGGATCGGCCTTACGTCTACTTTGCCTACCTAGTCGGTGGTCACCACTTTGGCTACAAGCGCGTCGATCGCGACCAGGAAGCCATCAGCATCATCGAGCCGCAGTTAATTGACTGGTGGGAGCAGCACATCATCAAGGATGTCCCACCAGATCCAGACGGTACTGCCGCTACGACGGCCGCATTACGCGCCCTGTACCCCGAAGACGACGGGGAGGCCTTATCCATGGACACGTCCTTCGACAGCCTGCTAACGAGCCGAGAAGAGCTCAAATCAAGTATGGAGTCATCCAAAGAGGCTACCGACGCGATCGACAACAAGCTGCGGGAGACAATCGGCGAAGCCAGCGCCGGAGAGACGACCAACTGGATCGTCACCAACAAAGCCAACAAGCGGGGAACCCGCACTTTGAGGATTAAACGAAAGAAGGCACTTAAATGATTTTGTATGACAGGCACTATACCGTCATCACATTTGACGGTCAGAAGTATCGTGGCAACGCCGAATCAATTCAGATCCCGGAGCCCATCACAGATGGGCCACTGATCATCACTGATCACGGCAACATCGAGTACCACATGCCAGGCGATGTGCGGCGTATCATCACAAACGATCTTGAGGAGGCAGAAGAAGAATGAGCCAACTATCGAATCAGCTTGCAAGCGCGCAGAGCGCCCACACAGCAGTAGCGGCATCAAGCGTCAAGAGTCTCATGAACAGTGGCTCTGTGCAGAAGCGGATGGCCGAGGTTATGGGCAAAAATGCCAATGCCTTTACCAGCTCGGTGATCAATCTAGTCAACAGCTCACAACAGCTGCAAGACGTCGACGCCATGAGTGTGGTCTCATCTGCAATGGTCGCAGCGGCACTTAATTTGCCCGTAGATCCTAACTTGGGCTACATGTACATCGTGCCATTCCGTGAAAAGGACAAGGCCTCCGGTAGCTGGCTAAAGCGCGCACAGCCACAGATGGGGTATCGCGGGTATATCCAACTTGCGCTCCGCACGGGCCAGTACAAAGCAATCAACGCAAGCGTGGTCCACGAGGGCGAGATCCGTGACTGGGATCCGTTCTCCGAGACCTATTCAGTTGGCGAGAAGATCAGCGACAAGGTTGTCGGCTACGTCGGTCACTTTGAGCTGCTTAACGGCTTTCAGAAGACGACTTACTGGACGGTCGAAGAGATGGATGAGCACCGCAAACAATACAGCAAGTCCGGCAACTACAACGGTCAGCGGTCTGGTGTCTGGAAGTCCAACTTTGATGCCATGGCGATCAAGACGGTGATCCGCAACCTGCTGAGCAAGTGGGGCATCCTTTCGATTCAGATGCAAGAAGCTGTCGCTAAGGATGAGACGCCACAGAACTTTGATCCTGAGACCGGTGAACTGACCAGCGAGCCTAAGTGGGTGGACGGCGCCGAAGAAGAATCGACCACGGACACAGCTACCACGATCGACCCTGATCTCGCTAAGGAAGCAGACGAGTACTTCAAGAGCCAGACTGACAGCGCAGCGGACGAGGGGTGATCGCGTGGATGCAGATTTATGCGAGCTTTGCCAGGTCTGTGGTGATCAGGATGCAGCCTATATCGGTGGCGGCCAGTACTGGTGCCAGAGCACTGGCGAGTTCTACTTCGCCTGGTAGGAGGTGATCTGATGGCAGACGAAGGCTGGATTAAGCTTCACCGCAAAATTACGAAGTCCCTCGTCTGGACAGACCCGCAGCGACTTAAGCTGTGGCTTCTAATCCTGATCAAGGCGAGACACGTACCTGGTACTGTTCCTTTTAACGGCCGTGAACAGCACTTGAACAGCGGTCAACTGGTCACGGGCCGCGTCGCACTGCGGGATGAGATGAACGCCGGTGTGCGTCCATCTCTCAAAGTGAACAGCTCATTTATTTATCGCGCGCTGAAAGATTTTGAATCTCTCGGGATGTTGAACATCAAATCAAACCCGCAATTCAGCGTCATCACTGTACTCAACTGGAATGAGTACCAGCAAAGTGAACAGCTAACGAACAGCTCTCGAACAGCTAACGAACAGCTAACGAACACAAACAAGAATGTAAAGAATGAAAAGAATGTTCCTACTACTACAGAAGAGCGCGCAGCAGCTGGCTTCTACGAACAGAACTTCGGGGTCTTGTCGCCTTTCGTGATCCAGAAGATCGAAGACTGGGTCGGCGACTTCCAAGAAGTCGGAGCTTCTGAACCTGAAGCCAACCAAATCTTGGTCAAGGGGATGGAGATCGCAATCTCCAGAAACAAACGCAGCTTTGGCTACGTCGAAGGCATCTTACGAGACTGGGAGAGCAAGCACCTTAACTCGGTCGCTAGCATCGAAGGCGAAGAGGCAAAGTTCAAGGCGGCCAAGCAGGCGCGTGGATCTGCTAAGCCGCAGGCAACTTACGACAGTAGCAGGACGATCAGTGACGATGACTTGCCATTTTAGGAGGTGCAAGCGTGAGTGATGGAGCATCAGCCATCGAGGGATGGATCAACAAGCTAGAGACCTTTGGAGTCACTTGCCCGACTTGTGGCCATCAGCTTTACCGGCCAAAGGTGCTTAGCCGCCAGACTGGTCAGAAGATGGCAGGGGCGTGCCTGTCATGTGGCTACAAGCAGCCGCCTACTGAGAAGGCCGGTAAGACCAAAAAAGCCCCACAGCTGGAAGCTGAAGGGCGCAAGAATCGGACTATCGGGTACTACCTCAAATACAGCGTCTGGGCCAATGACAGCCTTATGAGCAAGGACTTCAGGAACTTCGCGACAGATACGCCAGGTCAAAAAGAGCTGCTGTACTACGGCCATGGCGTCGCTGAGCAGATTGTCCGGGGCCAAACCGTGCACGCGCTGCTATACGGCAACGTTGGCGTCGGCAAGAGTCACATCGCCAACGGCATTCTGGTGCAGATCCAGGTCGATAGCAAGTGGACTAAGACCACCATGTTTGTGGACTGGCAGATGCTGATGAGCCGACGCAAGGCGGGGATGCACGACGGCCATGACGATGTGCGCGCCCAAATGGACGCAGTCATGACCGAGATCGGCAAGGCTGACGTCGTGGTGATCGATGACCTGGGCGCCGAGCGTGGCAGTGACTACGACGTTGATCTCGCCAACGAGGTCTTCCGGCTGCGCGAGGACAAGAGTGTGATCGTCACCACCAACATGGGCGGGTCGGCACTTAAGGCTCGCTACGGCGATCTGACCATCAGCCGTATGGCAGCCCATGGTCAAGGCAACTCTTACGCAGTCAAAAATATCAGTGATCAACGAAGGGAGAAATAATGAAACAGGTGATAAAACGATTCTTTTGCCATCATGAATGGCGATGGGATAAGAACCAGGGGCTTTGGCCTACTGTTGAGCAATGTAAAAAGTGTGGCGCAAGACGCGTCAGGGGGCGGTAATCATGGACAAAGAAGAACTGAAAAGTAAGCTGGCGGATCTGCTTGACCAAATGTACCACTCTGGATCGATAAGCTACGAGGGCGAGGACGATGGCTATCGCTTTGGTGGCGTGGACTTTAGCGAGGCCTTAAGCGCTGTACAGAGGCTTGTCGACAGCCTGGAAGATGGGCACAAGAAGCCGGAGCTACCGCGTGAAGTCGGTGAAGAGTTGGACAAAGGAGGTATCGCGATGAGCTTATATGCAGTAAAAAACGATAAAGATTGCTATTGGGATTTCGATAATCAGGGCTTTTATTCACCTCTCAACAACGCTAGACGGAATACAACTTTCAAACTGGGTTTTGCCGAGGCCGTTTCCCAAGCAAACGGCGGTCACGTCGTCAAGCTAGGTGAGAAACCCGCACCGATCGTGGTGAGCGAGGCGGAAGCGGAGATGCTGGAAAAAGCGAAAACTGATTTTTATCCGGCAATTTCGATTGCGAGGTATACGGCAGTAGCCCGTGACCAATACCGCCTCATGTGCGCCTACGTCAACGGCTGGGTGGTCGAGAAGCCGAAGCTCTATTACGTCAAGGTGCCCCACGCGGAAGGCTGGGTATACATTAAGCGCTCTGACGGCAGTATACAGCCTTGTCGGGAAGATGATAGTTACCTTGAAGCGGCTCGCCAGTTCACCGCTGCCGAGATCGAGCGCTACGGTTTGCAGGACTGCGAGAAAGTGGAGGTAAGCGATCATGAGTAAAGGGAAGGTTATCGGCTTCATCAATAATGACAAGTATGATGACGCTTTACTGGAACCGAGATGCATTCGGAGTGAGGACGCCGAAGGGGTTACCGACATCTACACGCTTCGACTACATCACAAGCCCGTCGAGAAGCGCTACGTCCTGCCGATGGAAGGGACGGATGATGACGAAGGCGAGTATTTTTACTACGCATACAAATACAACGGTCGTTGGCTGGTAGATGAAACCGAAGCAGACCCGAGTTATACCAAGCCCACCGTCACCCAAGCCGAAATAGACGCCGCGCCTGACTGGGTCAAGGCGATCACACCCGTGGAGGTGACCGACCATGACTAAGTATCTAGTTACGAACGGCAAGGGCGAATACTACAGCCATCGCGGTGATGACTACGATTTTGGCGCACCGCGTCAATTCGCAACAAAATTCAGCACACGTAAGGACGCTAGGCAGATTGCCCGTCAAGGCAACATGTGGAATATTCTTGGCGGCGCACCAGACCGGTATACGAATCCTTATGAAGTAGTGGAGGTGAGGGACTGATGGCAATGAAGATTAACATCGGAGGTTACTCTTTACGTATGACCGCATACCGGCAAATTTCGGTTGGAAAACCGTACACCGACAAGCGAGGATACGAAGTGTTCCAAGGGGTGCGCTTTTTCAATGACATGGAGCGGGCCATTAAATACCTGGAAACTTGCTTGACACTTGAAAAAGACATCAGCACCGCCGAGGAGCTATTGGGGGCTCACAAACACGCAATGTTTGTGATTGACAGTTGGCTCAAGGGTGAAGAACTGCCAGTCCCGGAGGTACGCGATGAGTAAACGAGTGATGACCCAAACCGATGAGCTTTACGCGTTGGTCTCCGATGGCCATACCACCGGTCAAGTCTTCGAGACGCGGTTTAAGGGTGGGGTGGCTACGTATCGCACGTGGCTGATGGCCAACGCGGCCCGGCGTAAGAAGCATAAGCCAGAGTTGAAGATTGTGCGGTTCGTTCGAGATACGGAGGCCAACCATGACAATTAATCCCGCAAACCTCACATGGCCAGAGCCTAACCGCGTGGTGTGGTTTGACAGCGACGAGTCATACTGGGTGATGCTGTCAGACACAGAATTCCACCTTTACATCCATGATATGGGGCTTATAATCCCGCCGGACGAAGTTATTAATCGCATCCCATCGATGGTGAGACGTGGCAACTGGCGTTATCCGAGCCGCGCCGAAGTAATCGAAAGTGAGCAGCGCGACGGGGAGAATGTCGAGAAGACCCTGGCCGTACTGGGGGAATATTTGGAGGAAGACAAATGATGAAATCAGAGTTGCTTGATCTGTTGGAGGTTGCTAGCGACGCCGGGGTCTTATCGGCCACTGGTGCAATCTTGGAGAATTTTGACGCGCCCACGCCGGGAGTGCAGAAGCACGTTGACAATGCCACGGTGGAGATTAACAAGGCTTTAGAGATGGTTAGCGAATACCTTCAAGCAGAAGCGGAGGCTGATAAATGATCGACATCATACAATCGGCATTAATCGTAGTCCTGTTTGGCTTGAATATCGCGCTAGCGCTCAAACTGTGGGTGATCACAGGAGACTGCGTGAAGATACGGGATTACCGAGATGGCCTGAGAGAACTCGAGCGCTCCAAAGCCGACGCCCACGCTTATCTCAAGATTGGCGATGCCTGGGCGGTGATGAAAAAGCCACCACGATATGTCGGCAGTTTCTTCACCATGGGCAATAAGACCGATCGCCACGATTTTGTAGGTGATGAGATCAGAACGGCCTATAAGCTACAGAGCCGTTGGGGTGGGGAGATTGTGTACCACAATCAGTGCCAAACCCCAGCCGATTGGCGGTGGGAAAGTCGTTCTCATAACGCTTTACACGATGAGGAGGCCAACAAGTGAGAACTTTAGCATTCATATTTTGGATAGTCGCCGTCACGGAGCCTCTTTTTACAGGCGTGAAGCTGCTATCGATGCAGACGTTAGTAGTGGTGGCCTTTGCAATCCTGATGGAGCTTTTCCACATTGGCGACGAGCTACACAAGCAGAGCGAGTCGATGGCTGACTACAGAATCGTCAAAGGCCTTATCGAGGAGATTGAGGAGGCGAGCGAGGATGAAAGCACCGACGGCGATAAATAAGCGCGGTACAAAGGTTTACCTTGACGGATACACCTTTGACAGTCAAAAAGAGGCGGACTTTTACCAGCACTTCATTAAGGACTGTGGCTTCGTTTATCGAGTGCATCCGCGATTCGTCTTACAGCCACTGATGCCGATCGAAGGCACAGCCAAGATGAGCCAAGTCGCCTACACGCCGGACTTCGTCGTTTTTGACGAGTATAAGGACATGATGCACGTGTACGACGTCAAAAACTCATTTGGCGCTTATGGGATCGACACTGGGAACCGGCTGAGGTTCAAGTGGTTTACGGCGATGTTTAAAATCCCTGTCGAGGCCGTGGTCGTGCGCGCTCACGACTTCAAGACGATCGCGCAGGGTGTTACCAAACCACTAAACGAGAAAGCCCCGCTCATCAGGCGGGACGTCAATTACCGGTGGCAAGAGGCCACCGCATACTAGGAGGAATTACTATGACTGAAATTAAAGATAATAGCATTGATGTGTATGGCTACATTGTCAATACAGCTGAAAAACAATCAAAAGACGGTCAATTCGTCGAGATCAAGCTCCAAGTCGATGCCAAGCTTTTAGACGGTAAGCGTGATGCTTTAGCTGCCGCAATCGCCGACATGGTCTTTGTCAAGATCACACCTCGCCAGACCGAACTCAAGACTGACACAGACAATCAGTCACAGGGCCCACGCGACGTGACACCGGCTGACGGCCAGACTGAGTTGATCGAGGGTGAAGCCTGATGCGAACCCTGTCAGAGATTCGGGAAGCGCACCCCGATTGGAACGTCAACCCCACGCCACGTATGGGATCACTAGTCAACTGCGCTGACTGTGGCAAGCGCGTCGAGTTTGGCCGCACCTACACGTCACTCGAAGCCTTTACTGACGGCGGAGCGTTTGGCCTGCCGGTGTGTGGCGAGTGCTACACCAAGGAATTGCATCGCCGAGGTGAGCGCAATGGGTAAAAAGGGGCAACGGCTTAAGACAAGGCGACGCAAGCTACGCGCTGGACGTGAGGCCAACCAGGCTAAGATCCAGGCTGGTGACACGCTTATGGGAAAGAAGCCAAGCGCGCCACACTGGGGCTTTGACAGTGCTTTGTCCCAAAGCAAAAAATAGGCACAAAAATGGGACACCCCGAAGAGCGTCCCTTACTAGAAAAACCAGCAACTTATTCTAGCATAAGGAGTGGCAAAACTTGGGGTTGTTTCCAGAAATTGATGAAAAAGCGAGCTGTGCTAAAGCTCGGCGCGAGCTCAAGAAGTATCGGCACTACGCTCGGATGGCGGGCCGTCCTTTGGCTGACCTTAAGTCGCCCTCTGTGGACGGGATGCCTAAGGCAAAGTCCTTTCAAAATGGCGTCGAAGCGTCACTTGTCGAACGGCTCGATAAGGTGATGGACGCAGAGGCCCATCTTGGGGTGATCGACAACGCCCTCGCCTTGTGCAAGTACCAAAGCAGGTGGGTGCTGTACTTTTCCTACTGCACGCCTGAAGACCTGGCACTGTGGCAAGTAGCCGAGCGAGCCGGTGCTGGCAACGTGGGTACTTTGAAGCGGCAAAAGGCGGCGGCACTACTTGAGTTCGCTGAAGCCTATCCAAACCACGAGCTGATCGTACTGAAAGATGAGACTTAGATGCTACTTTTGAGTGACTAATTTGCAACTAAGAAGGAACCACATGAATGGGATTCACTGTTATATTGATAGAGTCAGATAGCTAGGAGCAAAGCTATCCGGTCGGCGGGCTGCCGAAGGCTCGTCGATCTTTGCCTCGGTGTGTGGGCAGGGCCAAAACAAATCTACTTAAGGATGTGTGGAAAGCCTCTTATCCTCTATAGCACACAGGCTAGCAGTGGGCCGAACCGCTGTTAGTCATACGTCTCTGCGTGTGGACGCAAAAAAATCAAGGGAGGTAATTCCCCTTGAAAATCTGATGAGCGCGCAAACCGGCGGTCGGGTCAAACTGCCGCCGGCTATTGCCTCGGCACGTGGGCAACTCATACACAAGCAAAAATGTGGATGACTCCTCCTTTAGATACAGCGTGCACAGTTTTATCCTTGCGGCCGCCGGCGGAAAACGGTCAGGCCCCAGCATATACATGGCGTCGGAGCGTAGGCTTGCGGCGCTTTTATTTTGCAAACAATCGGGTGATTCCCATGAGCATGATAAAAACTAGCTGCGGATACATGACCTACCAAGAGTGGGCGATGATCTGCCGCATTAGTAAGCAAGAAGAGAGGGAGCATAAGTATGGACGTCAACGAGATGCTCGGAGTGCGAGAGTCATATCAAGCACCAAGCAAGCTGATGGAGATTCTGCGCGACGAAGGGAAGACGGACAACTCTGATGCCAAAGGTTAGACGATGCCGTGCCACTGGCTGTCATGCTATGTGTGAGGTACCGCACTGGTACTGTGCTAAGCACATAGACCAAGAGGATGCCTACCTTGAGACCAGACAGCGATGGGCACGAGGACATGAGGCCAGTTACCAGCATAAGTACAACCGAGTCAACCGTAACCGAAGTGAGGACAAGAGAGAGCAGTATGCTTTCTACAAGTCGAGGGAGTGGCAGTCGTTGAGGCGAGCAGTGCTCGACCGCGACAACCATCTTGACCAGTATGCTTTTAAAGCTGGCCTGATTGTCCAGGCTACCACGGTGGACCATATAGTCCCTATAGAAGTGGCACCAGAGCTGCGCGACGATCCCGACAATCTCATCGCTTGCACGAGCCGGACGAACCGAATCAAGACGCAGTGGGAGCAGGATTATTACGGAACCGGCGCCGCAAATCGTTTGACTGGCGCGCCGTGGATTCGCAAAGCTGCTGACCTGCCAATAAATTTTGATCCCCCCGCCCCGTTGCGAGAGTAGGAGGAGCGCACACACAGTCGTCATCTCGCATAAAAGCGTCGACTCAGAACATTTACCCCACCGGGGCTGGCCACGAATGGACGGGAGGTGATTCCGGTGGTCAAAAAGTCATGGAACGAACAAAACGGGGGTCATCTCTCTTATGACCCGCCAGCACACCTGGGAGCGATCGCGGCCGCAATGTGGCGCAAGATCGTTCCCTTTTTAGAAGTCCGAGGGAGCGACGTCCAGCGCATCGATCAGAACCTGGTCGAGATGTACTGCGCCCAATATGAGATCTACCGCAAGGCCTATCAGTCGATACGAGACGAAGGTGCCCAGGTGACGATCACGAAGTCGGTGCAGAACTCACGCGGCGAGATCATCGGCACTGACATGGTCGCAATCCGGCGCAATCCGGCTACGTCAATCTTCAACGACGCGGTGAAGCAACTCACGGCCATAGGAGGCCAGCTGGGGCTGTCTCCGAAGTCCCGGGCAGAACTAGCCGACATGGTCGGTGACGGCTCTGACACGGACGGTTTGGACGTAGCAAAGGCACTCAGTCGCTTTATGGGAAAAGAGGCTAAGCAATGACTGAAGAGATCATTGACCTGACCGAATCTCACGACGTCATTGGCGCCTATCGCAAGCGTGACTATCGGGCTATCCGTCAGAAGTACACCGATCCCGGTACTACCTACGCCTTTAGAGTCCTAGACGGCAAGATTATGGCCGGCTACATGATGCGGCTGGCCTGCTTCCGACATGTGCAAGATTTACAACGTGCCGAAGCCGAGCAAGCATACTTCCCATTCCGGTACGACCTAGACAAGACTAGCGCCATTCTGACTTTTGCGGCGATCTGCCCAGATGTCGATACTGGCGAACCTTCCAAACTGATGCTGTGGCAGAAATTCACTCTGTCTCAGCTTTTTGGTTGGGTCACTTTAGACGGCCAGAAGCGTTTCACGCGTGCCGACCTTAGCGTTGGCCGTGGCCAGGGTAAAACCTACCTGATGGGCATCTACATGTCATACAGCTTCCTGATTGAACCGTTGAGCCTGTCCAATCAGGACTTCCTAGTGTCGTCTATCAATTTCAAGCAGACCAACAAGCTCTTTGGATACATTGGCACGATGCTCAAACAAATTTGTGCTAACGAGCCCTTCAAGACACTGGCGAAGCAAGCGGGGCTTATACCACTGCTGCACGATCAGTATGTCCAGCGCACCGCCAACAATGTGTTGCGGGAGATCCCACTAGAATCCGGACAGTATGACTCGTATCACTTTACAACAGCCGTCTTTGATGAAGTCGGTGAAGTCAAGAGCCGTGATCGGATCAGCAAGATCACTACTGGCCAGGTCAAGGTACCAAATCACCAATACATCCAGATCTCAACAGCGTATCCTGATCCGTCAGTGCCGTTCCACGACGACCAAAAGATGATGCAGGAAGTCATGGAGCGTGACAGTGATCGGGCCAACGACCGGCGCTTGTGTCTGGTGTGGGCGCAGGACAGCCTGAACGAGACTTATAAGCCAGATACTTGGGTAAAGTCCAACCCGCTGCTCGATCTCAAATCGCAGTACACTACGCTTTTTGGCGGTTTGATGGACTTGCGAGACCAGATGCTGGCAACTGGCAAGGTCGCGGACTTCCAAAACAAGAACCTCAACATGTGGCTGCAAGAGAAGCAGAACAGCTTCCTCAAGCTAAGCGATATTGAACGATCTGTCGTAAAAGATTTCTCCATCCGCGGTCGCCAGGTGTATGTGGGCTTTGACTACTCGATGTTTAGCGACAACACTGCCATCGCTTTTATCTATCCATATCGCCGCGCGGATGGCACCAAGCACTGGCACGTCGAGCAGCACAGTTTCATCCCGTGGGAACGGGCTGGGTCAATCGAGGCCAAAGAGAACCAAGACGGCATCGCCTATCGGCAGTACCCGGAGTTTTGCACGATCACCAGTCACCCGCAAGGCCTAATCAATGACGACCAGGTCTACCAGTGGCTCATGGACTACGTCGAGGACAACGGCCTTGAGGTGGTCTTTTTTGGTTACGACGCTTGGGGTGCCACCAAGGCAATCAAGCAGATGGAGCTCAACACTGCCTGGCCACTTGAACCGATCCGACAACGGACTAGTGAACTTAAAGACCCGACGAAGTGGCTACAAGAGTGCTTTGTTGAGGGCACAATTGATCGTCCAGACGACCCGATCATGGCTAAAGCGTTGATGAACGCGCAGCTTTACGAGGATAAGATCGGCATCCAAGTCGATAAGGCCGCTGCTACGTACAAGATTGACGTGGTTGACGCCGTCATCGACAGCGGATACCAGGCGATGTATCACTTCGAGGACTACGCCGACATCAATGATAAGTCACAGCAGGTGGATCGGATGACGCAAGAGCAAGTCAAAGAATGGTTCTTAAGCCAGCATGGAGGAGGTGAATCGGATGATCTTTAAAAAACTAGCTGCCACTATCTGGCACCTGGCCGATGTATTGTGCTTTATTCTTGCCCTGGTGGCTTTGTGTGCAGGGGCCTATCAATTTGGCCTGGGGTGGTTTTATATCGCTCTGGCGGCCTCTCTGGCCTTCCTGGGCTGGCTGTGTGAAATGGTCGCCGGCCAGAAGGGAGGTGATGAATAATGCCGATTTTCAATGTGAAAAACAAAGCCGCGCCGTTTGAACCGGTCAGCAACAATTTCAGTGACGTAATCAACTTCGCGGTCGCTAACAGTACAGGTGCGAGCGAATATGTGAGCGCCGACACGGCGCTACACAACTCGGATATCTACTCAGTCGTGATGCAGCTTGCTAGCGATCTTGCGACGGTCAACTATCGGGCTACCAGTACACGCATGGACGCCTTTGTCGACAATCCGAGTGCGACCAGCAACGGGCACTCGTTCTGGACCGCAGTGTTTGCACAGCTATTGCTATCTGGCGAGTCTTTTGTCTATCGCTGGCGCAACATCAATGGCGCTGATCTGCGATGGGAAGCGTTGCGGCCGTCACAGGTGCAAGCTTTCTTGCTCAGCGATGGCAGTGGCCTGATCTACAATCTGGCCTTTGACGAGCCGGATATCGGTTTGATGGAGGCTGTACCGGCAACAGACTTGCTACACTTCCGCTTGCTGTCGAAAAACGGAGGTATGACTGCAATCAGCCCGCTGTCCGCGCTTGCCAACGAGCTCAACATCAAGAAAGCCAACAATAAGCTGACACTCGATGCACTGAGCCAAGCTGTGACGGCACCGGGCGTCTTGAAAGTCAACAAGGGCGGGCTACTTAACGCCAACGAAAAGGCAGCACGCTCGCGTGAGTTCATGCAACAGCAGTCAACCAGCAACGGCGGCCCAATCGTGTTAGATGACCTTGAGGACTACACGAAGCTGGAAGTCCAAAGCAACGTCGCTCAGCTACTCAGCCAAACGGACTGGACGGCTAAGCAAATCGCTAAGGTTTACGGTATCCCCGACACTTTCGTCAACGGCCAAGGTGACCAGCAGTCGTCTGTCGACCAGATAACAGGGATGTATGTCAAAGCACTGAACCGCTACGCGCAAAGCGCCATTAGTGAGCTCAACGTCAAGTGCCGCGCTGACTTCGAGGCTGACCTGTGGCCGGTGATCGACCCGATGGGCAGTAACTTTGCCTCTAGCGCTATCAACATGCGTAAGGGTGGCTTGCTGGACAACAAGCAAGCTGTTTGGCTGCTCAAGCACACTGGATATTTGCCTGATGACATGCCTGATGCCAAGGTGGCACCTGTGCCAGTGGTAGATGAACCTAAGCCTGACGAAGATCCAACGAAGGGAGGTGAAAATGAATGATCAATATCGATATCAAGGGCGACGTTGTCGATGATGGCAGCGGCGCCTTTTATGATTGGCTCGGCATGCCATGTGCGCACCCGTCCGCTATCAGTACCGCACTTGCAGTAGATGATGGCGACGATGTGACGGTCGATGTGGCTAGCGGCGGCGGTGATGTCTTTGCGGCGTCTGAAATTTACACGATGCTCAAAAATCACGCGGGCACAGTCACGATTAATATCCAAGGACTAGCGGCTTCCGCAGCTTCTGTGATTGCGATGGCCGGCGATAAGATCACCATGAGTCCAACGGCCATGATGATGATCCACAGGGCTTCCACCGTTGTCGCTGGCAATTCTGACGACCTCAACGCTAGTGTCGACATGCTCGATACTGCTGACCAGGCGATCGCATCCGCGTATGAAGCAAAGACTGGCATGGCACAAGGCAAGCTACTTGACTTGATGGCAAAAGAGACCTGGATGACCGCTAAGGATGCTGTCTCCAATGGCTTTGCCGATGAGGTGATGGTCTTTGACGACTCGCAACCACAGGTCACTAACGCGACCGGCACAGCGATCCCAAAGGCCGGCCTCAACAAGCTGGCCACATTACTGATCAAGGCCGACGAGCTGCCAAAAGCTAAGGCGCCAACGCCCGAACCAAAGATGGCACCACAACCTATCGAAAACAACAAGCCTATGCCAACTCTGCGTGATGCGAAGCTGGCTATTTTAATGGGCAAAACCCAAAAGGAGGGCTAACTAATGCCAAAAACAGTAAACGAACTCAACGACGCGTGGATCACCGCGGGCCAAAAGGTCGAAGACCTTAACGCTAAGCTCAACGTCGCCGCTTTGGACGATGATTTTAGCAAGGAAGCTTTTGACAAGCTCAAGGCAGATCGTGACCAAGCGCGTGACCAACGTGACGCCTTGAAAGACCAAGTGGCCGAAGCGCGTGCCGAAGAAGTGGCTGCGATGCAGGACAAGGACAAACATCCACTCGACAAGGGTGAAAAGGACTTGAAGGCGGGCTTTATCAAGAACTTCAAGGCCATGATGAAGGGTGATCAAAAGGTCATGGATATGATCACCTCTGACACCGACGAAGCCGGCAACGCCATTGGACTGACAATCCCGCAAGACATCGAGACCGCAATCAACCTCCTGAAGCGCCAATTTGACGCTTTGGAGCAGTACGTCACCGTCGAAAGCGTCGGCACCTTGAGCGGCTCCCGCGTGTATGAAAAGTGGTCTGACATCACGCCGCTGCAAAAGATCGACGAAGCTGGCAATATTCCAGACAACGACGATCCAAAGCTGCACTTGGTCAAGTACCTGATTGCTACCTACGGCGGAATCACCACCATCACCAACTCTTTGCTCGCCGACACTGCGGACAATCTGATGGCTTGGCTTGAAGTTTGGATTGCCAAGAAGGTCGTTGCCACTCACAACGGTGCAATCATCGCTGCATTTGGTTTGCTCAAGAAGTACGACGGCAAGCTTGAAAACTTTGACGACATCAAGACTCTGATGAACAAGGCCATTGACCCTGCGCTCAAGAGCACATCCAGCTTCATGACCAACACCTCCGGCTTTGACATCTTGTCTAAGGTCAAGGACGCGGAAGGCCGCTACTTAATCACCGAGCCTGTCACTCAACCGGACCAGCATGTCATCGGTGGCAAGCTAATCCACGAAATTGCCGACAAGTCCTTGCCTGACAACGCCGATGGGTCTCACCCACTTGGCTACGGCGACTTCAAGGAAGCTGTCACCTTATACAACCGTCAAAACACTAGCTTACTATCCACCAACATCGGTGCTGGTGCCTTCGAGACCAACACGACTAAGGTCCGTGTCCTGGATCGTTTCGATGTGCAGGTCACTGATGACGAGGCCGCGGTTTGGACTAGCTTTACTGCCATCGCTGACCAAACTGGTACCGACCCAAAAGCGTAGCGCCAGCCTCTAACCCGGCTACCGGTCTGGCGATGAGCCAAGCCACAGCCTCGATGAAGGTTGGCGACACGAAACAAGTAACAGCTGCGGCCACACCAGCAGGCGCTGACGACGAAGCAGCAGTAAACGGTGCGATCACTTACGCTTCCAGCGATGAGACCATCGCCAAGGTAGGCACTGATGGCACCATCACTGCGATCGCCGCAGGCACGGCCACGATCACTGCCACCAGCGGCGCCTTTACGGCTACCGTCAAGGTGACTGTCGCGGCAGCGGCTTAGGCGGTGATTGCTGATGGCGACAATCGAGCAGCTTAAAGCCTCACTGCGACTGATGGACACTGGTGACGCTGCTTGGGACGCTACTGTCAATGCGCAGCTTCAAGGGTACCTGGACGCGGCTACAAGCTACGTCAAGGATGCCGTGGGGTGCGATGACGGTTTTGCCACTGACGCCGCCAACGAGTCGCTGTTTGACGTGGCTATCATTGCAATCGCCGGGGCGTATCAGCAGAACCCAGTGGCGGTTGTGGCGGGATCGGCAATGGTCAGCGTCAACCTGGTCGCCAACTCAATCATCGCGCAGCTGCGTGGCAGATGGGAGGTGAGCCAGGATGGTACAACTAGCGACACCGGTCCGACTGGATCGACTGATCCAGCTGGGAGCGATGAAGACCGACTATAACGCCGAGGGCGTGCCAGTTGACACCTTCGCTCCCAAACGTCAGACGCTTGCTGGTCCCTGGGCGCGAACCATGCTCCAACAGTATCAAATCGCTGGGACAAGTCGCGAACGCACAGTCATGTATGTGGTGCGTCATATGCCGCCTGGCGCGTATGAAGGTGTGACTCATGTGACTATGCCAGGCCACACTTACGAGCTTACAGACGTGCAATCTGAGCCCGTGCCAGGGCCTCGCGCTTACGACTTGCTGACTCTTTTGGAGGTGACCAAGCGTGGCTAATGACGCAGACATGGACTTTGGCGACGCACTCAACGAGTGGCTGCGCCAGGTTGACGCCTATGTGACCTTATCAGCGGCAGAACGGGGAGAGATCACCGAAGCAGGGGCCAAGGCTTATGCCGAGGTCCTCAAAGAGATGACGCCGCGCTCCGACATTGATTACAGCAAGGGCCGCCACTCTGCCGGTCACGCGACCAAGCGAAAACGCGGACACCTTGCCGACTCAATCACATACAAGGGCGGCTTCACCGCTGACAATCTCAACACCGGCGACACCGATGTTGGCTACGACAATCATTACTTCGACTTTCTGGCCCGTCTGATCAGCGACGGCCAAAAGAAGATGAGTGCTAAAGAGCTTGCCAACACACACTTTACTGATCGCGCCCAGGAGGCGGCCAAAGAACGCGTCTACGCGGCCATGAAGGCCAAATATGACGAGTTGCACGGAGGTGGTAGCACATGAGCACAGTCACTGATGCGCAGGCTGTCATCGGCACAATCGACGGTGTTGACGGCGTGTATCCTAACATGTTGCCAGGCCCAGTGGCAGACGATACGGCAAAGACTGTCATCCTGCTCACCGAGGCAACCGGTGAATCGCCGGACGAGTATGGCAGCGACAAAGCGACCCGCTTCAGGCGAGCCGTTGCAGTAAACATCTTTTATGGTCTCTCCAAGTCCGACCAGGCGTCGGCAGTGGAAGAGGCCATTTTTAATGCCTTCGAGGCGGCCGGATGGGGTGAAATCTATTCGGCACCACATACCTTCGACCCGTCGACGGGCCAGTATACGAAGGCCTTTCAATTCGCAAACACAAAGGAGAGATAACTATGGAATTACGAGGCTTAGCTGACTTCATCCTCGCCCGGTACGACGAGAATAACAAGCTAGTAACCGATACGATCGGCGGGGCCGTTGACGGCCTCTTTACTGTCGATCTGGCAAGCTCTTTAGGTGCCACGCAGGCCAACATCACCAACTTAAGCATCACCCCTGAAAAGGTCTACGGGTCTAACGCAGTTGCTGAGCAAACAGTCGGCGTCATCCAGCCGTCTGTCGCCTTGGCAGCTAACGACATCCCACATTTGGTGTATGACACCTTCGTGGGCTTACAGGCCGACCAGACTAACGGTGGGATGGCTGCCAAGTCTGGTGCAACTGTCACGGGTGGCTTAATCGTCCACTCGCAGCATCGCTCCGGGGTTGACCTATATATGGCCTTCCCAATGGGAATCTTCACCCCTGGTGAAATGAACTTGCAGACCAACCAGCAGAACCCGACGATCGTGCACGACGCGCTGACCTTCAGTGTGCAAGCACGTGCGAGTGACCAACTGGTATATCAGAAGTTCTACTCTGACGAAGAGAACTTCGACTACGAGAAGATGCTGGCCTTCATCTTTGAAGGCTACACCCCAAAAGCGTAGCGCCGACGACGGTAGCAGTGACGGGCGTATCGCTCGATAAGACCACTGCAACCGTAGCAGTCGGCGCGACTGTACAGCTTAAGGCGACGCTAGCACCTGCTAACGCCACGAACCAGGCTGTCACGTATAAATCCAGCGACACCGGCATCCTTACTGTGGATAACGCGGGCAAGGTGACAGGCGTAAAGGCTGGGTCCGCAGACGTCACGGCCACGAGTGCCGATGGTGGCAAGACCGCAAAAGCAACCGTAACTGTGACGGCCGCCTAGGCTTAGTCACTTGCAGGGTGGGCGTGGAGGCATAAAAGGAGAGATCGATTTTGAATGAAGATTATGTAGAGATTGACGCTAGTGTGATCGGTGAGAAGAAACCTATCAAGGTACTAGCCAGCCAAGGCGCTTATCGCCGCGCAATGACTATGCTGCGTGACTTGGCTAAGGCCGAAGTTGACCGGCAAGATCAAAAAGCGCCAGACGACGCTGACGAGGATGCACTGGCTGTGACGATGCTCAACGATTTAGACACCCAGCTGGATCTTATGGACAAGATGAATCAGTACGTAATCAGCACACTTAAGCTGAATCAAAAGCAGATGACGGCGCTGGACTCTATCTCGATGAATGCGGCTGCTGACTTCGCACGCGATGTCGCCGGTCAGGTCATGGGGATGGAGTCCAGTCAAAAGGCGACTGAAGACGACCAAAAAAGTGACGCCGTATCAGTATCTCGATGAGTTAGATGGCATGATCGAGGACTTCGACTACAACGAGCAACAGGCGATGACCAACTTTGGCATCATGCCTGATGTGTACGAAGCCGCTGGTTACAAGCGCATGAACGAGTTGATGCAGGCACGGCCACGTGATAAGCGTCCGGTCGACGCTTTCGAGTGGATGGACTCCCTTGGTAGAAAGAGTGGTGGTAAGTAATGGCAGGCAAAGTACCAGCGGGTACCTTCAACACGCGAATCGGTCTCGACACCGATCAACCTGAGAAGACAATGAAGCAGCTACGCACCGAAGTCAGTGCGCTGACAAGCGAGTGGCGAGCCCAATCGGCACAGCTCAAGTCAGCTGGTGACTCGCTTAGCGCGGCAAACGTCAAATACGAAGGCCTGACCGCCTCCGTCAAACACCAAGAAGAGTACATCTCTCGACTACGAGCTGAGCAAAGCAAGCTTGACACCTCGACAAATCGGGGTGCTGAAGATTTTGCCAAGCTCGAAAAGCAGATCGGCACCGCATCCACACGCTTGCAGTCTATGACCTCGCAGCAGCAACGGGCTAAGGAGTCAGTTGACTTCTACAAGAGTGGCCTGGCTGATGCAGAACATGAGCTGTCGCGGATCTCCGAGACCTCTCGCTCTTATGTGACCCGCTTGCAAGCAGAAGGCAAGCAGACCGAGGCCAACAAGCGCGAAGCTTCCGACCTGGGCGATCAGCTCTCCAAGATGGAACGGATCTACCGGCTCCAGTCCAACGAACTCAACAAAATCGCAGACGCTAGCGGCAAGTCTTCCGAGGCCTACGCAAAGCAGGCCATCCGGGTCAACGAAACTGCTACGAAGATGGCACAAGCTAAAACCCGCATGGGCGAGCTCAACGACGCTATCTCCAAGGCCAACCCTACGGTCTTTACGCGCTTGCGCACGGCCGTAGCCGGGACCAACAAAGAGGCGGAGAAGACACCGGGGCTTTTTAAGAAGATCGTTACCGGCGGCCTGGTCACCAACGCGATCACGGCCGGCTGGACAGCACTCACTGGGACTTTGAAGGAAACCTTGAAGTCTGGCCTTGAGCTTAACGAGGCGGGCGAGACGCTCAAAAACACCTGGTCAGCGATGGGTAAGTCGGCAAACGACATCCAAATCCTTAGCGACCAGATGAGCTACTTGCGGGCGAAGACTGGTGATAGTGCCGGCGAAGTCAACGTGCTTCAACGCACACTTGACACGCTCACAAGCGGCAACACCCAAAAGACTGTGATGCTGACCCAAGGGCTTGCAGCTGTCGGTACGGCTAGTCACCTTAGTGGCCAGCAAACCGACGGCTTAGCTAAGGCCCTGACCCGGGTGATCGCTAGCGGCGACCTGACGACCGGCTCACTGGCACGGCTTGAAAAGGCTGCGCCGACACTCGGTGCCCAGCTATCTAAGGCGGCCGGCGTGAGCCAGGCTTCCTTCAACAAGATGGTGGCTGACGGTAAGATCTCGTCCGCTGACTTTATGAACCTGCTCTCCAAAGTCGGGACGACCAGTAACGACGTCTTTGATCGCTTTGGCAAGACCTCCGAAGGTGCACTCGCACAGCTATCCGGCGGTTGGCTAAGCATCAAGGCTAAGATGGCCGCGCCACTGCTCGACGTCAAGAACTCGGGGATGTCCTCGCTGGCTAGCATCCTGACCTCTAAGGTCGTGCAAGATGCAGCGACAACGCTTGGTACCGGCATCGCGAAGATCGCCAACTATGGCGAACAGCTACTGGAGTACATCAGCAAGCACAAGACCGACGTAACCGGTATCGCGACCGACCTGTGGGACATCGCGAAGATCGCTGGCGGTGAAGTCTGGTCAATCTTTAAGGGCATCATCAGTGACGTTGCGGGCTTCCTCGGTGTCGGCGGCAAGAACGCGAAAGACATGAAGGATCCACTGGGGACGATCCACGATATCCTCGACAAGATCGTAGCAAACAAAGAAGGCATCCGGGACGCCGTAAAAATCGTCCTGAGCCTGTTTGCAGCAAAAAAAGCGTTAACCTTCGCTGGGAGCATTGTCCGTGTGATGTCAGTGCTGAAAGATCTGACTAGTGCAGGCATCATCTCGCGAGTAAGCAGCTTAGTCAGCAAGCTTGCACAAGTTGGTACCGGGACATCCGCAGTAGCTAATGCTGTTGGCAACCTGAACGTTCCTACTTCAGGTGTTGCAACGACGGTAGCGTCTACAACGTCAAGGGCTGGCTCTTCGCTGGCTAAGGTTGGCAATACAGCTGGTGTTTTGGCGGGTGCTGGCGCCGTTTTTGATGTTGGTGGCTCAATTGCCACCGCACTTGTCAGTAACAGCACTACGGCTAAAGTTAAGGCTGCTTCTAAATCCACTGGCGCCGTCATTGGCGGCGGTATCGGCGCGGCTTTAGGATCAATAATTCCAGGCGCTGGTACTGTTGCTGGGGCCGGTATAGGGGCAGCAATTGGTGACGCGCTTGGTAGTACAAAGACCGCTCAAAAGTGGGCTAATTCTATTCACGACACGATCAAGAAGGCAACTGCTGGCATCAAGATCAGTACACCAAAGATCAGCACTGACGACAAGGCACTTGGCACTCAGTTCGAGAAGTATGCCAAGGCGCTGAGCAAGAAGATGGTCGTATCGATCTCGACTGATCCTAAGTCGCTTGCTAAAGCGTCTGCGTCGGTGTCGAGTACCTACACCAAGATGCAAAAGTCGGTCGATAGCTACTACAAAAAGAAGGAAGCCAGTGCCGCCGCCGACCTAAAAAAGCTAGTCGTCAATGGTTCTATGACTCAAAAACAAGCCGATGCACAGATGGCTAAGCTCAAGAAGACTGATGCAGCGGAAGCAAAATCTAAGAAGTCCGCATATGCCGACATGCAAAAGTCGGCTACGTCTTACTATGCTCAAGCTATCAAGATTGCCAATGGTAACACCACAAAGCTGCAAGCGATCGCTAAGAAGGACGGAAAGAATTCCGCTGCTTACGAAAAGGAGAAAAATAAAGAGCTTCTTGCCGCTTACAAGAGTTATGCTGCTATCTACGTCAAGCAAGAAATGTCCAGCAACTCTAAAATCACTTCCACGGTGCAAAAAGGCGCTCAACAGCAGACCAAATTACTGCAAAAACTTACTAAGGATAAAGGCAAGCTTTCTATTACCCAACTTAACAACACGGCAAAAAATGCCAAAGCCGAGTACAATGCAGCGGTCAAACCTGCACAACAAGCACGCGACCAAATCATTGCCGCAGCCAGCTCCAAGTACAAATCAACCGTTGCAACAGCGAAAAAAGAATACAAGGACAATGGCACAATCTCTAAGGCACAGTACAATGATATCGTCGCCAAGGCTAAGGCACAGCGCGACGATGTAGTGACAGCCGCCGGCGATCAATACAAAAAGACCACCAAACACGCAAGCAACCAATATGGTTCCGTCAAAAGTGCTATTGAGAAGCAAAAGGCTACTGCCATTGCTAATCAGCAAGCACAAATGTCTGGTGTAACAGGATATGCTTCATCACAATCCAAGGCGGTTGTTGGTCACGCGACGACGCAAGCTAACAGTTCTATGAAAGCTGGGCATGCACAGGCATCTGGGACACACAGCATCTTTAGCGGTTTGGGTACCTGGTTTAATAAATTCCTTAAAATGCTCGGTGGCAGCCAGGTTAGCATCTCTAAGGCTAGCTATGGCTATACGCAAGTCGGTGGCTTAGCATACGCCAACGGTGGTAGCGTGATAGGATCGTCTAAGGCCCTAGTTGGTGAAGCCGGCCCCGAACTGAGGTACAGCCCATACAGTAGTACCGTGGATCTTCTGGGGGCCCATGGTGCGGAGTTTGCTTCGGTGAAGTCAGGCGAATATATTTTAAACGCCGATGACACTGCAAAACTGTTAGCTGGTAACTACGGCAAGACTTTGCCGGGGTATGCTGCAGGAACATCAACACTTGCTAGCTTCTTAGCCAAGGTGAAATCTGGTGCTTCTAGTATTTTTGACAAGGTTAGCGATGCCGCGTCCAGTGCGTTTGATGCGATTACTCATCCGCTTGACACGTTAAAAAAGTTAGCGGATGGGATCTTTAATATCAGCAGCGTGTCTGGAGTAGGCTCTGCACAACGGTCTATCTCTGGCGACATGCGAGATAAAAGTGTTAGCACGGTTGCTAACGCCTTTGCCAAACTAAGAAAGGCGTTTGATGACGGAAACGACAGTAGTAGTGCAGCAGAACCAAAAGGAAGCGGTGTGCAACGGTGGAAGCCTGATGTTATCAAGGCTCTGAAGAAGAATGGCTTCGACGCTACGGCTGGCCAAGTGGCCGCCTGGCTCCGAGTGATCGCCCGTGAGTCTAATGGTAATCCACGCGCTCAAAATAACTGGGACTCCAACGCCAAAAAAGGTATTCCGTCAAAGGGCTTGGTCCAAACGATCGAGCCTACCTTTAACGCCTTCAAATTCCCGGGCCATGGCAACATCTTCAATGGCTATGATGACCTGCTGGCCGGGATCAACTACATGAAACACATCTACGGTACTGGAAACTCTGCTTTTGCCCGTGTCTCCGGTAGCGAGGGCTACGCCAACGGTGGCTTCGCCAGTGTCCCTTCAATCTTCGGTGAGGCTGGTCTAGAAGCGGCAATCCCTATGTCGTCGCTTAAGGCATCTCGTGGTTACGAGATGCTGGGCAAGACAGCTGCTGCAATGGCTGCACGGGATCATATGACGAGCGATGGTAGCTCGGATCTCGGAGACAAGCTGGATAAGCTGATCGTGCTCATGACTGCAATGGTCAATGGCGGCGGCGGTCAGCCTGGTCAAACCGGTTTTGGCGTCTATATCGACGGCCAAGAGCTGGCACACTCGATCGTCAAGCCGCTGCAAAACGAAACTAACCGTGCTAAGCGGCTGAACGCACGCGCTAAGGGGGCGACTACGTGGTAAAATTCAGTATCAAATTTAATGGCGTTGAGCTGACCCAGTGGCTCGATGGCGTGATCTTAGTCAATCGCAACCTAGGACAAAACCGCCTAGCGACGATCGAGAAGGTGGGGCGCGCAAACGGTAAGAAGCTGCGATACACCTCCGCCGAGGAGACCACGATCCAGATCACCGGACTCATCATGACGGACGCGGTGCGCAAGCGCCACGATCTGGCGGGTGCGATGAGCACTCCTGGAACTGCGCGGCTTATCTTTGGGGATGAGCCAACCGTTTACTATGACGCGATCGCTGATCAGCAATCGACGCTCGATGAGGCCTACTACGACAACCGCGTGCTGCTAAATTTCATCGTGCCTGATGGTCTGGCCCACTCGCTCGACCTGTCGGAAGCGACGGGCCCGTCTGGTGCAAGCATTCCGCTCCGATCAGTCGGCACCTTCCAGTCCCCGCCGGTCTTAACCGCCACGATGAATGGCGATAACGGTCTGGTAGGCTGGGCTAACGATCAGGGTGGCGTGCTGCAGTTTGGCTCTAGTGAAGAGCTAGACGGCAAGCAGCACGATGACTCTGAGACTGTCTTCCATTACGATCTCAAGTCAGCACCGACAGGGGTCACACTCAACGCTGGCCACATCAACTACCCTTACTATCTTGGGGACTCTAGCAAGCCTAATCGGCAGGCTGGGTCCTTTTCTTATACCTTGAATCCCGACGCTGCTACGCCGCAACTTACACGGTCTACGTCCGATCACTACTGGGCTGGTCCGTCTATGTCTGGCACGATTCACGCCAACTCGCAGGGCAACAGCAAAGGCAACTGCTTGTGGGTCAACCGCTTCAATGCGACGACTAACGCGCCTGCAACAGGGCGAATTGAATTCAACCTCACGAGCGGGTCAACGGTGGTGCTGGGGATGACGGTGCGCGATTCAAATTACAGCGCTGACGGTCTAGAGCTAGATGCGCAGTTTGAGGGCCGGCCGCTCTTCACGATGGACCTCGATCGACGCCAATTCACCAACGGAATGTTTGAGGCCAAGATCGGCAAGCTAGGTAACCAGGTCACCTTTACGCTAAGCAAGGTGCAGAAACTGACCGCTGCCGGTGTCAACGCCTCGGCCGTCCTGACCAAGGTCTTTAACATCGACACTCTGGGGGCAACCCCGATCGATGGCTGGACTGTATGGACGCCAGGTTTTGCCGACAAACTGGGATGGACGATCAACTGGTCGGACAGCATCTTCCAGTGGGTCAATGTGGACTTCTGGCAAGACCTGCCAAACCGCTTCAAGCTGGGCGACGTGGTGGTCGCTGACGTGGCTCACCAGATGGTCTACGTCAACGGCGTGGCAGCACCAGACTTACAGGCGGTCGGCAATCAATGGGACAGCTTTTATATACAGCCTGGCGACAACAGCATCATGCCGCTGGCTTCTAGCTGGGCCCAGGCTTTTGATGCGCAAATCGAATGGAGGGAGGCGTATGTCTGATGGATTTTTACTTTACTGATCGCAGCTTTAACTACTTGGGCACTGCAAACGCAGGCGGCAAGAGCGGCGACTTCTTCATCACGGACGACGAAGACCACGAGTACGCCTCGACCGCCGTAGGGCGCACGTACTCCGGCAATCTCAGGTGGTTTGATGATGACCTGGCGACCAAGGCTAAGACCATGGCAGCGCTCGGCAACTTCTTGCTCTACAAGGATGAGAAGGGCGACTACCTCTTCATGACGATCGCAGAATGGACCAGCGCCGACATCAGCAATGGGTCGATCCAGTTTGTCGCCGAAAACGGCGGTATCGACCTGATTAACGAAACGGTCAACGCCTATACCGCCAGCGGCCCCATGACGGCCGCCCAGTACATCGAATACTTTACGACCGACTCTGGTTTCGAGATCGGCGTCAATGAAATCCCGTCTCTGGCCCGCACCTTGAGCTGGGACGGTGACGATGACACGGCCCTAACCCGCATTGAGTCGGTCGCCACCCAGTTCGATAACGCGGAGCTGAAGTTCCGCTTTGATGTGACGGGCACGCGGGTGATCAGCCGCTATATCGACATCTATAAGCATATCGGCGCCGACAAGGGTCAACGCCTGGAGGTCAACACACACTTGAACTCGATCACCGTGACAGGCAACATTTATGACCTGTACACGTCGATCACAGGCAAGGGCGCAGCACCCGAGGGCAAAGAGACACCGGTGACGCTAGAAGGCTATAAGTACACCGATCCAGACGGGCGCTACGTGCTGTCTGGCCGGACGCTCAAGGACACTGTAGCCAACCAGAAATGGTCCCGTTTCATCGACCCAAATCTGGCGACTAAGGGCGGCTACGTCAACCGCGACATCAGCTACGAGGCGACCACTCAAGCCACGCTCTTTCAGTCCATGCTGGCAGACCTCAAGAAGGCCGTCGAGCCCGTCTACAACTACGACGTCGATATCGTCGAGTTGCCTAGCGGCGTCGAGATTGGCGACACGATCCACGTCGTCGACGAAGTCCAGCGACTCAATCTCTCCACGCGTCTGCTTGAGCTGGTGACATCCTATGCCGATGGCACTCACACCGCAACGCTTGGCGACTACATGATTGAGCAGAGTGAGATCGATCCGCAGCTCCAGAAGCTGGCAGCTGATCTCGAAGCCGTCAAGAGTCAAAGCAAGTTCTACCCATGGGTCCGCTACGCCGACGATGACCAGGGCACCAACATGTCCGTCTTACCAGCTGGTAAGACTTACATGGCTACGGTATACGGGGCGACGGCAGTGCCGAGCGACGACCCTTCCGCCTACGCTGGGATGTGGATCAAGGTGCGCGGTGCAACCGGTGCACCTGGTGATCCCGGCAAGGATGGTAAGTCTTCTTATACGCATATTGCCTATGCGCAGTCCAGCGATGGCAAAACCGGCTTTAGTACAACAAATGCAGTGGATGCCACTTACATCGGTCAGTATGTGGATGACAGTCCAGATGACTCGACGGACCCCGCTAAGTACACCTGGGCGCTTTTCCAGGGGCCCAAAGGCGATCGAGGTGACCCTGGCAAGAACGCTACAGAGGTCACGACCTTCAGCAGCGGCACGTCGTTGCCGGACAAGGTACCCATTGCTAACAGCCGGTTCTGGCTGACCGACGATAAAGGCGTTGCAATCAAGTTCTATACGTCAGATGGAACGAATTGGGTTGAACAGCAGATATCTGCATCTAACATCGCCGCGCCCACTTTTGATGGATTGACCTTTAACGGCGTTACTTTTAATGGCTCGAAGTTCGTTTCATCGTTTTCGGAAGTTCAACCGGAGGGAGCCACGTTTGCGGTTCACGGCACCTCGACACTTGAAAGTGGTGCTTTGAGCACAATCGCTTATAGCGACACTGATAACTCTCTTTACTCGACAACGTCGCTCACACCGCTGGGACTTGATTCTATCTCCTATTCTGGCGGAGTCAAGTTTGACACGATCAGCATCAAAAATGGTCAGATGATGCTGGGAGGCTTGTATAAAAAGTCCGCATCAGATGCCCCGGTTTGGGAGTCTGGGACGCTAACACCTGCACAGTTGCTGGCAATGATGCGGAGCGGCCTCTTAGCCTGGCAAGGGACGATTTACCCCCAAGCGGGCGACGTGGCGACAATGTCGGTCAATCTTGATCAGACTTTTTCGGGCTGGTTAGTTGAATGGCAATACTTCAACTCCGGTCGTCAAGACAGTCACTATAACTACACGCTCGTGCCCAACATTTGGACGACGTACCACGCGAGCCGTGACTTAATGGCACAGCTGTCTATGCCGGGCATAGGGACGTTCTTTAAGCAGCTGATCGTGACTAACACGCAGATCACCGGTGTGGCAGCTAATAACTCAGGCACTCAGTCACCTAAGGCAGTCATGAGTAGGGTATTTGCAGTATAGGAGGATAAAATGGAAACCAAAGATAAAATCAAAGTGCTGTTCAGCATCGACGCTGATGGATATATCATTGGCTACCAGCAAGAGTTTTGGGATGGTAAAGAATGGGTAGCCCCATTTGACACTAGTGAGGCAGTCGAGGTGGCGCCCGCCGATCTGGCAAGTATCTGGTTAGGGGCCTCAAAGGTATCAGCGGATGGCATTATAACTACTGATGAAGACAAGCGGGTAGAGCTTGAAGCCGAAGCTAATAAGGTGATTCCCACTCCTGAGCAGCAGATGATCAACGCACTGGGCTTGCAAAACGCGCAATTGGCGGCACAAGTCACCGCGCTCACAGAAAAGTTAGGGGGCGAGAGCTGATGCGGGACTTTGTAAAACAGATGTACGCGTGGGGTTGCCCGATAGAGGGCTATGTAGAATCTGGAGCAATCACGTCTGATGAGTATAAACAAATTACCGGTAACGACTACGCCGCTGGGGCAAATGCCTAGCGGTATTTTTGTGGAAGGAAGTGAAATGATGTGAATTTTTTAGGTTATGGAATTGGCGATTGGGTAGGGCTTGCAACTTTAACCGCTACACTGGTTAGCCTGTGTAGTTGGCTATTCAAAAAGATTGCACTGGATCCGTTGCGAGAAGATATTAAAGATTTGGGCTTTAAGTTTGACCAAAGGTTCCAGAATGAGGAGAAAGTAATTGATGACATTCTGAATACGCAAAAGGTTCATAGTCAGGAACTGGGGAGCCATTCAACTAGGCTTACCCGTTTGGAAGACCACGTAGGAATCAAAGGAGAAGATAACCATGAAGATTAATTGGAAAGTACGAGTATTGAGCGTCAAGTTCTGGCTGGCCTTAGTGCCGGCTATTTTATTGCTTGCGCAAGCTGTGGCTGCCCCTTTTGGATATAAGTGGGACTTTGCCAACCTAGGCACGCAACTGACCGGCATCGTCAATGCGGTATTCGCGGTGCTGTCAATTCTTGGTGTGGTCACTGACCCGACTACTGCCGGCGTGACTGACAGTGCCCAGGCACTGACTTACACCACACCTAAGAAGGAGGACAAGTAAAATGACCTTGAACGGTATTGATATCGCCAACTATCAAGCTGGAATCCCCAAGATGCCTGGTGATTTTCGCATCGTAAAGGCGACCGAATCAAGCACTTACACCAACCCGGCACTGGCCGACCAGATTGCCAAAGCACCGGCGCTATTAGGATTCTACCACTTTGCCTCAAACGGTAATGTGCAGGCTGAGGCCGATCATTTCTTAGCGACTATTAAGCCGTATATCGGCAAAGCTATGCTTGTCTTGGACTACGAACCAGCTCGGCCATCAGTCGCGTGGGCTAAGGCGTGGTTGGATTATGTCTATGCCAAAACTGGTGTGCGGCCGATCATCTACATGTCACTTGCTGTCGAAAACGCCTACGACTGGTCAAGTGTGGTCAAAGCTGGTTACGGTGTATGGATTGCCCAATACAACAACTACAATACGGTCAACGGCTATCAGCCACGTGATTTATACGGCACGCTCAAGCGCTGGCCAAGTATGGCAATGTTCCAATACACCTCATCTGGCCACCTGTCAGGTTGGGGTGCATCATTGGATTTCGACGCTTTTTACGGTGATAAGTTGGCGTGGGCCAAGTATGCGGCAATCAGCGGCAAGCCTGTGGCAACCGTCAAAGCTTCCACTCCTGCTGTTGTCAATCACACAGCACGCGCTAAGGTTGCTGCTAAAGTCAACGTCACCTATGAGCTACACCAGCAAGGTGCTGGGTGGCTTGGCGCTGTCACCAATTTCAACAACAAAAACTCCAATGGTTTTGCGGGCAATCCAAACCACAAGCATGATGCGCTTTGCATCAAGGTGAGCCACGGGACAATCAAATACCGCGTTCGTGTGATCGGTGGCGAGTGGTTGCCGTGGGTCACCGGCTACAATCATAAGGACGCTGTCAACGGCTATGCTGGCACACTCGGCAAGACCATCGACGCTGTCGAAATGATCTACATTACGCCAGCGGGCGAAGCTTACAGCCAAGCTTACTACCGGTCACAAACGACCACACAAGCCGGTTGGTTGCGGACCGTCTGTGATGATGGCCGTTCGGTTGCTGGGTTGACCGACAATTACGCCGGGAACTTCGGTCAACCGTTGGATCGCTTGCAGATCAAAATTGGGACTAGCAATCCATTTTAGCTCATTAAAACTCATCACAGCTCATCAACGGCTCACTCCTTCGGGGGTGGGCCTATTTTTGTGCCCCTCTTTGTGCCACTTTTGACACTTTTTTAATTTTATTTGCGCCAAATGTGGCACATTTTAAAATTTGGTGGTATACTAGGTTCATCAAGTAAGGAACGTAATCCAAGGAGGAAATCATCATGAGCAAAGCACAACGTCAACAACGCGAAGAATCGGCCGACGTCATGCGTTGGGCCCACGAATACGCCCATCTGATCAAGTCTCTGGTAGGCGATTATCAGATCGCCTTCGGGATTACGCTTCGGCTTGTATGGCAGTACGTAAACGGTCATAACGCTCATGTGCGTATGGATGTGTGGATGCTGGACAAGCTTCGTCCCAACGACGTCGCCGGCGTGCCAGCATGGGTGATTGAAAAGGATTTTCGGTTCCGGATGGATCGCAAGCTGGTCTTCTTCCATACCGTAAGCACCGAAGTCGTCAAAGAGACTGCCAAGGCTTTACAGATCCAGTTTAACGTTTATGATCCTGATGACTTTGACTATAAGAGTACCCGCACCGTATGGGTAGCCAAAAGTGTCATGGTCAAGGACTAGGAGGAGAGCAAAATGACAGAAATCAAAGAAGCGGTAAAAAAGCTGCGCAGAAATATGGGCATGACCCAGGATGAGTTTGCAGAGCAGACAGGTGTGTCCCGGCGCACTCTGACGAGAATCGAGAACGGTGAAGACTCAAGCATGGATGCCCTACGTAAAATTGCAAACAGTACGGGTCAAGAACTTGACCTCGATTTTGGCGCACGTGTCCCAAAGTTCGACCTAAGCAAGATCAAGAAGACGACCAGGCTCACTGCTACTATGAAGTATCAGACTTACGCTTTCGATTACTTTGATGAGCTGTACAAATACGACAAAGACTTGTACAGCGCTGTAATGGCTGACCGGGCAGCAAACCCCAAATCCTACTATCAGGCTCTACTTGTGTCCCAGATCGTGAAGGCAGAGGGCTTTGACGATGAGGCCATGGCATACGCTGACATGTACTTTGCTTATGGCCGTGACGGTGCGCTTGAGCTGGCCGTCGAGAAACTGATGTTTGACTACTTAACTTCCGAAAAACATGAGGATGCCCATTCAGAGGGCGAGCCTGATGAGTTCACGATGCTAAAGACTGGTGTCGGTAAGCTCGTCATCGCCTTTAAGCGTCCAGACGATGATTTCAAAAGCCCGTATATCGAAGTCCGCGTAAACACAATACTGTAATTGTGGAGGTGTATGCCATGCCGTGGGAGTACAAAAAAATCGATAAAAGCCTGATCCGCCACGTCTATGAGAAGGTGATAAAATTACGCGTTCCAAGCATAGAGGCATGGGTGTGGATACCTCGAAAACTGGTGCAGAAAAATGTTCGAACCGGGCAGATACGAATTGCCGTCAATCCTGATTGGCGGTATAGGGGCGAGTCGCTAGGGGAGGCTGTAGAGATGTCGGGAGAGAAGCTACTTAGCGAGCTCGAAAAGCAGAAGACTTATGTTGATATTCCGCGGGTCGAGCGGTTTCATAGAGCGCCTTATATAGGGACGTGGGAGGATGTGAAAGTCGATGACGAGCTTAAGCGTTAAGCAAAGCTTAGCTATAAAAAAGCTAGAAAAACTACGTGTCGGTGCGCTCTTTATGGAGCCAGGGACTGGTAAGACTCGAACTGCGCTAGAGCTTATAAATGGGTCAGAGGCTGACTGGGTTCTATGGGTGGTGCCCTTCTCCACTAAAGCCAACCTCCAAAAAGAAATCGATAAGTGGGGATGTGACAAGCCTTACGAGATTATCGGTGTGGAAACCATTGCCCAATCGGATAGGCAATATCTGGCTTTAAGGGAACGGCTAGCGGAAAAAGAAAAAGTCTTTATGGTGGTCGATGAGTCCCTTAAGATTAAAAACATCGCTGCCAAGCGGACTGAGCGAACCATTGAGATTGGGAAAAGGGCCTACTATCGGTTGATCCTTAATGGGACTCCACTAAGTCGCAACGTCCTTGATTTGTGGTCGCAAATGGAATTCTTATCGCCGAAGATCCTGAAGATGAGCTATCAAGAATTTCGCTACACTTTTTCGGACTACATCGAGCGTCAAGATGAAGATGGTCGCTGGAGCTATCAAATAATGCGCTCGAAAAATGAACAGTATTTGTATGCTTTGATAGAACCATACGTCTTCAATTCGCGGCTTAAAATTGGCGTACAGTCGAGTTTTTTGGAGATCCAGTACGATTTGACCAATAAACTTGATGCCTACTACTCCAAAAAAGAAGAGATGCTCCAGGATTGGCGAGATGACGCTAACTGGTTTTTGCGGATGACGCAGGCTATGCAACATGAATACACTCTTGACGATCAGAAGTTCTGGCAGATTAGAAATTTGGTTGATGAAGATACGGTAATTTTTTGTAAGTTTGTAAAGGCCCGGGACTATCTGGCGGAGAAATTCCCGCAAGCTAAAGTTTTGACCTATGGGACTGGCGCTTTCGGCCTCAATCTTCAAGCTTACAAAAAGATGATTTTTTGGGACAAGACTTTTGACTATGCTCAGCTTGAGCAAGCGCAACGGCGAATCTATCGCGTGGGCCAGACTGAGGATGTTCGCTACTACATGCTGACGGCTGACGTGGGGCTGGAGCATCTTATCGACACGAACATCAACAAAAAAACTTCTATGCTTGACGCTTTCAAGCTTGCATCTGAGGAAGGAAAGGGGCGTGAAATGGTTGAAAACCTATAGTAATCAGACAGTTTACGAAGCTAGCCAGGAGCGCTTAGCTTATCTTTTTAAAGAGTTCGAGCACGTGCTTGTCGCCTTTAGCGGCGGCAAAGACAGCGGCATGCTGCTGCATATGGCATATGACTATGCTACTAAGCGTGGACTAAAGAATAAGCTGGCATACTATTTTCTTGACTACGAGGCGCAGTATCAAGCCACGATGCAGTATGTGCAATCGGTTTTTGACGATCTAGCAGACGTGCAAAGGTTTTGGCTGGCACTGCCAAACTCAGTGCCCACCTCGACATCTGCCACACAAGGCTTATGGGTGCCGTGGGAAAAGGATAAGCGAGATATCTGGGTGCGGCCAATGCCCGTAGCTGACTATGTCGTTAATGAAGACAATGTTCCCTGGGACTACACGCCGGGAACACGAGACTATCAGGTGCAAGATGACTTTACTGCCTGGTATGCTGACGCCTACGGTAAGACGGCCGCCGCAATCGGAATCCGAGCAGATGAGTCCCTCGATCGTTTTCGCGCTATAAAGGGACAGCACAAGGTGAATGGCTATAAGGACACAAACTATGTCATCAAAAGGTCTCCGAACCTTGCAAACGCGTATCCTATTTATGACTGGCAGACACGTGACGTTTGGATTGCTAATGCAAAAAAGGCGTGGCCATACAACAAAATCTACGACTTATACTATCAGGCAGGCTTGCCTATCGACCAGATGCGCGTCGCAAGTCCATTTATCAGTCAGGGTATCGCCACACTGCGCCTTTACCAGGTGATCGAACCGGACACTTGGGCAAAAATGGTAGGTCGGGTAAACGGCGCAAATTTTGCCGGGATCTATGGCGGTACCACGGCAATGGGGTGGAAGTCGATCACTTTGCCAAAGGGGATGACTTGGCGTAGCTACCTAGCTTTTTTGCTTAAGACGCTACCGAAAGACGCCCGCGAAAATTACGAACACATATTTGAAACCTCGATTAGTTTTTGGCGAGACAAGGGTGGCGTGCTGGACGATCAGACGATCAAAGAGCTACAGGACGCAGGCATCCACGTCAAAGTTGGCAAGAAAACAAACTACCGGACTACGAAAAAGCCGGTGACTTTTGACGATTATCCCGATGACGCGCCGGTGACGAATTTTAGAGTCGTCCCGTCGTATAAGCGGATGTGCATCACCATTATGAAAAACGATCATACGGCAAAATATATGGGGTTTGCACAGACCAAGGCACAAGTGGAAAAGAGGAAGAGAGCCATTGAGAAATACAGCAGCATCCTTTAAATCACCAGTTTATGGCGTTCAGGCTGTGCCGATCGAAAAGGTGCAGGCAAACTCATACAACCCTAATCACGTGGCGCCGCCAGAAATGAAACTGCTTTATGAGTCCATTAAGGACGACGGTTATACGATGCCAATCGTCACCTACTACCTCGAAGACGAAGATAAGTACGAAATCGTTGACGGGTACCATCGCTATAGCGTGATGCTGACGCACAAGGACATCTATGAGCGTGAAGGAGGCTTGCTACCAATTGTGGTGATCGACAAGCCAGTAGAGGACCGTATCGCATCCACAATCAGACACAATCGTGCGCGTGGCACTCACAGCATCGAGTTGATGACTAACATTGTCAAAGAATTGAAAGACGCGGGGATGAGTGATGCCTGGATCATGAAAAATATTGGTATGGACGCAGACGAGCTGTTGAGGTTAAAGCAAGTCAGCGGTCTAGCATCATTGTTTGCAGATGAAGACTTCAGTAAAAGCTGGAGTTAGCTATGGCAAACAAGGTAAACCTTACAGGCCAAGTTTTCGGCCACCTAACGGCAATCAAGGACAGTGGCAAGCGAGCTCGTCGCAAAGACGGGTCGTCAGCAGTTTTGTGGCTGTGCCAGTGTGATTGCGGGAAGCAGACCTATGTGGCGACTAGCTCGCTTACTACAGGCCAAACCACGAGCTGCGGTCATGTCAAGGCCGCTAATCTTGAGACGGGCGCCGATCACCACGCTTCGATGCTTACTGACAAGGTACCAGCCACTAGTCACACCGGGTACCGCAATATCTCGATGACGTTTCGTGGTAGCCGGTGGCGCTATAGGGTCGCAGTGACTTACGATCATCGCCAGCACGGAGGACTGAGAGACACACTCAAAGAGGCCTTGGAACTACGTGAAGAGCTGCGCGCTAAATACTGGCCTGGCTACAAGACGCAAAAATAGCCCCGACGCTAGGTCGAGGCCGATTCATTGGGAGACAGCCAGGGTGATCAGCCCTGACGACATATATGTTCGCTAGCCGGAGGGAATTCCCCTTCGGCTATTTTTGTTCGCCGTAAAAAAGCTCGTTCGGCCGCAGCTTCTTCTGGATTAAGTTGCCATTACTAGGCCAGCGATCGCCGACGAAGCCATAAAAGTTGAAGGACAATCCATACTGCGAGCGGATTGCGCGAATGACTTCCTCGAAGTGGTCGAGATCTAAAGAGATGGAGTGTAGCGGAATCGACTTGAACCGGTGGTCACGGGGCTGATCCTCGAAAAAGAAGTGTATCTGTCCGTCAATCGCCACTTTGGCGACGCGGATCTGATATATGTGGCCGTGGAGTCGCTGGAAAAGGGGCTCGATCCTGGCTAGGATAATCGCCGCATCATTCATGCTGCCACCCCTGGGACCGCCAGTGTCAGTGCTACCTGCTCGTCGATTGTTAGCGGTCGCCCGATCACGCGAGGCAAGTCATCTAGCAGCTTGTCTGGTTCAAGTGATCCGGCGCAATCTCGACCACGTAGCGCCACCATGCCGCGATGGTCACGGTCGCGCGTGAGCTTATAATCGCCAATTGTGATTGGAAGTTTCATACTATCACCTCGCCAATTATTATACGAACGCATGTTTGCTTTTGCAACATAAAAATAGTCCCACTTGGGGACTAGGAGCGTTATTTATCTTGCGAGTGCGAGAGACTTTTTGACCAGATTCTGACCAGATTCCAACAGATTAAACTAGATATGAACTAGCAGACGTTGCATTTTTATAAAAATGTTCTAAAGGTGTAAAGCCAGTGATATCAGGGCATTGAGGCATATGGGCCGCCACCACGTTTACACTTTCCAGGCTAATCCGTGTTTTCCCCGCACATGCGGGGGGTGATCCCTAAGCAAAGTCATGGCTTACCAAGGCACTTCTTATCACCACTTCCTGCCGCGTGAAAAATTTCACGCGGTTTTTTGCTATCGTCTGCGCAACGCGGTAAAATATACCCAACAATCTTGTCACTCTTAGCGTCGTTGCGGCGCAGACGAAAGGTACGGTTATGACTTATAAAGATGATGGGCTAGCCTTGCACACTGACTTCTATGAACTAAATATGATGTATACGTATTGGAAGCAAGGCATCGCAGAGCGCAATGCGATCTTTGAGGTGTACTTCCGAGACTTACCATTCGGCAGTGGCTTTGCTGTTTTTGCCGGCTTGGAACATATGGTGGAATATCTGAAGGGGCTTCAGTTCACGGATTCTGATATTGACTACCTCAGCGAAGTCACAAACTATCCTCAAGCGTTTCTCGATTATTTGCACGATCTGAAGTTTACGGGGACCCTGCGTTCCGCGGTAGAAGGCGACTTGGTGTTCAACAATGAGCCGATCGTGCAGTTTGAGGGCCCGCTGGCACAAGGGCAGTTGATCGAGACGGCCATTTTGAATATGGTCAACTATCAGACTTTAGTGGCGACGAAGGCGGCGCGGATCCGCGCGGTTGTCGGGAATGATCCGCTGATGGAATTTGGTACTCGCCGCGCGCAAGAAACCAGTGCGGCAATGTGGGGCACGCGTGCGGCGTTCATCGGGGGCTTTAATGCGACTTCCAATGTCCGTGCCGGCAAGGTGTTCGGGATTCCGATTTCCGGGACCCACGCACATGCTTTAGTGCAGGCTTATCGTGACGATTACGATGCGTTCAAGGCTTACGCCGAGGTCAACCACGATGTGACGTTTTTGGTCGATACTTATGACACGCTCCGCTCCGGGGTGCCTGCGGCGATTCGTGTCGCTCAGGAGATGGGCGATAAGATCGATTTCCAAGGCGTGCGCATCGACTCGGGGGATATGGCGTACATTTCCAAGCGTGTCCGCCAGCAGTTAGACGCGGCAGGCTTCACCGATACTAAGATCGTGGCGTCTAATGATTTGGATGAAAATACGATCCAGAACTTGAAGATGCAAGGCGCAAAAATCGATACGTGGGGCGTGGGGACGAAGGTGATCACCGCGTACGACCATCCTGCTTTAGGCGCCGTCTACAAGCTGGTGTCGATCGAAGACGAGCACGGTGAGATGGCGGATACGATCAAGCTGTCAGCCAATGCCGAGAAGGTTTCGACGCCGGGCAAAAAGCAAGTTTGGCGGATCACGCGCCATTCCAATGGCAAGTCCGAAGGGGACTATGTAGCCTTGGCTTACGAAGACATCGCCAACCAAGACTCACTGTACATGTTCCATCCCAATTTTACGTACATCAACAAAACGGTGCGGGACTTCGACGCGCGGCCACTGTTGCGGACGATTTTTGACCAAGGCAAGCTGGTTTACGACTTGCCTGCGTTGGTCGACGTCCGGGAATACGCGATGCAAAGCGTCGATTCGCTGTGGGACGAGTATACGCGGGTGTTGAATCCGCAAGAGTACCCCGTCGACCTGTCACAGGCGGCGTGGGACAATAAGATGTCGATCATCAAGCGTATCAAGGAAAAAGTCAACTGGCATCAAGCCTAACCACGAAGGGTGTGAGCATTGCTCACACCCTTCGTTGCGCCGTGGATAGCTGCGGCGTATGATAAAACAGAAGAAATGAGGAGGTCATCACCCATGCGTCCATTACAAGCAGAAATTATCCAAGCCTTGCACGTTCAACCTAAGATTGACCCGCAAGCTGAGATCCGCCGCAGTGTCGATTTTTTGAAGGCTTACCTGAGCCATTACTCGGGTTTGAAGAGCCTGGTATTGGGCATCTCGGGCGGGCAAGACTCCACCTTAGCTGGTGCCTTGGCCGAAAAGGCGGTGCAAGAGTTGCGAGCCGAAACCGGTGACGACAGTTATCAATTTATTGCGGTGCGCTTACCTTATGGCGAGCAGGCTGACGAAGCCGATGCCATGGCGGCGATCGCCTTCATGCAGGCCGACGCCACCACTCGGGTGAACATTAAGCCCAGCGTGGATGCGATGGTGGCGGCTGTCGAAGCCAACGAGTTGACGGTCACTGACTTCAACAAGGGAAACATCAAGGCGCGGGCGCGGATGATCGCGCAGTACGCCATTGCCGGTGCCCATGCCGGCGTGGTGGTCGGGACTGACCACGCCGCCGAAGCCGTCACGGGATTTTACACCAAGTTCGGTGACGGTGGCGCCGATGTCACGCCATTATGGCGGCTGAATAAGCGCCAAGGGGCCGCGATGCTCAAGGCATTAGGGGCGCCAGCGCACTTGTATGAAAAGGCGCCGACTGCTGACTTGGAAGAAGAGCGGCCAGCTTTACCAGATGAAGTCGCCCTAGGGGTCTCATATCGCGATATCGATGATTACTTAGAAGGTCAAGCGGTTAGTGAGACCGCCGCCGAGACGATCGAAGGGTGGTACCGCAAGTCGGCCCATAAGCGGCACTTGCCGATCACGGTATTTGACAATTTTTGGCAAGCATAAGCAGACAAAAAAGCCTTTGTCGACGAGTCATCACGTCGACAAAGGCTTTTTTGATGGTGGTGGCGTCTAAAAAGGCATATGGCACAACAAAGACACGTCAGGTCTCCCCAAACGTGTCCCGGGCGATTCCCCAAATGAAGAGGCGCGGTTGCCAACCCGCGAAAATCTTTGAATACGGTGCCTGAGTTTGCACTCAGGACTGGGATAACAGCGGCCTCACGCGGGTTGATCCCGCCATGAGGGTCGTACTACCAGATGTCTCGCCTGTGCCCGAGTCTTTCCAGGCCATTTTCAGGATCTATCCCTTAGCGCGTGTGGAGGCCGACAAGGATCATCGACTGGTACCCCCACCGGTACAGACTGGGAAAGCATATGGAGTGGCCACCACCATACCCAACTGTATAAGCTAAGGTCAGTATACCAGCTTTTACCGAGAATGGAACCCCTTACGTAAACATTTACATAACATTTACAAAAAGTAAGCGAACGTAACTTCATCCGCCAGAATCCACCTTTTTGCTGGCGACCGTTGACAACCGTCCAAAGACTAGGGTACACTACTAATCGTTGTTGTTCGTAACTATTACGATTAAGGAGAAGAGTTATGCCAAAAACAGATCTAGCGACCGCTCGGCGGCAGATGCACAGTCCAAACATCAAGACGCGCAAGCATGCGTTGCGACTCTTGCACGAAGCGAAGCGCAACCAACAAAAGGCGCGGGTGGCAGGACGTTGATCACGATGCGTGCGGTTTAGCCGCACGTCTACATAAATGGGGGAAAAAGAAATGCAGTTCAAACGTTGCGTGATTGGTTTAGTCGCGGGATTAGCATTAGGCGTGGCAATGATCGGGAATCGGTCTGTGGCGGCGGCCAGCAAAGACGCTGACATTCAAGTTGTGGCGAGTGTCGATTTTTACGGTGAGGCGGCTCAAGCGGTTTTGGGGGATCATGGCCAGGTGACGTCGATCATTGATCAACCGAACGTCGATCCGCATGATTATGAACCGACGACGAAGGTGGGTAAGCGCGTCGCTAAAGCCGATGTGGCGGTGTATAACGGCGCAGGTTATGATACTTGGATGACCAAGTTGCTTAAAGGCAAGCGCCACCACACGGTTAAAGTGTCGGCGGCTAAGGTCGTCGGGGTCAAAGACGGCGAAAATGAGCATATTTGGTATAAACCGCAAACCATGCCTAAAATGGCAAATGCTTTGGCAAAGCAGTTTGGCAAACTAGATAAGGTGCATAAAGCCGAGTATCAGAAAAATGCGCAAACTTACATCGCGTCCTTGAAACCACTGTTGACGCTCATCGATAAGCTCAAAGCTAATGCAGGTGACAAGTCGGTGGCGGTTTCTGAGCCAGTGTTTGTCAATGCGCTGACTTACTTGGGCTACAAAGTCAATGATGCCCATTTTGCCAACGCCATCGAGGAAGGCTCTGATCCGAGCCCTGCTGATATCCGGAAGCTAGATAATGCCATTAAAGACAAAAAGATCGCCTTTTTCGTGCAAAACACGCAGGTCGAGAGTAAAATCGTTGATCGCGTGGTCAAAAAGTGCCGCACGGCGGGCGTGCCGGTGCTGAAAGTCACGGAAACGCTGCCCAAAGGCAAAGATTATACGCAATGGATGACGGCGCAATACCAAGCGTTGGAAAAGATTCAGACGGCTGAAAAATAACCAGTAAACGGCGCTACCTGACGATTCTATGAATCGCGAGGCAGCGCCGTTTGAATTGGGAAAACTTATTCTGTCACGATCTTCACCGCCAGCCCATGGCCGGCCAGGATACGGATCGCGTTGTAAGGGCCGAGGCCCTTGCGTTCGATGATGTAAATTGGCTGGTCTTGAGGCAGTTCGGCGAGGCGGTCGCGTAACTGGCTCAGGGGGATGTTCCCGCTGGCCGTGATGTTGCCTGACACTGGGCGGCCCGGTTCGCGGATGTCGAGGAAGTAACCGTGGGCCCGGGCATCGGCGTCTAGGTCGTGGTAAGCCACCGTGCTGGCTAGCTGGGTCATCCGGTTGATTGCCACGTAACCGGCGACGTTGAGGATGTCACGCGATGACGAAAACGGTGGCGAATACGGGAACTCGAGATCAGGCAGGTCGTTGACCGTCATCTTGGCGGCGACGGCGACTGCGAATTCCCCAGAGCGTTTGTCGACCCCTTCGTAGCCGATGAATTGCCCGCCGAGCAGTTTGCCAGTGCCTTTTTCAAACAAGATCTTCAGGTTCAAGCGCCGGGCGTTCGGATAGAAGAAGGCGTGATCAAACGGGGTGATCATTACGCTATCATAGTTAGTGATACCGGCATTTTGCAAGGCGGTTTCCGTGTAGCCAACGGTGCTGGCGGTGAGGTCAAAAACCTTGGCCACCGCAACGCCGATGAAGCCAGGGTAAGTCAGGTCTTCGCCGTTGATAATGTCGGCGAGCAGGTGACCTTGGCGGTTAGCGGCGCTGGATAAGACACTCGGGACCCGGCGTCCGGTGATGCGGCTGGTAGTTTCGATGATGTCACCGATGGCGTAGATATTTGGCAAGTCAGTTTGCAAGTGCTCGTCAACGGGAATGTGGCCATCATTGGCCAAGGTGATCCCCGCTTTTTGGGCCAAGGTGTTGTTCGGTGCGACCCCTGTCACGACGATCAGCAGATCGGTGGTCACCATGGTGTTATCGCTGAGGCGCAACGTGTGCCCGTTATCGCTGACCGCTTCGACGGTGGTGCTCAAGCGCAAGTCGACCCCGTGGGAGGTGATCTCTGTTTCCAAAAAGGCGGCCATCTCGGGGTCATAGGGAGCCATCACGTGAGCAGCCTGATCGATCAAGGTCACGGCCCAGCCGCGATGGCGAAAGTTTTCTGCCAGTTCGACGCCAGCAGCACCGGCACCGAGTAGGGTCACCGACTGCGGGGTGTGGGCGTCCATATACGCCTTGATCTTATCGGCGTCGCCCATGCTGCGGATCGTGAAGGCGGCTTCTGCCGTGGCTAAACCAGGGATCGCCGGTAAAACAGGGCTGGCGCCGGTGGCTAAGATCAGCTTGTCATAGCTTTCCGAATAGGTGCGGTCGGTGGCCAGATCATGCACCTGGACGGTTTGCGTCTGGGCATCAATCGCAGTAACTTCGCTATGGATGCGGACGTCGAGATTGTTTTTTTGCTTAAGGATCTCTGGGGTGCGTTCGATCAAGGAATCGCGATCGATAATGACGCCGCCGAGGTAATACGGCAAGGCACAGCTCGCGTAGGAAATGTGCTCGCCGCGCTCAAGCATGATGATCTCTGCTTGCTCATTGAGCCGGCGTAGGCGCGTCGCAAACGATGGCCCGGCAGCGACCCCGCCAATAACAACAACTTTCATGGTGATTCCTCCTTCAGTCGGTAAGCGCTTTATCACCCCTTATTGTAATGGTTAATTGAGGGCGCCGCAAATTGTGGGTACAGAGGCATCTGGTGAAAGGTAGATGCGGTGCTTTGCTCGCCAACCAGCATGGTCAGCGGATTGCTGTGTCGTGGCGAGAACCTAGTGCGTCCGCCTAACCTTGGGGCAAGTCAAACCCTTGCGCCTTTAGAATCGCGCCGATTTCATCGCGGTGGTGTTGATCGGCGGTGAGGTGGCGCTGGATCAAGCTGTAAAAGGATTCCTCCCGCGCGCCTGTGTCCCGGTGGGCGTAGTAGGCGGCCACGGCGTGATCGTAAGCCGCTATGGCGGCTGGATCAGCGGCCGGGTAAGTATTTTCCCCGACGACTACGGCGTGAGGCAGGCGCGGCTTGGCTTGTGGGTCTTCATCCGGCACCCCGACCATCAAACCCAAAAGCGGGAACGTGTACCGTGGTAAGTGCAGTAAGTCGATCATTTGTTGGGGATCATTCAAGATACTGCCGAGCATCACGCCTCCGAGACCTGCACGTTCTGCGGCGGCTAATACGTTTTGGGCGGCTAGTGTGACATCGAAGGCCCCAGCCAAAAAAGCGTTCCAATTGGTGAAGTGGTGGTGGTCACTGCCAGGTGCGATGAGCCGAATGTCACGCCCGGTGTCGATAACGAAAATGAATAAGGCGCCGTTAGGTTGGTTTAAGGCGGCGCTCCCCGAAATCTTGGCGACCTTGGCGCGTAAAGTTGCGTCAGTGATGTGGATCATGGTGAAAGACTGTAAGAACTCGCTGGAAGAGGTCGCTTGGGCAACCGCTTCCAAAGTGGCAACGTCCACGGGGATGGGTTTGAACCGGCGGATGCTGCGGTGATATAAGGCGACAGATTTCATAGGCTATTGATTCACTTCCATTGTAGATTGTTTTCAGTCTAGCACCAGGAGAATGCTGCGACAACTCGCCTCAGCCGACGGGGCATTGAGTCACAGCCAGGTGCCGCCGGCGACAATCAAGCCATAAGCTAACGCTTGGTGCCGCAATTGCTTGGCATCGTAATCGCGATAGTGGTTATGTAAGGCACCGTATAAGGCGCGCCCTGCTGGTGGTAGGGTCATCGGCCGAAAATACGGCAGCGCGTTCAATGAGAGGTATAAAGCGCAGCGCGTTTTAGCCAGCGGCTCTTTTGCCATTAACGCCTTGGCGGATTGCGCCAAAATGGTGTGGTACTGCGTATTCAAGTCGTTAGCGAAGTCTTCGGCGTAAGCCGCGTCGATCAAGTCGAATAATGCTTGTGTTTCGGTATCCATGGAAGATCCCTCCTTTTTCTACACTGTAGCCATATACTGGACAAGAAGCAATCGAGGTGACAATAGTGTTAGGTGGGGAGAGGACCGGCGTATTTTGCGAATTAGTGATCACGACGCGACGGCAAAATAACTTGGTGAAGCTTATCGACCACATCGGTACCGGGCCTACCTGTGCTAGACTAAGGGCAGATCAATAGGAGGCGATTTGCGGTGAAATTTCACCATATTGGGCGGCCGGTCCCGCTAGCACAGATTCAAGCTGACCCAGAAACCAAGTACAGTCCATTATGGGATATGTACTCATTAGATGTGGCCAATGATTTGACGATTCCAATCGAACTCCATGCCTTTGGCCCTAAATGTTCATTGGATCGGCGTATCCAAACTCAGCCGCACGTTGCTTTTGTCGTCGATGATATTCAGGCGGCCTTGCGCGGGCAAGAAGTGATCATGCCGCTTTATCAGCCATTTGCAGGCTACCAGTGTGCGATGCTCTTAGTTTCTGGTCAGCCGGTAGAGCTGATCGAGACCACATTGTCGGAACGCGAGATCTGGGGCGACGGAGTGTTTAAGGATAGCGTGTTGTATCCGGACGGGGAAAAGCGGTCGTGATGGCTGTCGAATTAAGAACAATCGAAGTACAAATCAGTTGCACCCGCTATTGAGATAAGATACAATGAATGTGTCACATAAGGGAGTAACTAGCGGTGTTTAACCGCGGCAACGTCACCAACAAGTTGAAATGCTGGTGTTGCCTTAAATAGTGAGACTTATGAACTGCGCCCGCAGTCCGTAAGTCTCTTTTTTTCACCGCGGCGCTGACACAAAACGCGTTCGCCAGCACAACGGTGAGGCGGATAAGTCATCGCGCCTCGATCCGGCTGACGCCGAATTGTGTCACGCTGTCTTATCCACCCACCTAAACCCGTGATGGCTCACGCTCTCAATTACTAGGAGGAAATTTTATGACCGATCACCCAGCGTATTCCCAAAGCAAAGAGGAAATCTTGGAAACGACCAAGACGGATCTCAATGCTGGTTTGAGTGCCCAAGAAGCACAGGCGCGTTTGGCCCAAAACGGCCCTAACGCCTTAGCCAAGGGCGAAAAGAAGACGTTAGTGCAACGCTTCTTAGATCAGTTCAAAGACTTCATGATCATTGTGTTGTTGGTCGCGGCTTTGATCGCCGGCTTCGTGGTTCACGAATGGGCCGATGCCGGGATCATTTTGGCCGTGGTGATCCTTAACGCGATCTTTGGCGTGTTCCAGGAAAGTAAGGCTGAAGAGGCCATCGACGCCTTAGCCGAAATGGCGACGCCAGATGCGCACGTGCGCCGCGGCGGTCAAGTCGTGACGATCCCCAGTTCTGAACTGGTCGTTGGCGACATCGTTTTGGTCGAAGCCGGGGATGTGGTGCCGGCAGACATGCGCTGGTTGGAAAGTGCGAACCTGAAAATCGAAGAGTCTGCGTTGACCGGGGAATCCGTGCCGGTGGAAAAAGACGTGGCGACCTTGTCTGGCGATAAAGTCGGCATCGGTGATCGTACCAATATGGGCTTCATGAACAGTAACATCACTTACGGCCGTGGCGTTGGGGTGGTCGTGGCGACGGGGATGGCGACCGAGGTTGGGCGCATCGCTGGCATGATCAATGCCGCAGAAGAAACCACCACCCCGTTACAAGAAAACCTCAGCCAGCTCGGGAAGAGCCTGACGATCATGATCCTAGTGATCGCGGCCATCGTGTTTGGGGTCGGGTTGTGGCGCGGTGCCGCAAGCCTGCCAGAAATGTTTTTGACTGCGATTTCCTTGGCTGTGGCCGCGATTCCAGAAGGCTTGCCGGCGATCGTGACGATCATTTTGGCCTTAGGCACGCAAAAAATGGCCAAGCGGAATGCCCTGGTCCGCAAGTTGCCCGCCGTGGAAACGTTAGGTTCCACGGAAATCATCGCTTCAGATAAAACCGGGACCTTGACGCAAAACAAGATGACCGTCGAAAAGGTCTACTATGATGGCCAGCTCCACGATGCCCTCAACGGGGTGCAAAGCGAGAACCCGTTGCTGGAGATCATGACGTTCGCCAATGATACCCAGGTCCAAGAAGACGGTACGATGCTCGGGGACCCGACGGAAACCGCCTTGGTGGCTTATGGTCAGACCCAGCAGTTCGACTTGCCGTCAGCGTTGGCAGCCAAGCCGCGGGTTTCAGAAGTGCCATTCGATTCCGAGCGTAAGCTGATGACCACTATCCATCAGCTTGCTGACGGCCGCTTTTTCGTGGCCACCAAAGGGGCACCAGATCAGTTGTTGAAGCGTGTGACTCAGATTGCCACCGGTGATGCGGCACGGCCGTTCACCGATGCGGACCGCGATGCCATTTTAGCGACCAATAAGCAACTGGCAACGCAAGCGCTGCGGGTTTTGGGGATGGCCTATAAGCTCATCGAGGCGGTACCGGCTACAGTGGATACGGATACCGTGGAGCACGAGCTGGTTTTCGCCGGCTTAGTCGGGATGATCGATCCAGAGCGGCCAGAAGCGGCTGATGCCGTCGCGGCGGCGAAGGCAGCTGGAATCCGGCCGATGATGATCACCGGGGACCACCAAGACACTGCTGAAGCGATCGCCGGGCGCTTAGGCATCATCACCCCTGGGGACGACGCTGCCGTGATCACCGGTGCGCAACTCGACGCGCAGTCTGATGAAGAGTTCGACCGCAACGTTGAAAAGTATAGCGTCTATGCCCGCGTCGCGCCGGAACACAAGGTACGGATCGTGAATGCCTGGCAAAAACGTGGCAAAGTGGTCGCGATGACCGGTGACGGGGTCAACGACGCGCCGGCTTTAAAGGCAGCGGATATCGGAATCGGGATGGGGATCACTGGGACAGAAGTGTCCAAGGGGGCCTCAGACATGGTGCTGGCCGACGATAATTTTTCCACCATTGTCACCGCTGTCGAAGAAGGCCGTAAGGTGTTCTCCAACATTCAAAAGAGTATCCAGTACCTGTTATCTGCGAACTTAGGGGAAGTCTTGACCTTGTTCATGATGACCATGTTGGGTTGGGATATTCTAGCCCCAGTGCACATCCTGTGGATCAACTTGGTCACTGATACCTTCCCAGCAATTGCTTTAGGGGTCGAACCGACCGAACCTGGGATTATGAAGCAAAAGCCGCGCGGGCGTAAATCCAACTTCTTCTCGGGTGGTGTCGGCCAAGCTGTCATTTGGCAAGGGATTCTGGAAGGCGCGTTGACGCTAGGCGTGTACTTCATCGGTATCACTTGGCCGATCCACACCACGCAAGCGGCAATCCATGCCGATGCGTTGACTATGGCATATGCAACTTTGGGCTTGATCCAGCTGTTCCACGCCTTCAACGTCAAGTCCGTGCACCAAAGCTTGTTTACCGTCGGCTTGTTCCGCAACCGGGCCTTCAACTGGGCAATCTTAGCTAGCTTCATCTTGTTGGCAGTCACCATCTTAGTGCCAGGCTTCAACGGCTTATTCCATGTGACCAGTCTCGACTGGCATCAATGGGCTGTTGTACTCGGTGCCGGCTTCGCGATTATCCTGATCGTCGAAGTGGTTAAATTTATCCAGCGGCGAACACACCGCTAATACTGAAAGCCTCCATGATGGGGGCTTTTTGAGTGGGTAGAACAACTGAGCTGATCTTCAATCTGGCGGTGGCGCCGGTTGTTGGTGGACAAACCGATGAAACGTCTTATAATAAAAGTAATTGAATCGCGACTTAGGGGTGCTGCAAGGCTGAGACGGGCAACCGAACCCTGGAACCTGACAACGTTAAACCGTGCGTAGGAAAAGTCGTGGTGAATTGGCAACGTCTAAACGGTGGTTTAGGCGTTTTTTTGTCGCTTGAGCAGGAAAGTAGGGGAAATTCGATGACAAGAACCGTATTAGTGACAGGCAGTAGCCGTGGTTTAGGCGAGGAGATCGCGCGACAGTTCGGCGTACAAGGCTACCAGGTGGTCGTGAACTATTTTCAGCATCCAGAAGCCGCTGAAGCTGTGGTGGCAGCGATCGGTACCAACCACGCCGTCGCGTTGCAGGCCGATGTCCGTGACCGCGCGCAGGTCGATGCCATGGTGACCGCGGCACAAGAACGTTTTGGCACGATCGATGTCTTGGTGAACAACGCACTGGTCGGCTTCAAGTTCGACCCGACTGTTCAAAAAAAGTTCGCCCAGCTCACTTGGGCAGACTATCAAGCCCAACTCACCGGCACGCTAGAAGGGGCCTTCAATGTCACGCAAAGCGTGTTGCCACTAATGCAGGCGCAACACGTCGGACGGGTGATCAACATCGGCACCAACCTCTTCCAGAATCCGGTGGTAGCCTACCACGAATACACGACGGCCAAGGCGGCACTGTTAGGCTTTTCGCGTAACTTAGCTGTGGAGCTTGGCAAAGAAGGCATCACGGTCAATATGGTATCGGGTGGCCTACTAGAAACGACGGATGCCAGCGCTGTCACCACGCCAGAGGTGTTTGCCATGATCGCGCAAGGCACGCCACTTGGTAAGGTAACCACACCGAAGGATGTTGCTGGCATGGTGACGTATTTGGGTTCCGAGCAGGCCGGTGGTATCACCGGGCAAAACATCACCGTGGATGGTGGGCTGACGATGAACTAAGTTGTAGGGTGGCTGGTTATGCTTAAACCGGTCACCCTTTTTTGAGAGCGAAGTCTGTTGATTTGTGCTAAATCTGCAATATTTTGCAGTATTGCGTAATTTAATTGCCTCAGTTCTCAGCAATATGCTATAAGTATTTTAGCAAGCGCTTACAAAAAAGCTTGCTTTGGGTTGGCTACCCAATAAGTTGGTTTTTTCCGCACGCCACGCATCGTAATAATTTATACGAGAGGTGGCAATCGTTATGCAAAAGACAGATTTGGAGAAGGTTATAGTAAGTCCTGATGAGACTGTTCAATCCAAGCGGCTACCATTACGTGTGCTTCTAAAAAAGATTGGCCCAAGTATTATCTTAACTGGTATTGTTTTGGGGCCGGGATCCATCACCACTGCCGCGATGTTAGGCTCTAATTATGGTTATTCGATGTTGTGGCTACTGATCCCGATCGCCTTCATGGGAATCGCCTTCATGATGACGACATATCGCGTTACAGTAATGACCGGCATGCCGACTATCGCGGCCATTCGTCATTTTTATGGTAAGTGGCCTGCGATACTCGTCGGTATTACCACATTCTTATCTTGTTTATTTTTTACTATCGGTAATATTTCCGGTACCGGTGCTGGATTCAATCTGATTTTTGGAATAGATTGGCGGCTCGGTGCACTGATTATGATTGTTTTGATGTTGTATTGTTATTTCTCGCATGGTGTTTATGGCAAAATTGAGAAAATCTCCGGAATCTGCGTCTTGGCGATGATTGTTGCCTTTTATGCGACGCTTGTGGCCACCGGCGGCCCTGACTGGGGTCAAGTTGGTCATGGACTAACCCATTTTGCTGCACCAAGCGGTAGTCTAGTGGCAGCATTAGGATTCATCGCCACCAGCTGCTCGATTACTGCTAGCATGTATGGGACTTATCTGGGTGGTGAAAAAAAGTGGCGTAAGGAAGACTATTTCAACGGTGCGATGTTGGCTGACGCGGCTTCACATATTGTTGAAGTCGTCTTGATCAGCGGAGCAATCGTCTTAGTTGGGGCGATTGTATTACACCCCACTATGGCTAAAATTACCAATAGCGCTGATTTGGCGCGTTTGATTCAGCCAATCATGGGCAATGCTGCTAATATCGTAATGGGGATTGCCTTGTTAGGTGCTGGCTTTGCCGCATTGTTAGGCAATACTCAGCGCGGGATGGTGTTTTTAAACGCTGGATTTGGTAAGGCGACTGGACTTGAAACGCGCAGTATTCGCTATGGAAGCTTGGCCATTTTAGCTAGTGCAGCAGTAGTCGCTTTCTTGTATGGAGGTTCGCCAGTACAGTTAATTTTTATTGCTAATGTTGCGACGTCAATTTCAACACCAGTGGCAGGATTATTCATCTGTCTATTGATTTTTCGCAAGGAAGTCAACCAAGATCAAGGCTATCGTCCGCCACGCTTGTTGCAAGTCGCGATGGTCGTCAGTTACCTATTTAATTTAGTCTTAATCCTATTCGCGTTCTAAGTGTAATACCAGAGCTTTGCAGCCCACAACAAGGTACCGTCGCCCACGATTTGTACGATGAATCGTGATGCGGCGGTATTTGGGTTACTGGGGAAGATCGTGTCTATTGTCCTCTGCAATGGTTTGCAGAAATATGATTGAAAATTAGTAAAACAACAATTTTATGTGGGAATAGCGCATGGTGTTGTATGCGCTTTCTCGAGATGATATAACTTACTCATCGAGAGGGTGTCAGCGCGCGCACCATATCGAATCAATAATTAAAGGAGCAATCTAAAATGAGCAAAACAAAAACTTTCAATACTATCTTCCCAGCAATTTCGGTACCTTTTAACACTGATGAGACCATTAATGAACCGTTATTGCGAAAGTACGTGCGCTGGTTAGCGAGTTTTGATGAGATTCAAGGATTAGTTGCTAATGGTCATACGGGTGAAGTTACTGGCCTCACCCGCGCTGAACGCAAACGCGTGGTGGAAGTTTGTGCGGATGAGGTTGGTGATCAATTAACGATTGTTTCTGGGATTAATTGTGAGAACACTAATGGCGCCATTGCAATGGCGCGAGATGCGAAAGAAGCTGGGGCGGATGCGATTCTGTTGATGCCACCTCACATGTGGTTACGTTTCGGCATGAATCCTGACGCCCCCTTCCAGTTCGTTAAGGATGTCGCAGATGGGGCGGATATCGACATCATTATTCATTTATATCCTGCAACTTCTAAGGCTTTTTATCCGGTCGAAACCTTGGAAAAAATGTATAACGAAATCGAGCATGTCAAATGCATTAAGATGGGAACTCGAGTGACTGCTATCTACGAGCATGATATTCGCTATTTACGCGCACATTGCCCCGGGATTTCACTGATTACTTGCCATGACGAAACCTTATGTACCTCTTGGTTCCCAAAAATGGATGGTGCACTCATTGGTTTTGCCGGATGCGTACCTGAGATCATCACCGCGGCATGGAAAGATTACAAGGCTAACGCGCCGATCAATACCTTACGTGCGCATGCTGATAAAATATATTATATTTCTCAAGCGATTTACGGTGGGGGTCAACCGTCTGGTGAAGCCCATGCTCGTCTGAAAGAAGCTTTGGTTCAACGTGGTATCTTTGACAATGGGCTGATGCGAAAGCCGGTACTGCCTTTGGATCAAGCACAAAAAGACTGGATCAAGGCCGGCCTTGATAAGAGCGGTGTCGGTCAAGTTAACTTGTAAGTACGTGGTGTGCGAGTGACCAACTTATCTCAGCCATTTCGAGCAGAGGATAAAACCTCTGTTTTTATGTTTGTATGGTAGTGAATGCGCTTCCTCTGGGTGCTATAATAACGACAAACGATTGTAGAAAGGTGACTATTATGGCAACTCTCAAGGACGTGGCAGCTATGGCGAGTGTTGATGTCAGCACAGTTTCACGTGCACTTAACAATAAAGCCTATGTGCATCCGGATACTAAGAGACGCATTATGAAAGCAGTCAAAGCGCTGGGGTATTCGCCAAACCTCGTTGCCAAGAGCTTGCGCCAGGGTAAGCGTAAAACCATTGGGGTTGTGGTCCCTAGTATCAACATTTCAATCTTTGGCGAAATCGTTCAAGGTATGGAAGAACAGGCCCGCCGTGATGGATACAGTATTTTGATCAGCAATACAATGGACGATCCTGTTGTTGAGCGCGATTGTTTGCAACGGATGCGTACGGGGTTAGTCGATGGGATCGTCATCGCTGCAACTGGTCAAAACACACGATTGTTAGCTGATATTGCTTCGGAAAATATTACTGTTATTCAAGTTGTGCGTAGTATCAGTCATCAATTTGATTGCGTGGTTGCTGACTATTATCGTTGTGGCTACGAGGCAACGGCCTATCTAATTAAGTGTGGCTGTCGACACATTGGATTAATTAACGGTCGTAGCGATATGCAACCTTATCAGGAACGTTATCAAGGATATAAAAAGGCTGTCGCCAAAGCGGGTTTACTAGAGCATGTGATTGAGGCTTCAAAAGATGGTAGTCAATACTTTGAAGACGGTTATCAATCCACGCGTGAGTTACTACATGCTGTGCCGGCCCTTGATGCCATAATGGTTGCTACTGACTTACAAGGGCTTGGTGCAATTCGAGCAATCAAGAAGGCGGGTCTAACGACACCTGAAAATATCCGGGTAATTAGCCTTACCGGCCATCCTATTGGGGCGACATTGGAAACCGCAATGACATCAATGCAGGTTCCGTCGCGTGAAATGGGTGAGTGTACCACAAAGTTGATGATTGAGCGTATTGAGAACGGTGACCATACTTCAGTACGACATCAACAGATTGTTTTTGATACCATGTTGATTTCGCGCGAAACGACATGAGGTGGGCCGTATAAGGCCAAACTGATACGTAAAGAAGACGATCACGTTTGTGGTCGTCTTCTTGCTGTAAACGGTACGAGATATTCCGTGCCTTGATATTTGATTCCGTTGAATCCGGTCGTCCCGATCACGCCGGCCGGGCTTGTCTGGTGCCAAAGTCTTCAGGCCATAAGACCAAATTGGTGTCTTCTGGATCGATTGCCACCGCAGCCAGCGTTGGTAGCTGGGTGCAAAGTTGCGTCCACTGCGGGCGGGTAACCGGGAGGTAGTGCGCGCTCCCGGCGGCGGTGAGTTTGGTGTCGTCTGTGTATAGGGGTAAGTAGTGGCGTTCATCGAGTCCGGTCAGCATCATGATTTCTAACTTGCCTGTATCGTCGTAACGTACGGGTAGCAACAAGACTTGGGTTTGCAGTTGGGTCATCAAGGCTTGGATTTTGGTGTCTGTCGGGTCTGCAGCAGTTGCGGTCAAAATTGCCATGAATTCGTTATGTGTGATAGTCATTAGGCATCCCTCCATGTTTGGGTAACGAGTTAATAAACCTAGATTAGGCAGTTTGGCTTAAAGCAACCCTAAATCGGCGTGATGTTTTTGTGACGATTTTTAGCGCAAAAACTATAATCTGCTTGTGAGCGGACGTAGAATGACATTTAATGCACGCGATTTTTTGAGGTGGGCTCAGCGCAGCCACGCGCTTCAAGGCAGGTTCTCAGTCCGAGACATTGTGTCAGCAAGTCTAAAGAATTTTTGGTAAACTAGGACAATACGGAGGAATAGTGATGAATAAAAATCAACAAAAATTTGCACGCTATGCGCAATTGATCAACCAGATCGTGACGGACACTGAGGCGGAACAAGACGAGATGAGCCCGAAGTTCGAAGCCTTGAAAGCGGCCGAAGAAGCGGGGACGATCGCTGATTTTGACGCGGAAGCCTATGCGACGACCAAGACGCTGTTTGCGGCAGGCACGGCACATTATCAGAAGATGCTCGAACAACTAGAGGCGGCGCAAGCACCGGCGCGCTTATTGGGCAACCACAAATTACTGACGGGGGCCTTTCGCGACTTCACGTTAGGCTGCGAGGCGATGCTGGCAAGTTTGCACGAGACCCCGGCAGATTTCGATGCGACCGCTTTTGATGCCGCCGAGGCCACTCAAGATGCCGCGACGACCAAGTTGATGAAACATATCCAAAAGATTACGGCGATGGGCTGAGGGGCGCAAAATGAAACGTATGCTGGCATTGATTGCCATTTTAGTGGCATTTTTGGCGGTGGCATTCGTGACCACAGCCAAACCATCGAGTCAAAAAGCAGGCACCCCAACTGTCGGGATCTTGCAGTTGACCACCCATCCGGCCTTAGATGCGATCCATAAGGGGATCATCAAGGGGATGAAAGATCACGGCTACACGGTGGGCAAAAACGTTAAAGTCGACTTCCAAAATGCGGAAGGTGACCAAAGTAATTTGAAGACGATGTCCGAACGCTTCGCGAATGAAAATGCCGCGGTGATGGTCGGCATCGCCACACCGTCAGCGCAAGCCTTGGCGGATGTGACGACCAAGACGCCGATCATCTTGGGGGCGATCACAGACCCTAAAGGCGCCAAACTGGTCAAAGATAACCAACATCCAGGCGGTAATATCACCGGGGTCTCAGATCAAGCCCCAATCCAGGCCCAGCTCGACTTGATCCACCAGTTGTTGCCGCAGGCGAAGACGTTAGGCGTGATCTCGACATCAAGCGATGATTCGGCGCAGACACAGGCGAAAATGGTCGGTGAAATGGCGCCAAAATCTGGCTTCACCGTCAAACAGTTCACGATCAGTTCGACGAATGATTTGAACCAAGTGGCAGGGCAAATGGTGACCCAAGTCGATGCGGTCTTCGTACCGACAGATAATACGATCGCCAGTGCGATGCAAACGTTGGTCCAAGTTGCGGATACAAAGAAGATCCCGATTTTCCCGACGGTGGACACGATGGTCAAACAAGGTGGGGTCGCGACGATCGGTTTAGATCAGTTTGAGCTGGGGGTTGAAACTGGCAAAATGGTCGCGAATGTCTTGAGTGGCAAGTCGAAACCGGCCACAACGCCGATTCATTTTGAGAAAACTGGGAAGCTGATCATTAACGTCAAGCAAGCGCAAAAACTCGGCATCACGGTGCCGGCAAGCCTGATACAAAAGGCACAAAAGACTGGGGAGGTGTTCCAATGAGCTTAGGGGTATCTGCGATCGGCCAAGGGTTGTTATACGGACTAGTCGGCGTCGGGTTATTTTTGACCTTCCGGATCTTAGACTTTCCTGATATGACCGTTGAAGGCACATTTCCGTTCGGGGCGGCCGTAGCGGTGGCCGCGATCACACACGGCATTCACCCGCTTCTGGCGACGTTGTTAGCGATGGTGGCGGGCATGCTGTCGGGGCTGGTGACAGGTTTATTGACCACCAAAGGCCACATTCCAGTCTTGCTAGCGGGCATCTTGGTGATGACCGGGCTGTTCTCGATCAATCTCAGGGTGATGGGGCGGGCGAACCTCAGCTTGTTGAACCAGCCGAACCTGTTTAACGCCCACTGGTTAAAAGCTTTGCCACCGTATTTTGATTCCGTGGTGGTCGGGGCACTCGTTGCCATCGTGGTGGTGGCGCTGTTGATCTTGTTTTTGAATACGCAGATCGGCCAAGCCTTCATTGCTGCCGGGGATAACCCGACGATGGCGCGTAGCCTAGGAATCGATCCAGACCGGCAGATGCTGCTGGGACTGGTGGTCGGTAACGGTTTGATCGGCTTGTCAGGCGGCTTACTCGCGCAAAACAACGGGTATGCCGACGTCAACATGGGGATCGGGGTCATTGTGATTGGCTTAGCGGCGATCATCATCGGTGAAGTCGTGTTCGGTGAATTGACCCTCAGCCAGCGGCTTGTGGCCGTTGTGCTCGGGAGCATTTTGTACCGCTTCGTGTTATTGGTGGTCTTAAAGCTCGGCTTCAACGCCAATGACTTGAAAGTGATCTCGTCTGTGGTCTTGGCTTTGGCCATCATGGTGCCGCAGATCGATCACCGCCTGCGCATTCGGCGGACTTTGCAAAATGGGGTGACGCTAGATGACTGAACAATTAACGTTAACGCACGTCGCGGTCAATGTTGCGGTTGATACGCACGTCAAGCCATTGCTGCGAGACATCGACTTGAGCCTAGCGCCAGGAGATTACGTCTGCGTTTTGGGGACGAACGGGGCCGGCAAGTCGACGCTGTTCAATGCAATCACCGGCGATATTCCTTTAGCTGCAGGGAACATCACCTTGGCTGGCCATAATATTTCCCATGATAAGCCGGAAAAACGGGCGCGGCTGATCGCGCGCGTTTTCCAGGATCCCAAAATGGGGACGGCGCCGCGAATGAGCGTCGCGGAAAACTTGGCTTTAGCTTCACGTCGCGGTCAGCGGCTTACGTTAGGCTCCCGTCAGTTGCGGCAACAGATGCCTGAATTTGCTCGCTTAGCCGCACAAACGGGCAACGGCCTAGAAGACGCGTTAAACAAGCCGACCGAACAGCTTTCTGGAGGACAGCGGCAGGCGCTGAGCTTGTTGATGGCCACCTTGAAGCGGCCTGAGCTCTTGCTTTTGGATGAGCACACCGCCGCACTGGATCCAAAAACGAGTGAATCGATCATGGCTGTAACGGATAAGCTGGTCACGCAAGAACACCTGACTTGCATGATGATCACGCATCACCTCGAAGATGCCTTGCAATACGGGAACCGGTTGATCATCTTGTCTGCAGGTAAGATCGTTGCCGATTACGACACTGCCGCAAAGCAAAAACTCACCGCAGCAGACCTACTGGAGTACTTCGGCTAAAACAGAGCGGCGCAAAGCGGTTTTAGGGGTGTGGGTAAGAGAGTCTGGTCGTTGTGCGGCGAAGCCGTGCAGCGGCCGGGATCACTTACCCACGACCCCGTTGCTTTGCAGAGCTCGACTAAGAAACAGAGCGGCGCACCACGGTTATGGGTGACGGGCTAACAGGGCATGGTGGTGTGGGGCGTCAGCGACACGCCGCCGCGACCGGTTAGAACGTTCACCCATGTGGTGGAGAACTCGACTAAGAAACAGAGCGGCGCACCACGGTTATGGGTGACGGGCTAACAGGGCATGGTGGTGTGGGGCGTCAGCGACACGCCGCCGAGACCGGTTAGAACGCACACCCATGTGGTGGAGAGCTCGACTAGAGCGGCACGTGTCGTACTCCATGCCAACGCAACCAATTCAGCACACAAAGAAGAGGGCAAGCCGAACACTGGCTTACCCTCTTGTCTCGTGGAGGCAAAAATGACAAATCAAGAATTACAACAGTTAGTGGAAGAAGTCTCGGTGGCATCATTTCACCGCCCGTTTGAAAATCACGCCACATTCAACGCACGACTACGAACGACAGGAGGCCGTTTTCTCTTGAAGACCCAGGCGTTGGATTTTAATCCCCACTTGTTTGAAGCGGTGTCGCGGGCAGAACAAGTCGGCGTGATCAAGCATGAATTGTGTCATTATCACTTATATCGCCAGCATCTTGGCTACCAACATCGCGATGCCGACTTTAAGCGCCTGCTAGCTTCTGTTGGCGGGTCGCGGTTTGCGCCAGCGTTGCCACGGCAGGCGAAGTACGTGTACCAATGCCAAACGTGTGGCCAACAATATCCGCGCCAGCGGCAATTGAACGTGCGCCGTTACGCTTGCGGCCGCTGTGGTGGGAAGTTACGCTTGGTGCCGCAAAGGACGCGTTAAAGTTAGCTGTTGTGGGGTGAAGCCGGCCTGGTGGTAGAATTGACGTGCTGATGTGTCTGCCGCCAGTACGTTGAGCTGCACGAATTCGCACTCATGGGCGGCCGCCCAGGCATCGACGCCTTGCATCAAGGCTTGACCATGTCCCTGGTGGCGATAGTCAGGGAGAAGGTATAAGTCCACGCACAAGGCGAAGCGATGCGGGACCGCTTCTGGTTCAGTGCCTGTGGTGGCAGCGACGACGAGTGCAAAGCCGAGCACTTGGGAGGCTTTAGTGGCCACTAAAACGGTGCTTTGCTCGTCTAAAATATAGTCGTAGAAGTCATCGGCGTTATCTTGGCGGCGGGGTTGGATCACGGTCGGGGCCAAAGCGGCCATTTCCACGGTCAATTGGCGGTATAATTCTGCGATTCGTGGGGCTTCTGCAGGGGTTGCGGGTCTGATGGACATGTTATCACTTCCTTTTGACGTATAAGCTTATTGTAGCAGTAAAATTAAGAAAAGCGATTGACGTACCCCGCCATGGCTGGTATAGTATTTCTTGTGCTTGATAACGACATGCGGGTATGGCGGAATTGGTAGACGCGCAAGATTAAGGATCTTGTGGGCATTTAGCCCGTGAAGGTTCGAGTCCTTTTACCCGCATTAGACGAACTCCTCAGCCATTATGGTTGAGGAGTTTTTGTTAGTTGGAGGAAAAACTATGACACAAAAGCCGTTGATCGGTCACCTGGCGGCTGCCGTCACCGTTTTCATCTGGGGGACGACATTCATTGCGACTAAGGTCTTGTTACGGCATTTCGGGCCGGTAGAGATCTTACTGACACGCTTTGTGATCGGCTACGTTGCGTTATTGATCATGCGTCCTGGGCGGGTACACCTCGCCCATCCCCGGCAAGAATGGTGGTTTGTGGGCGCAGGTGCCAGCGGGATCACGCTATATTATTTACTGGAAAATTTGGCCTTAGCACACACAACGGCAAGTAACGTCGGCATCATCGTGACGATTTCACCGTTTTTGACCGCGTTATTGGCGCAGCTTTGGCTACACGCACCCAAGCCCAGTCGGTGGTTTTACTTTGGGTTTGTCCTGGCGATCAGCGGGGTGATCTTGATCAGCTATCGTGGTGGGGCAACCATGCATGGTAACCTAATGGGCGACGTCTTGGCCGTCTTGGCCGCCTGTGCTTGGGCGGTGTACTCGATTTTGACCACTAAGATCGGTGAGCTGTCCTTGAATCTGATACAGTCAACACGACACGTGTTTTTCTATGGTATCGTGTTGATGCTCCCTATTATGGCAGGCTTCGGGTTTCACATCGATTATCAACAGCTCGTGCAGCCGCAGACCTTGGCCAACTTTTTGTATCTAGGTATTGGTGCTTGTGCTGTGTGCTTTGTGACTTGGAACCTCGCTGTTAAGCGGCTGGGAACTGTACGCAGTAGTGTGTATATTTACGTCGTTCCGGTGATCACGTTAGTCTTTTCGGTATGGTTGTTACATGAGCCAATGACGCCCTTGATCTTTAGCGGGGCCGTGTTAACACTGCTCGGCTTGTGGTTATCAAGCCGTTAAGAAGGCAAAATTGGCGACCACATAGTAACCAGATAAATACTTAGTCGAATGCTTGACATTTCCTAACCCACTATGCATTATATAAGTGGGGAAAATATGAATTAGGAAGTGTAAGTTGATGAGACGTAAAGACCTAACAGGGCAGAAATTTGGCCGCTTGACTGTGGTCAATTATGTTGGCGCGGCAAAGAATGGGAACGCGCGCTGGTTATGTAAATGTGATTGCGGCAACGAAACCGTTGTCGATGGCTACCGCTTGCGCAAAGGCACGACGATCAGCTGTGGCTGTTACCGTCGTGAGTATATGCGTAAAGCGATTATGGAGAATCCCAAGACTGTCGCGCAAATGGGCCAAAAGAGCCAATTTGTGCACAGCGAAGGGGTCAATCTTTCCGCTGTGACAAAATTACGCTCTAGTAACCGTTCCGGCGTGATCGGGGTGTCGTTTGATAAGCAGTCCGCCAAGTGGAATTCGCGTTTGTATCTCAAGGGTAAGTTGGTTTTGAACAAGCAATTCGTGAATTTTGAAGATGCCGTTAATGCCCGCCATGAAGCCGAAAAAGAGTACCTGACGCCGATTCTAGAGCGCGTACAGGCTGGTAAGCAGGATTAAGGGCTTGCATTAGCAATAGGCCGAGACAAAAAACAGTTCTAGGCCACAGTTCAAAAGGCCCGCGTCCCGCGATTCGATCACTGCACTATGCCCTGTCAAGTTGACAGATGAAATAATATAAAATTTTGTCTGTTTCTAAGCGGCTTCACCCCAGTATTCATCTGGGGTGAGGCCGTTTCTTTGTGCCGACCGATTGTGGTGATTGA
>JALCQM010000005.1 GCA_022651245.1 Lactobacillus sp.
TTACGACCACCGATCACCTGCACTGCTAACGACTGTAAGATTAGCAGGCGGGGCGTTCACCCGCGTGAATGGACATAGACTTCGGCCCCCAATTTTTCGGGATGGGGTCACCTTAGTTCAGTGCGATTCTTGCGTATAGATTAGCCAGTGAAAATGCCGTCACACCGCGATTCTTTCGTCGGGGTGACGGCATTATTTTTATATTCTCGAAGACGCATGTTACGAATTAAGAGATTTGATTGGGATGGTTTAAGGGGCCGTGGTTGCATTTTGGGGTAGTCGAGCTACGTGGCGCAACGCGCTAGGCATAACGGCACTGCCGTCAATATGGCTGACGCCACATCGCCAACAGTACACGTTACGCTACGCGCTAAAAGCGCGCCACCTGAGCTCTGTTTCTAGTCGAGCTGCGCCAGGACAACGGAGAGGCGGATAAGTCATCGCGCCACGATCCGGCTGGCGCCGAACCGCATCACGCTGCCTTATCTACTCTCCTAAGCCCGTCCCGGCTCCGCTCTGTGGTCTTAGTCGAGCTGCGCCAGGACAACGCGAGCGCAAAATAAAACCACCGGCGGCGTGCGGCTGATGCCACCCACCACCAGTGGTTATTATTTTGACTCGCTAAACCCGTCCTGGCTTCGCTCTGTTTTTAGTCGAGCTACGTGGCGCAACGGCATTGCGTCTAAGTCGTCCCGGTCACGCCGCGTGCCGCGACGCACCCAGGCCGCCTTAGCCACATGCCTAAACCCGCGCCACTCCGCTCTGTTTTTAGTCGAGCTGCGCCAGGACAACGCAATTGCGTGTAAGTCATCCCGGCCGCTGCACGGCTACGCCGCACAACGACCAGGCTGCCTTACACATGTCCCTAAAACCGGCTTGCTACGCTCTGTTACTTTAGTTGCAGGTCTTCGTTGTAGTACTGGGGATAGGCGAGGTAGCAGGCGATGACACTGGCGATGCTGGTGGCAGCTAGTAGCATGAAGGTGACCATGATCTGGTACATGATTGCTTTGGTCGGGTCGACACCGGCGAAGATCAAACCGGACATCATCCCCGGCAGGCTGACAATACCGACCGTTTTGGCAGAGTCGATGGTTGGCGCCATGCCAGAGTGGATCGCGGTGCGCACGAGGCTGATCGAGGTTTGCTTCAAGTCGGCCCCTAAGGCCAAGCGTTCCAAGACGGCTTGGCGCTGATCGTGAAAACTGGTATTGAGGCTGCGGTAGCAAAGACCGGTGGCGACCATGGTGTTGCTGGCGATCATGCCGGAGATCGGCACCACCTGGCTAGGGGTAAAGCGAATCGCTTTGGCTAAGACCAACAGGATCAAGGTGGCCCCAGTGGCGGTAAAGACGGCTAAAAGGCTGATGGCAAACGCATGCGGGATCCCATTGGCGCGCCCACGGGCGTTCCACGCGGCGTTAAAAATGATGATGGCGACCATCAGCAGGGTCAGCCAAACGCGGTCGACTTTGATGATGTAAGTCAAGACGTAGCCGACGACAGTCAATTGAATGACCGCCCGGATGACACCGGTGACCAAGTCTTTTTCCAGCCCAATATGTTCTTTGAAATTGATCACCAAGGCGATCGCGACGAGCAAAACGGCGAATAAAAGCGCGGTGGGACTAACGATTAAATTATTTGTCATGCTTAGCCTCCAAGGTGCCGGCGGTGAGGTGGAGCAGCCGGTGGGCGGCCTGAATCTCACTTTCGTCATGCGTGATGGCAACGATCGTGATACCCTCGGCATTGAGCTTGGCAATCAGCGTGTGGATGATCGTTTTGGTGTCAACGTCCAGGCCGGTCGTGATCTCGTCGAGCAGCAGGACCTTAGGCGCAAATAACAGGTTGCGAACTAAGGCGACGCGCTGTTTTTCCCCACCAGATAAGCTGATGATAGGCTTTGCGAGCATCGTCGGCGCTAAGGCGACGTTGGCCAAGGCTTGTTCGGCTTGCGTTTGGTCAAAAGGCAGCTTGCGGATCTCGAAGGGAAAGCGCAAATTGTCCGCCACGGTTTCGCCAAATAGGCTAGGTTGTTGGAAGCAATAGGACACTTCGCGCCGGTAAGTGATCTTGTCGTAGTGCGCTTGCGGCTGGCCGTTATAGGTGATGGTGCCGGTGGTTGGCGTGAGCAAAGTCGCCAGTAGTCGCAACAAGGTACTTTTGCCGGAGCCAGAGGGGCCAGCCAAGGTGATGAATTCGCCAGGCATGACGGTCAGCGTGATATCGTGGAGGATGCGTTGGTCCGCCACTGTGTAGCCAATGTTAGTCAGGTTAAAATGCGGGGTCATGCTATACCTCCAAAGGATCAAATTAGAATCATTCTAACATAAAACGTATCCGCTTACACTTTCGTTTTGGCGATCAGTGCTTCATGCGCCTTGATATGGGTCATCGCCGTCGGTTCTTGCGCCAGCAGCAGTAAGAATAACGCCTCGATCGCCGTCATTGCCGCAACACGGGAAAAGAAGTATTCAGATTCAAAGACGCGCTGGCGGACTGCGGTTTGGAGGTGTTCGGTGGCTTGTAGTCCGATGGGGGAATCCGCCCGGTTGGTGAGCGCCAAGACGGGGATGCCACGTTTTTTGGCGATGGTGATTTGATCGAGGAGGCGGCGGGTTTCACCGGAATTAGAAATCACCAGCAAGACCCCGGTGGTGGGGAGGTTCAGGGTCTGGGCGATCGCGGTATCGCCACTCATGTCCGTGAAGGCAAAACGCCCGAGTTGATTGAACTTGTACACCGCGTCGAGAGCGACTGGCTGTGTCCCGCCGGCTGCGGCGACTTGGATCACACTGGCATTTTTGAGCTGGGTGAGAAAAGCGCTGATGGTCGCTTCGGGGGCGTTCAAGGTCGTGAGGATCTCGTCGCGCTTGTTGGCGGCAATGCGGGCCAGCGCCGCGTGTAAGTCGTTGCCATCAAGGGCGGCATCGGGACCGGGATTACTGGCGACGCGTGCTAAGGCAATTTTTAGCTGGTGAAACCCCGCCAGCCCAATGGTACGGCAAAAACGGGTGACGGAAGCCGAGCTGACGCCCGCTTTTTTGGCTAAAGCGGCGATGGTGAGGTTGACCACGGCGCCGGGATCGGCCAGGATCACCGTGGCCAGTTTGTGATCGGTACCGGTGAGTTTGGGCAGATGACTATAGAGTTGGTCAATAATATTGTCCATGAGACGACCTCCAGGAATTTGACAAAAATTAATTTCAATATTATTCTAAACGTGAAATTAAATTTCTTCAAGGGAGGTTTTGCCGATGACACCACAAATCGAACAAGCCTTGGCGATGATTCATCCTGGCATGGCAATTAGCCTGGGTGGCGGCCGGCACATGCAGCAACTGGCAGACGCGATCGTAGCGAGTGCCCTTGCGAATATTCGGGTCAATAGCCCATCAGAGTTGACCTTGGCCTATTGCCAACAAATCGGCTTGGCCGTTTCGCCGGCATTGACGCATTACGATATTGCGTTTGACGGTTGTGATGGGTGTGACGCGCAGTTCAATTTACTGAAGAGCAACGGTGGCATTTTCACCTATGAGCGCTTGGTGGCACAGGCGAGTCAGGCGTATGTGATCTTGACCAGTGCGGATAAAGTCACGCCGATACTGGCGGCGACGATTCCCTTGACCATAGAGGCCCTCGACGCAGCAGCGCCGGCGGTGGCCGCCGTGGCTGGTCACTATAGCTGTACCTGGCAGCGGCGCGTTGCGACCACGTATATGGGCTATACGCGCACGCGCGATGGCAATGGCCTGTATGACCTCACGGCTAGCAATTGGCGCAACATTGCCAGGATTGCGGCGGCGCTGACAGCGATTCCTGGCGTCGTGGCGACGAGTTATTGTCCACAGCTGGCGACGACGGTGTTAAGCGAAGCGGCCGATGGCAGCGTCGTCGCCATGAATAGGGGGTAAAGCATGGAAAATTATCAATTAGCAGACGGTTACCAGATCCCACAACTCGGCTTTGGCACGTATAAGCTACGCGGACAAGCCGGCGCCCACGCGATCGCAACGGCGCTAAACAGTGGTTACCGGTTATTAGATACCGCCTATAACTATGAAAATGAAGGCGCCGTCGGAGCAGGCATTCGCCAAGCAGGGATTGCGCGTTTAGAGTTGACGGTGGTCTCGAAATTACCTGGCCGGTATTATCACCGCCAAGATGCCATTAATGCGCTACAAGAAAGTTTGTTACGCAGTGGCCTAGATTATTTTGATTTGTACTTATTACACTGGCCAAACCCAAAACGAGATGAGTATGTCGAGGCGTGGCAGGCCTTGATCGATGCCAAGCGGTTTGGTTTAGTGCGTTCTATCGGCGTTTGCAACTTTTTGCCAGAGTATTTGGATCGCTTGCAAACAGAAACCGGTGAGCTGCCTGTTTTGAATCAAATCGAGCTACACCCGTACTTCAATCAAGCCGCCCAGCGGCAAGCCGATGCCGAACGTGGGATCGTGACCGCCGCTTGGAGCCCATTAGGTCGGGGCGCGGTCTTGCAAGACCCGGTCATTCAAGCGATCGCCAACGCTCACCACAAAAATGCCGGACAGGTGATCTTGCGCTGGGGCTTGCAACACGAGATCTTGCCGATTCCTAAGGCGGCCAGTCCGGTTCGCCAGCGGGGCAACTTAGCCGTGTTCGACTTCACGCTGACCGCGGCCGAAATGGCCCAGATCGATGGCTTGACCCGTGCAGATGGCCGGCTCAAGGGGCAAGATCCAGCCACGTATGAAGAATTCTAAAGCGGACAAAAAGGCGGTGCCTGCGCAACCTCATTTCGGGGTTCACAGGCACCGCCTTTTGCATGCCAGCGCAGCTTCAGGCGCGGGTTTCGAATTGACTGTTGTACAAATCGGCATAGAAGCCGTTTTGGGCGAGCAGGCTTTGGTGCGTGCCAGATTCGACCACGCGACCGTCATCGATGACTAAGATCTGGTTGGCCGCTTGAATCGTGGATAAGCGGTGGGCGATCACGAAGCTGGTTTTGTCTTGCATCAACTTGGCCATGGCGTTTTGGACCAACGTTTCGGTGTTCGAGTCGATGGCGGCAGTGGCTTCGTCGAGCACCAAGATCGGTGCTTGGGTGATGAAGGCGCGGGCGATGCTCAGCAGTTGCCGCTGGCCTTGCGAGAGGCTGTGGGCGTTTTCGCTCAACACGGTGTCGTAGCCGTCGGGAAGTTGCGTGATGAAGGTGTGGGCATTGGCGGCTTTGGCCGCGGCGACGATCGCCGCTTCGTCGGCATCTGGGCGGCCGAGGCGGATATTGTCACGGATACTCATGGTAAAAAGGTACGATTCCTGCTGAACCACCGTGATCAGTTTCCGCAAATCAGCGCGGCGGATCGTGGTGACGTCGATGCCGTCCAGCAAGACCCGCCGTGATTGTAAGGGGTAGAGGTTGGTCAACAGGTTCATGATCGTGGTTTTGCCCGCGCCGGTCGGGCCGACTAAGGCAATGACGTCGCCGCTATGGGCGGTGAGGTTGATATCAGTCAGGATCGGCCGGGTGTCATAAGCGAAGCTGACGTGGTCGAACTGGACGTTGCCATCGGTGTGGGTCAAAGGCCGTGCGTTTGGGGCGTCTTTTTCCTGGGGTTCATCGATCAGGCTAAAGACGCGCTGGGCCGAGACCAAAGACAATTGCAAGGTGTTGATCAGGTCCAACAAGTTGTTGATCGGGCCGGTGAAGTTGCGCAGGTAGATCAAGAAGGTGAAGATCACACCCACGGTGATGTTGCCCCAATGTCCGAGGATCGACACGGCGCCGACTGCGGTGATCAGCACATAGGCCACGTTGTTGGTCATGTTGTTGAACGGGCCGATGATGCTCGACAGCGCCTGCGCCCGGAAGGCGGCTTTGGTGTAGTCATGGTTGGTTTGGTCAAAATGCGTCGTGGTCGCTTCGATGTGATCAAAAAGCTGCACCACCGGCTTGCCTGAGACGGACTCTTCGATCTGGGTGTTCAAGCTACCTAAGGCACTTTGCTGCGTGGCAAAGGCTTGGTGGGTGATCCGGGCAACGGTTCGCGAGAACAGGTACGTCGCGCCGGTCGCCAACAAGGTGATCGCAAAAAGCACTGGGGGAAAGCCACAGCATGGCCGCGCCCATCCCCACGATGCTGATCACCCCGGTAAACAACTGCACGAAGGTTTGCATCAAAGCGGTGTTGATGTTATCGACGTCGTTAGTCAAACGGCTCATCAAGTCGCCGTTGTCGTGGGTGTCGAAGTAGGCCATCGGCAAGTGTTGCAAGTTGGCGAAAACGTCGTGGCGAATCTGCGTGCTGGTGCGCTGGGCCACTTTGATGATAATGCTATTTTGAAAATAGACGAACAAGCTAGCGACAATGTACACACCGGCCATGGTCGCACACACCACCAACAAGGTGTGGAGGCGTGCATGAGCGATGTAGCGGTCGATCACGATCCCGTTGATGCGCGTGCCGACAATGGTCACGGCGGTGGTCACGATGGTCAATAAGAACACAATCAACAGGCGCTTTTGGCTATCCGCGAGGTAGTGCCACAGTCGCCGTACGGTTGGGCGCCAGTCGCCAACCTTGACTTTTTCCCGGTGGATATCCCGGCGGGGACGATTATTCAGCTGCATACCGACCACCTCCTAATTGAGTGGCGACGAGTTGCTGGTAGAAGGCCGAATCGCGTTGCAGGGATTCATGGTTGCCTTGAGCGGTGATCCGGCCCGCGTCCAAAACGATAATCTGATCGCATGCCATCACGTTCGTCACGCGTTGGGAAATAATAATCGTAGTTTCACCGCGCCTAGTCGCTGCCAGCCGGGTTTTGATCTGTGCGTTCGTGGTTTGATCGACGGCGCTGGTGGCGTCGTCTAAAATGACGATCGGGTGGTTAGGCACGAAGGCTCGCGCCAAGTTCAAACGCTGGCGTTGCCCACCGGAGAAATTCTTGCCGCGCTGTTCGACCGGGGCGGCGAAGCGCTGCGGAAGGGGATCGATAAATTCATCTGCCACGGCGGTATGCGCTGCTTGGGCCAACTGGTCGTCATTAGCGGTCGCGGCGCCATAGCGCAAGTTGAAGGCGATCGTCCCGGAAAACAAGACGGAATCTTGTAAGGCCACGCTCAGTTGTTGGTGGACAGTTTCTAAGTGCAGGTCTTGGATATCCACCCCGCCGATCGTGATCGTGCCTGTGTATTGGTCGAAGGCGCGCGTCAGCAAGTTGATCAAGGAACTTTTGCCGGAACCCGTCGGCCCGACGATTCCGAACGTCGTGCCAGCTGGAATGTGCAGATTGATGTTGGCCAAGATTGGTTCGGCGGCATCATAGCCGAAGCTGACGTCGTGAAAATCGATGGTGGCGTCAGTTGGCGCTGGTGCCGTTGCCGTGGTGGCAGGGACTTGCTCAGCCAAGACGGCTTGCACGCGCGTGGCGCTGGTGACCGCCCGCGAAAAGGCGGTGATGATATTGACGGTTTGAATCATTGCGGTGGTGATTTGGATCATGTAATTGACGAACGCGATGATCTGCCCGGAGCTGATCGTTTTAGCGATCGCCAAACTGCCGCCGTAGCCTAACGCGACCACGACGCCGAGGTTCAAAAGTAATTGGATCACTGGCGCGAGGGTGACCGTCGCCAGCGCCGCTTTTTGACTCGTCGCTTGCAGGTGATCGTTATCCGCGTTGAAGGCGGTCAATTGGTGGTCTTCTAAGACGTAAGACTTGATCGTCTTGGCGCCTTGCAGATTCTCGCGCATACTCCGGTTCACGCGGTCGACGGCTTGTTGCATCGCCGTGTATAGCGGCAGCGACCGCCGGACGATCACCAATAAGTACACCACGAGAAGCGGCATGATCACGAATAAAATAGGCGCCAAATCGGGGCAGACGATCGTCGACATGACGATCCCCCCGATCAGCAACAGTGGTGAGCGCACCAGCCCGCGGGTGACCATCATCACCAGGTTTTGCATCTGGGTGACATCATTGGTGATCCGGGTGATCAAGGTCGCAGGTGCCAAGCCGGCAGGGTCGCGGCTGGTCAAGGCGATCGTCAGCATGTCACTGCGCAAGGCTTCACCCATTTTTAGTGACGCATAGCTGCCTAAGGTGCCACAAGTGGCGCCGCAGACCAGGCCAAGCAAGGCGAAACCAAGCATCAAAGCAGCGTGCATCAAGACGTAATGCCCATCGCCGCGGGCGAGGCCGTGGTCGATGATCTGCGCCATCAGCGTCGGCTGCTGGAGGTCACAAAGCACCTCACCCATCATGATCAAGGGGGCGAGGAAGAAGGCCGCACGCGCTTTGCCGTGGGTATGGGCCATGATGATCGCAAACATGAGATCACTTTCTTTCTATAAAAATGGCATCGCTTCACCTAAGACCTAGTCAGGACTGAGGATCCGTGACGCCTATAATTATGCTTATCCTAGTGCAAGCGACGCGACCGTGCAAGAAATCTGCTCTGAGTTTGCGCTCAGGCGTTGGTAGGCTTGGGGTAACGCGCTGCGGCGAAATTGTATAACGGGGTGTTCAACGGGACAAAATTGACGGCCTCGGCAAAAGGCGCAGAAAGCAGCGCGTCGTCGGCGCCTTGGGCGAGTTTGACCGCCCAAGTTGGGTCGTACAAAAGTTGTTGGCCGACAGCGACGACTTCGGCATCCTGTAGCGCGGTGGTGACATCGGTGCGGTCGCGAACGCCGCCCACACCGATTAGCGGTAACCGGTTTTGCAACGCGTCATGGACGTATGCCAAGATTGGTTTGGCCTGGTACGCCGGGTCGTGTGCGGTAAGATCGTAGCGGCTTAACGACACATGCACGTAGTCGAGGCGGCTAGCGCGCAGTTGCTCGAGTAGCCACAAGGTATCGGCAACGCGGATGCCAGGGGTCTCATATTCTTCAGGGGAGAAGCGGTAACCGACAACGAAGGGTTTCGTGGCGTAGGCATCAACGGCGGCAAAAACGCTTTGGAGTAACTCGGCGATGAAGCGGTAGCGGTTGTCGCGCGAGCCACCATAGTCGTCGGTTCGGCGGTTTGAGTGTGGGGAGAAGAATTGTTGGATCAAGTAAGTATTCGCGCCGTGCAGCTCGATGCCGTCAAAACCCGCTTGGATCGCCCGCCGAGTCGCGTCACCGAAAGCTTGGATGGTTTCGTGGATCTCGGCGACGGTGAGCGCACGTGGGGTTTCGGCATGCAGACGTTCGGCTGCGACTGCCGATGCCGAGACGGGTTGGACACCGGATAAAGTGGCCCGCGTCGTCATCCGCCCGGCGTGGAAGATCTGGACGAAGGCTTTAGCGCCGCGGGCTTGGATGGCTTTGGCTAAGGCGCTGAGTTCCGGTAACATCTGGTCATGGGCGATCGATAGTTCGCCTGGCCAGCCTTTGCCGCCGTCTTGAACGTTGGCTGCGCCGGTAATGATTGCGCCTAGGCCTTGCGCTCGGTCGGCGTAGTATTGGATCTCGTCACGGGTGACGGTGCCATTATAGAAACTTTGTTGGGTGGTCATCGGGGACATCACGAGGCGATTGGGGATGGTGACGCCGGATTTAAATGTGAGTGGGGTGTTAAAAGTGGTCATTAATTGTTCTCCTTATTATTTGTAAGATAACTTCAGTATAAGGTGCGAGCTATCGATGTCAATCCCGGTTTTTATGGGTCACCTAGTTGGCTGCCAGTTGTGGCCTGACTTTGGTGACTGATTCGAATTCCCCGTATCGCCATGCCGAATCGGCATATCTAGCTGTTCGCGGGCCAATTGGGTGGGGTGAAAAGGCCAAACAAAAAGGGCAAGCCACTTGGGCTCACCCGATTTGTTACTTGTCATTGGCGTTAGCTTACAGCAGATGAATGTTATCTGCTTCGCATTGATCGATCATCGCTTGTGGCCAAACGCTGGCTTGCACTTCACCCACATGGGCGCGGCCTAGCAGTAGCATGCACAGGCGGGATTGGCCGATCCCCCCACCGATTGAGTAAGGCAATTCCCCAGCCATGATCTTTTTATGGAACGGCAAGGACAAGCGGTCTTCAGCGTCAGCGATCTTCAACTGCCGGGCCATGGCGTCTTCGTCAACGCGGATCCCCATGGAAGAAACTTCCAGCTTGCAATCCAAAGGTTCGTACCAGAAGATGATGTCGCCGTTGAGGCTCCAATCGTCATAGTCAGGGGCGCGGCCGTCGTGGCGCTTACCAGATTTTAAGGCGCCGCCGATTTGCATCACGAAAACGCAACCGAGTTCCTTGGCGATTTTGTCTTCGCGGGCCATCGGATCGAGGTCTGGCCAGCGGTCTTCCAGTTCTTGCGTGGTGACGAAGTGGATTTCATCTGGTAACCGATGTACCGCTTCGGGGTACTTATACCAGACTTCGTGTTCCATATGCTTGATCACTTTGAAAATCTGGCGCACGGTGGCCTTCAAGGTCTCGACGGTGCGTTGTTCCTTCGTGATCACTTTTTCCCAATCCCATTGGTCGACATAGATCGAATGGAAGTTGTCGAGGTCTTCGTCTTTGCGGATCGCGTTCATGTTGGTGTAGAGGCCTTCGCCTGGTTGGAAGCCGAAGCGGCCCAAGGCGTTGCGCTTCCACTTGGCCAACGAGTGGACGATTTCCATTTGGTGCCCAGGCATGTCGGCCATGGTGAAGGAGACTGGGGCTTCAACGCCGTTCAAGTTGTCGTTCAAACCGGTGGCCTTGTCGACCATCATCGGGGCGGACACCCGGCTGAGGTTCAATTGCTTGCCGAATTCGTCTTGGAAGGTTTCGCGAATGTAGCGAATGGCTTCTTGCGTCTGGCGTGGGGACAACTTTGGATCGTAACCTTGTGGTGTTAATAAATGCATGAACAAAACTCCCTTGATTGATTTGGGACAAAATAAAAAAGTCTTCCATCCCAGAATTCCAAGGGACGAAAGACTTTATTTCGCGGTACCACCCAAGTTGCCCGGCATACCCCGGGCCACCTCATTAGCGCACAATCATGCGCCTTCGGATGATAACGCCCCGAACGCGGCTGAATCTACTGGGCCATTGGCCGTTGGGTCAGCAACTAGGAGAGTGTTATTCAGGCGACCGGTACCCATCGGGTTTGCACTCCCCCCGACTCACTGGATGGCCAGCGCCGCCTTACTTGTCTCTCGTCAGTTTTTCGCTTTGTTTTAATGTTGCTAATCATAGTCGGTTCGCCGAATTTGTGCAACCTTATTTGTCAGAAAAATTCCCATCTGCAGTGAAAAAATGGGCAGTGAAATTGGTTCTCACAGAGGATAAAGCCCTTTAAGTCGCGGTTTTTAACCTTTTTTTGGCTGTGGAAAAAAAGTTGCGTTTGGCGACAAAATTGTTCCCATTTTCGTCTTCTGGTGCCTGTGATGGCAAAGCTGTTCAATCGCTGGGCGTCGCTTACCGACTTGTTCACTGCTTTTGAGTGGTGTATCCTAAGCACCATAACAGCGTGGATAGGCGATGACGTTCGCCATAACCATTGGATACAATTAACGACGTCTACTGCAAGTTTGTTTGCGGTAGGCGCCGTTTTAGTTGGAGGCAAAAATGCAGAAATTCAAAGATTGGCTGGCGGTTTTTGGTGGCGGGATGCTCGGTGGCTTGTCCCGGTACGGGCTGGGCTTGGTGTTGACCGGGCAGCAGGGCTTAGTGGCCACCACGACCGTTAATTTGCTCGGGAGCTTCTTATTGGCGTTCATTACCTTCGGCTTAGCGCAACGGCTCGCGTTGCCGACCTGGCTGATCTTAGGTCTAGGGACGGGCTTCGTTGGCGCCTTCACGACTTGGTCAACGCTGGTTTTAGAAACGGTTACGTTGCGGGCGATCGTCTGGTTCATCGGTAACCTCACGCTAGGATTAGCGTGCGCCGGTTGCGGCTGGGCCCTCGCACAGGTTTGGGCAAGGAGGCGGCACGAATGGTGATTGCAGTGGCGTTAGGCGCTGGGGTGGGGGCTTGTTTGCGTTACGGGTTGACGCAATTAGGCAAGCAAATTCGGCCAGATTGGCCGCTTGCCACCTTGGTGATCAACACGTTAGGGGCATTTTTGGCCGGCTGGTTAACGGCAATCACCGTTTCTGGTCCGGCTGCGGGCTGGTGGCTGACCGGAATTTGTGGCGGTTTCACGACGTTTTCGACGTTCATGGTCGACGCCGTGATCCTGATTCGCAACCGCCGCTGGCTGGCTTTGGGCGGGTATTATTTAGGGACGATCGTCTTAGGCGTCGCCGCTTTAGGTGGTGGCTTATGGCTCGGGCAGCACTGAGCGCTTAAGCGTGCTGGGGGCGGTGGAATAGCCGCCGCAGCTGGTTGCGCCAATGTTTCCAAGTCAGGAGCTGCTGGCGCGCACGGTGAATCCGCGCGTAGCGTTGCGGCTGCTTCAGATAAAACTGTTGGTGATAATTCTCTGCCGGCCAAAACGGCTTAGCCATGGTGATCTCGGTGACGATAGGTTGCCCGAATTGCGCGGTTTGGGCGAGCGCCGCCTTAGAGGCCTCAGCTTGTTGGCGTTGGGCCTCGTCGACGGCAAAAATCACGGGGCGATACATCGGACCACGGTCTTGGAGCTGGCCGAGGTTATCGGTCGGATCGCTGAGTTGCCAGTATAAATCGAGGAGTTGCGAATAACTGATCTGGGCTGGATCAAAGGCGATTTCAACGGCTTCGACATGGCCTGTCCCGCCAAGGTGAACGTCTGCATAGGTGGGGTGGTCGAGGTGGCCACCGGTATAACCAGATTCGACCGACACGATGCCGGGTAACGTCTCAAATGGCGCAACCAGACACCAGAAACAGCCGCCGGCAAAGACGGCCCGCGGGTAGTGGGCCAAAGCGGCTTGATGCGCGGCAAAATCAAAGTGGGACACCGGCTGGCCGGTGAGCGCCGCATAGAGATCGGCAACGTCAGGCGTGAGGTTATCACGGATCGCTAGCGGGCGCAAAGCGGCCTCTAGTTGGCGCGCCGCGGCTTTGGGGTCGCGGGCTACCTGAGTGAGCGCCGTTTGTAACTGTTGGCGTTCCCAGTCCCGGACGCCAGGGGTCGAAAGTAAGGTCGAAAGTGTTTGGACAGTGAGCATCATTTTCCTCCCCATCTGAACCGATTGGTAACAACTTAATTGTATGCGCTTAATTAGCCGAAAGCAACTGGACAGAGATGACGACTATGCGTAAAATGAAACGTACGTTTGTTCTCGGAGGAAAATCATGACATTGACGTTGACATACTCGGCTTTGCACGCACAAAATCCACGGCTGACCCATGCTGTTTTTGTTGCGGCGACAGTCCCCCATACCAAGGTCTTAGCGAAGCGGCAGGCACAGTTTAAGGCGCGGGGAGCAGTGGTTTTAGCGCATGCGACCGCCCAGTTCGGGCCGGCGGTTGAAGACGCCTTGTGGCTACAGTTGCGGCCGCAGCGCGTCGATGCTTGGCTGGCGGCCCACCAGCATGACTGGTTAGCGCAGGTCGTGGGGATGTTGCATACCTTCGATTTGGCACAGCCCTTGGCGGCGACTTTGGCCGCCCAACCACCAACACTGGCTGCCCCGTTGACACCGGCGGAGAAGTCGTGGACAGTGGCACACCGCTTGCCGGCTCGCGTCGGGGCGTGGATCTTCCATAGCGACGCCACCGCAGAGACCGGGTGGGCACTGCTCGCGGCAGTCGCCGAAGCACCACTTTCGGCGCCAACGCTGTCTCAAGTGTTGGCGTTGCCGACGGCGACACCGGCGGTTTTGCGCCGGGCAGTGCAAGTCCTTGTGCCTGCACTGGCACCGGTCCCGGCAGCGTGGTTGCCACAGGTGACAGCTCAACCGCAGGCGCCAAAGCAGCCGACGCCGGTGACGCCATCACTACCCGCTGTGCCACCGGGCTTCGTGGCGGCCCTTAAACAGCAACTCGCCGCAGGGGCAAGCGGTGGTCCTAGCAGCCAGCGCGTCCTGCCATTGGCGGTGAACTTGGCGTCGCTCGTCAATGCGATCCGTGATTTTGGCCACATTCGCGCATTACGCCTGGTGGCCCCGAGCATGACCAGTGGGGGGTTACGGGAGCTGGCGCCGACGTTGGACCAAGCGTTAGTGCTGGATCACGCCGAAACCACGATCGTTAGCGGGCTCAAGGCGCAGCCCAGTGCGGCGACGGTGGCCGATTTCAATGAATTGCAAGCAGCGGGGGTGGCTGTGTATACAACGCAGCGCCCTTTAGGCGCGCGGCTGGTGCAAGTCGAGTTTGCCCGGGTGACCATGACGATCAGTGGGTCGAGTGACGTCGTGGCGAGCGACTACCATACGAGCTTAGAATTGGATACATTAACGGTTGCCCAGCATGATCCCTACGCCGCGTGGTGGCAGAGCTTCCTACCGTATGTGCGCGCTTTGACCTTGAAGGCTGCACCAGTCGCCCACCGCCAGCGGCTGTTGTCGCAGCCGGTCGCGACGCTTGCTAACTTCAAAGCCCGGGTGGCGGCGGTGCACGATCGCGATACGCAACAACGCCTGACCGCCTGGCTGTATTATCAGCCGCAACCGCCTGTGGCGATGACGTTAGATGGGGTCGAGTACTTCGCTTTGGCGTTTACGCAGTACCAGACGGTCGTGATCGACACCTTCACCCCGAACAACGCGCTATTTTTTCAGTCTGCCGAAGACACGGCGACCGCCGCGGCGCAATTGGCCGGTGCGACTAGCAAGCACGCGCTTCAAGCGATGGGGGCCAAGCGCGCTTATCACACCGCGGCGCCGATCCGTCAGCGCGTGCGGCGCATATTAGGTGGTGACTGAGCCAAAGGGTGTGGTTTAGCCGACAATAAAAGCGTTCCTGCACGCGTGATTGGCCTCACGTTCAGGAACGCTTTTTGCCTGGGTTAAGCAGGGATCATACTGAGGCTGGTGATGGCGATCAGCGTCACGACTAAGGCTGCGGTGCTGGCCCAAGCAGGGAAAAGCAAAGACAACAAGAGTAACCCGCCACCACCGACCATGGCATAACCCAACCGGCGCGTGCTGCGCCGCCAAGCAGCAGGTGAGCGGCGGCGTTGTAGCCACGCGGGCTGACGCTGGTACTGCGCGGGGACGGTAGGCAAGTAGTTGCCCACGGTCATGAAAATGGCGGCAACGAGCAAGACCACGATTCGGCGCAAGTCTAGCGCTTGGCCGAGGTTGATCTGCAGCGTGGTGAGGTAGGCCACGACGGTAACCACCGGGATGATCCAGATCAAGACGCGTTCGGCGCGCACCGCTTGTTCACCGTGGCGCGAGGCGTAGGCGGTCGCACCGACGATAATGAGTTGGACAACCACCATCAATAGTGGCAAGCCGAAGACCACGAAGGGCCGGGCCATGGTCCCATTCACTTGATTGTTGAAGCCCCAATGGCTCGCCATCCGTTCTGGAAGGCGGGAATAAACCGCCACGCCGTACAAGAGCGGGGCTAAGATCACGGGTAATGTGTATAATAATTGGTTTTTAGTCTTCATGCGAATGCCCTCCTAAGGTATAGATCCACCCGAGTAGTTCTTCGAACACTGAGGTATTGAGACTGTAGATGACAAAATTTTTGTCTTTTTTTACGGTGATTAAACCAGCTTCTCGCAGCAGCCGCAGGTGATACGAAACGGTCGCTTGGGATAAATCAAATTGGGCCGCGATGTCTGAGGCGTTGCGATCCGCGGCTTTGAGCGATTCGAGGATTTGACGACGGATCGGATCATTGATCGCTTTGAGCGTTAAATTAAGCGCCATGTTATCCTCCTATTTAGAGATATTTCTAAATAGAGTATGCCACCTATTTAGAAAAGTGTCAAAATAGAATGAAGAAAAAGGAGTTTTTGGGCATCCTAAAAAACCGCTTGTAATTCCGCTCCCGGCTGGTTATAGTATTCTATGGAAATTGAGCGGGCGCTCGACCAAAGCACCCGGTGCGCACATTCACATGGTCGCCGAATTTCTAAGCCAATAGAAAAGAGGTTCATAAATATGAAACGAAAGCTAGACGTGGAACGGATCAAGGCCGAAGACGCAATCGCAGATAAGTCTTTGGACGAGATCAATGGTTCCGTTGAAGTGCCTAAAGATGCTGGTTTCTTCAAGACGTTAATGGCGTATACCGGGCCGGGGATCTTGATTGCCGTCGGGTACATGGACCCCGGGAACTGGATCACCTCGATCGCCGGGGGCGCGCAGTACAAGTATCGCCTGTTAGCCGTGGTCTTGCTCTCGAGTTTGATTGCGATGTTACTGCAATCGATGGCGGCCAAGTTAGGAATCGTGACCGGTAAAGACCTGGCGCAGTTGACGCGGGAACACACCGGCAAGGTGAGCGGCTGGCTCTTGTGGCTGGTCGCCGAATCCGCCATCATGGCGACTGATATTGCTGAAATCATTGGCTCAGCGATCGCCTTACAGCTCTTATTCAAGATCCCCCTCGTCATCGGGATCATCATCACCGCGTTAGACGTTTTACTTTTGTTATTGTTAATGAAGCTAGGGTTTCGCAAGATCGAGGCGATCGTTGCGACCTTGGTGGCCGTGATCTTATTAGTGTTCGCTTACGAAGTCTTCTTGGCCAAGCCTAGCATTACCGGGATTTTGAACGGCTATGTGCCCACTAAGGCGATTTTACAAAATCACGGAATGCTGTATTTGACCTTGGGGATCGTTGGGGCGACCGTGATGCCGCATGATCTGTACCTTGGTAGTTCGATTTCGCAAACACGTAAGGTGGATCGCAGAGATCGTAAGGAACTCGCCAAGGCGGTGCGGTTTTCGACCATCGATTCTAATATTCAACTGTTCTTGGCGTTCATCGTCAACTCCTTGCTGCTGATCTTGGGTGCAGCGCTGTTTTACGGCACCCATTCCAGCCTTGGCCGCTTCGGCGAGTTGTTCAACGCCTTAAGCGATTCGCAGGTGGTTGGGGCGATCGCGAGCCCAGTGTTATCAATGCTGTTCGCCGTCGCGCTGTTATCCAGTGGGCAAAGCTCGACGATCACTGGGACCTTGAGTGGCCAGATCATCATGGAAGGGTTCGTCCGCTTGAAGGTGCCTTTATGGGTGCAACGCCTCGTGACCCGTGGCTTGTCCGTGACGCCGGTGTTGATCTTTGCTTTGCTTTATCGCGGTAATGAAGCCAAGATCGAAGGCTTACTGACGTTTTCGCAGGTGTTCTTAAGCATCGCGTTACCGTTTGCGGTGGTACCGCTAGTGATCTTCTCCTCGAGTCGCAAGTTGATGGGCGAGTTTGCGAATAAAATGTGGGTCCGGGTGTGTGCTTGGACCGCGACGATCGTCTTGATTGCCTTGAACATCTACTTGATCCTCCAAACCGTCGGCATTATGTAAAAAATAAGCCCGCTGCAGCACCCAAGTTTGGGTTTTGCAGCGGGCTTTTTGGTGCCATTAATCTTCTTGCCAGTTGTCGCGCTCGGCTTTAGCTTGGGCGTTCAAGGCTTGTGCCGCAGCATAATCGCTGCGTGTCCAGCTGTGAATTCCCCAGTAGTAAAACCCCAGACTCGCGATGGCGATGACCACGAAGTCCCAAGGATAATGGATCCAGCCGGCACCGTTGAATTCGTGCGCGCCGGCGTAGGACATGAAGGAGATGAACGCTAGGTACCCGAGCAGCCATAAGCTCGGCTTGATCGCCGCACGCAATTCTTGAAAGTGGGTGCGCCATTCATAGTAAAAGTAAAATGGCAGCCCTAAGATGATGATTGCGATCACTTGAATCGTGGTCGGCCACATTGCCCAATACACGGCCAGGCTGGCCAAAACGAAGGCGACTGGTGCTAACCACGGTAAACTTTTCAACCGTACCGGCCGGTAAAGGTCCGTCCCCATTTCTCGCAAGGAAATCGCCGTGACAGGACCCGTGAGGTAGGCGATCAGCGTGGCGGTGGATAACACGGTCGCCAGCAAGGACCAAGAGCGGAATAAGGCGACCATGACGATGCTTAAAAGGGTGTCGACCAGCATCGCCACGCGGGGGATGCCGTAGGTCGGATTGATCCGGCCCAAAAATTGCGGAATGTGGTGGTTACCCGCCATTGCGTATAAAGCGCGTCCCGCCGAAGCAACGAAGGAAACGCCGGTCCCAAACGGTGACACAAAGGCGTCGATGTACAAAAGGACGGATAGCCAGTGCATCCCCAGTAAGATCGCCAAATCGGCGAATGGGGAGGAGAAGTTGATCCCGTGCCAGCCGTGCGCCGCCAATGTGTGCGGCGGGATCGCGGTGATGAAGGTGCTTTGCAATAAGATGTAGATGATCCCGGTGATCACAAGCGAGATTGTGATCCCGCGGGCGATATTTTTCTCTGGGTGAGTGATTTCCGCCCCCATATTGATCACGGTTTGGAAGGCATCAAAGGAGAAGATGATCCCTGCCGCAGTGGTGGCAGAGAAGATCGCGGCCGTTCCATAAGGGAAAAAGTCTTGGAAACTGCTCCCGTAGTTACCAGGATGAAAGCCAGACAGCATCAGCATCACCACAGTCAAAAGCGGCATGCCGATTTTAAAGACGGAAATCAGGCTCGTGAAGCGGGTCAAAATCGACACCGAGCCGTAGTTCAACAGCGTGAACACCATGATGAAGGCGAACACCACCAACAAGCCGCTGGTGGTGACGACGCCGTTGTGCATGAAATGGTGCGTCCAGTTCGCCCAAGCCCAAGGCCAACTGCCCATGTATTGGACTGCGGCGACGGCCTCGATCGGGATGATCGTGATCAAAGAAATCCAGTTGGCCCAAGCGGCGATGAAGCCAAGCAAGGACCCGTGGGTGTATTGGGCGTACTTGCTCATGCCCCCTGATTCCGGGAACATGGCGCCGATCTCAATGTAAGTGTAGGCGATCGCACCGATCACCACGCCACCGACGATCCAGGATAAGATGGCGGCGGGCCCGGCGATTTTTGAGGCTTCCCAAGCACCAAAGAGCCACCCAGAGCCGATCAAGGAGCCTAAAGCGAGCATTACCAGGTGGAAGAGGGAGATTTTTTTAATGTGCATAGCATTAACTCCAGATTAAAATTTGTATTCTTTCAGTTTAGCCGTTATCCCGCGACAGGACAAGTAAACCGAACGCGGCCCGCACCGGTAGCGCAATTTAACGCTTGAAAGTAAACAGGTAGATGGCGATGATACCAGTGATTTGTTGCTTTTATTGTGATGGCCTCTCTAACCGATTAATACAGATTCGAAAACTTTGCTAGAACAAATCGTGACATTGTGATCATGTAAGCGGTATACTGATTAATGAGGAGGGACTTGCCCATGAAAACAGCGAATATTGTCTTGATCGGTGATGGTGCGATCGGTTCGAGTTACGCGTTCAACTGCCTAACTGCCGGTATCGGTAAGAGCCTAGGGATCATCGATGTGAATAAAAAACGGGTGCAAGGAGACGTCGAAGATTTGGTTGACGCCTTGCCTTACGTTTCACAAAAGAACATTTACGCCGCGAGTTACGAGGACTGCGAATATGCGGATTTGATCGTGATTACCGCCGGCGTTGCCCAAAAACCTGGTGAGACCCGGCTGCAATTGCTCCAAAAGAATGCCGCGATCATTAAAGACATCACGACCAACATTATGAAGCACCATTTTGACGGGATCATTTTGGTTGCGTCTAATCCGGTCGATGTGTTGACGGAATTAGTGTTACAACTGACTGGCCTACCCAAAGAACGGGTCTTAGGGTCTGGTACCGCGCTGGATTCGGCGCGTATGCGTTCTGAAATCGGTCGGCGCTACAACGTTGACGTTCGTGCTGTGCACGGCTACATCATGGGCGAGCATGGGGATTCCGAATTCCCAGTGTGGGATTTCACCACGATCGGTGGCCAACCGATCCGTGAGTTTGTTAAGGGCCCACGTTTGGAAAGTGATTTGGCGGCGATCAGTGACCGGGTGAAGAACGCGGCTTATTCGATCATCGAGAAAAAAGGCGCGACCTTCTATGGCATCGCCGCTTCATTGACGCGCCTAACCGCCGCGATCTTGAATGATGATCGCGCTGCTTTTGCCATGTCGGTGCACCTTGATGGTGAGTATGGCCTCCAGGATGTTTCAATCGGGGTGCCGGTCTTATTGGGCGGGGATGGTTTGGAACGGATCATCCAACTCGACCTCAATGATGACGACCTCGCCCGTTTGCGGGCATCAGCGAAAGTCTTGCAAGAAAACTTAGCTAGCGTCCTTTAAAATCTGGACGTGACCCCGGGGCAAATAAAGCAGACGGACCGTAGCCGCCGGCTTTATTTTTTTGGCGCGGCTAAGCTAGAGGTCTCGCCTATAGTCGCAAGCACCAAAAACGCCTTGAGCGCACGATTCAGTTTTGCGAATCGTACGCCCAAGGCGTTTTGCGTTAGAAGCCAGCTTTGATATAGCCGCCTTCAGAAAGTTTTTTGCGGAGCTGTAACACGGCGGTGTAGGTCGCCAGCAGGTAAACATGGTCTTCTGGCATCGCTTTGACCGCATCGATCACGGTGCTGAGATCCGGTTTTTCGATCAGGTCGGTTTCTGGGACGCCGGCGACTTGCATGCGAAAGGCGATGTCTTGGGCCCGTTCGCCGCCTACCATGAAGGTGGTCGGCTTACCCGAAGCGACGAGCTCTTCGAAGTTGCCATCCCAGATCCAGCTGGTGTCTGTCCCGTCAGCGTAATTGGCGTTGAGCAAGATACCGAAGCCAAAATGACCTTCTTGGCGTTGGATCATCGCCAAGACTTCATTTAAGCCAACAGGATTTTTGACTAGGATCAAGGTGGTTTGTTTGCCGTCGATCACGATTTCTTCTTGGCGGCCGAAGACCTTTTCATCATAAGCGAAGGCCTCGGCGATCTGTTCAGGGGTGATGCCGAATTCCCGACCGACCGTATAGGCAGCCAAGGCGTTGTAGACGTTGTACGTGCCACCGATCGCTAAGCTAAAGTTGTGGTCATCGATCGTGAATTGGGAACTGGTCGGGGTGAGGCTGGAAACCCCTGTGACCATGTGGGCTAGTGTTGGCCGGTGGAAACCGCAATGGGGGCAAAAGAAATTGCCGAGGTTGGAGTAGGTGATGCCGTGGTAATGCAAGATGTGCTCACATACTGGACATAAGACCCCATCGGTGTTGGGTGGGGCCACCATATCGGTCGTGGTTTGACTCGCCAAGGCAAAGCCGTAGTATTGCCACGGATTATCGAGTTCGCGCGACGAGAAGATGGGCGCATCCCCGTTGGCGATTACTGTCGCTGCCGGGTGTTGGCGAATGCCGGCGAGAATTTTTTCGTAAGTGGTATAAAACTCACCGTAGCGATCCATTTGGTCGCGGAAAATATTCGTTAACACATACGCCTTGGGTTGCAAATACCGTGAAACAGGGGCAACGTTTGCTTCGTCGACTTCCAACACCGCTAAGCGTCGTTGGCCATGCTTGCCATGCGCTAAAAAGGCGGTGATGATGCCTTGCATCATGTTGGAGCCGGTGGGATTGGTCAAAACGTCGGGATATTGTTGTCGCAAGACCTTCGTGATCAAGTTGGTCGTCAAAGTCTTACCGTTGGTCCCGGTGACGATCACGACGTCGTAATCTTGCCCTAAAGCCCGCAGAACATCAGGATCGATACGGGCCGCAATTTTGCCCGGCAGGCTTGACCCGCCCTTCATGAAGGTGTGTAAGAACCAGTAGCTGAAGCGGCCGGCGACCATCGCCAGGCGCGCTTTGAAGGTGATTGAATGCGCCAAGTCGTTCTTCCTCTCAAAATTATTGCTTCAATCATACCACATCCAACGGGTGGGCTCCTTAAGCCAGCATGAGAAAAGTTTGTCCAAAGTGCTGAAACTTCGGTATACTGAAAACGGTGAATTTTCCAAAGAAAGTAGGCATGAGACTTGGCGCAGTTATTTTTCCGTTATGGCGCGATGAATTCGGGGAAGTCTGTCGAGATCCTCAAGGTCGCGCACAACTACGAAGAGCAAAATAAACACGTGATCATTCTGACCTCAGCCCTCGACAACCGCTCTGGTGTCGGGGTGGTGGCGAGTCGCATCGGGATGGAACGCCCAGCGCATCCGATCACCAGCGATACTGACGTTTTTGCCTTGGTGCAAAGTCTTGATCCCAAGGCGTACTGCGTCTTGATCGACGAGGCGCAATTCTTGCAGAAACATCACGTCTTCGAGTGTGCTCGGGTGGTCGATGAACTGCACATTCCGGTGATGGCCTTCGGGTTAAAGAATGACTTCAAAAACGAATTGTTCGAAGGCTCGAAGTACCTCTTGTTGTATGCAGACAAAATCGAAGAAATGAAAACCATTTGCTGGTTTTGTGCCAAAAAGGCGATCATGAACCTGCGTGTCCACGATGGTCAGCCAGTATATGAAGGCTCTCAGATCCAGATCGGCGGCAACGAGATGTACTACCCAGTATGCCGCCACCACTACTATTACCCACCAGAAAAAGGGATGTAACCACAGAGCGCAGTGGTGCGGTTTTAGGCATGTGGCTAAGACAGTCTGGGTGCGTCGCGGCACGCGGCGTGACCGGAATGGCTTAGACGCAATGCCGTTGCAACACGTAGCTCGACTCAACCACAGAGCGGCGCAGACCGAGTTTAGCGCTGTCTGTAAGGCGGCTTGGGTGCGCGAGGGCAACGCCATCGTGTGACCGAGACGACTTACGGGCAAGCGCGTTGGTCTGCAAAGCTCGACTCAACCACAGAGCGCCGCATGGACGGTTTTAGGAAAGAGACTAAGACAGCGTGACGCGTTATGGCAAGGCCATAGCGTGGCGCGATGGCTTAGGCGCCTTTCCGTTGTCCATGCAGAGCTCGACTCAACCACAGCCCTATCACATCACGGAGGAAACATGGATAAGATTTTTGAACAGTTAGACGGGTTGCTCGATCGCTATGAAGAACTACAAGAATTGATGAGCGATCCAGAAGTCATTCAAGATACCAGCCGTTACTTAAAGCTGTCAAAAGAAGAAGGCAGCATGCGTGAAGTGGTCGCTGCGTATAAGCAATACAAGCAAACCAAGTCGGATATTGACGAAAGCGAAGAAGTTCTGCGTGAAAGTCACGATGAAGAGCTCGAAGAATTAGCCAAAGAAGATCTCAACGACTTGAAGCCCAAGTTGGCGGAATTAGAAGACCAGATCAAGATCTTGATGCTCCCGAAGGACCCGAACGATGATAAGAACATCATCATGGAAATCCGTGGGGCTGCTGGTGGGGATGAAGCCAGTCTGTTTGCAGGCGACCTGTTGTCGATGTACATGAAGTACGCCGAAAAACAAGGCTGGCACCTGGAAATCGTCGACGAAAACCCCACCGAAGTTGGCGGCTACAAGGAAGTGGCCATCATGGTCACTGGGGACGCCGTTTATTCTAAACTCAAGTATGAATCCGGCGCCCACCGCGTGCAGCGGGTGCCTGTGACGGAATCGGCTGGGCGGGTGCATACGAGTACCGCAACGGTCGTCGTGATGCCGGAATATGATGAAGTCGACCTCGACTTGGATCCCAAAGACATTCGAACCGATGTGTACCGTTCCAGTGGTGCCGGGGGCCAACATATCAACAAGACCAGTTCCGCCGTGCGGATGACCCATTTGCCAACAGGTATTGTGGTGACCATGCAAGACCAACGTTCCCAGCAACAAAACCGGGAAAAGGCGATGCAGATCTTGAAGAGCCGGGTCTACGATTTTTACGAAAGTCAAAACGCCGGTGAATATGCTGAAAAGCGGAAAACGGCGATCGGGACCGGGGACCGCTCCGAACGGATTCGGACTTACAACTACCCGCAAAACCGGGTGACGGATCATCGGATCGGGTTGACCCTCAATAAGCTGGACCGCATCATGAATGGCGATCTCGGTGAGATCATCGATGCCCTGATCGTCCAAGATCAAGCCAAGAAGCTGGAGAGTATTGGTGAATAAGACTTATCAAGAGGCGCTCGCGGGAGCGTCTTCTTTGTTGGCAGCGGCCGGCATCGATCCAGATGGGGCGCGCTACGTGTTGGAATACCGGGCGGGCTTCACGCCAAGCGAGTTGCAGTTACATGGGCGAGACGCGTTACCAGCGGCGGTGGCAACACAATTTGCGGCCGACGTGCAACGATTATTGCACCATGAACCGGCACAGTATATCGTGGGCCTAGCGCCATTTTTCGGGGAAGATTTCGTGGTGTCGCCGGCGGTGTTGATCCCCCGGTTTGAGACTGAAGAGCTTGTTGCTTGGGTCCGCGATGAAATCGGCACGGCACAAACCGTCTTGGACGTTGGTAGCGGCAGCGGCGTGATCGGGTTGACATTGAAGCGGCTGCGCCCTAACCTGCAGGTGACCTTAGCCGACGTCTCACAAGCTGCATTGGCGGTTGCAGACGAGAATGCGAGCCGACAAGAACTTACAGTCGAGCGCGTCCACAGTGATTTGTTTGCTGCGCTAGGCGATCGCCGGTTTGACCGGATCGTGGCGAACTTGCCGTATATCAGCCATGCTGAAGAAAAGGTCATGGATCAAAGCACGTTAGACTATGAACCGCAGTTGGCACTGTTTGCGGACCATGATGGCCTCGAACTGTTCGAGCGGTTTTGTGATCAGGTGCTGGCCCACCTCAATCCGGCTGGCGCGGTTTACCTTGAATTCGGTTATCAGCAGCAGCCGGCGTTAGCAGCATTATTCGCTGAACGATTGCCGCAGATGACCGTTGAATTTCGCCAAGACATGGCCGGTCACCCCAGAATGGTCAAATTAAGCGTGTGACCCACAGAGAGACTGTGACGATTTTGACCGGCATGTTTGAGAAAGGATGCGTATTATAATGGAAACAAAACGTTATCATCGTGAGACGTTGGCCGAAGCAGCGGCAGCGTTGCGGGCAGGACAGCTGGTGGCTTTTCCCACCGAAACAGTTTATGGGTTAGGGGCGGATGCGACCAATGAAGCGGCCGCCAAAAGTGTTTATACGACAAAAGGGCGGCCTTCAGATAATCCGCTGATCGTTACCGTCGCTGACCGCGCGATGGTGACCCGGTTTGCGACGATCACCCCGGAAGCGGCGAAGCTGATGGATCAGTTTTGGCCGGGACCGTTGACGATCATCTTGCGTATCCATCCAGGCAGCTTGTCCAAAACAGTGACCGGGGGCTTAGAGACGGCGGCGTTTCGGATGCCGGAAAATGCCCTGACGCGAGAATTGATCGCGGAAGCCGGGGTGCCGATCGTCGGGCCGAGTGCTAACTTATCAGGGAAGCCGAGCCCAACGACGGCCGAGCACGTCTTACACGATTTCGATGGCAAGATTGCCGGGGTTCTGGACGACGGGCCGACGCAAGTGGGCGTGGAGTCCACGGTCATCGATATGACCGTGAGTCCAGCGGCCATTTTGCGTCCGGGGGCGATCGGGCCGCAAGCGCTTGAACCGATCATAGGTTTCGTCGATAGCGAAATGCATCACGTCGGCGCTACGGAGACGCCTAAGGCACCGGGGATGAAATATAAGCACTACGCGCCGACGGCACAGGTCGTTGTGGTCGATAAACCCGAACAGTTTGCGCAAGCTTTGCGTTGGGCCGCCGCCAGTGGTCAGGCGTATGGTGTGATGGCCACTGATGTCGTTTTACAAACCGTACCGAGTGCCGTGCCTCAATATTCACTTGGAGAAGACGTGACCAGCGCGACGCACGCCTTGTTTGCAGGACTACGTTGGTTTGACCTGCATCCGACGGTCACGTTAGTCTTGGCGCAGGCGTTTGCCCCGACCGGGCTCGGTGCCGCTTACATGAACCGCCTATTAAAATCTGCTGGCAACGAACATTTTACCCCTGCAGATGTAAAATAGTTCTGGTATACTGAAGCTACTTTCAGAAAGGGGACTTAACATTGGACTTTACCGATTACGATCCAGCAGTCTTTACTGCGATTCACGACGAGGAAGAACGTCAACAGCACAACATTGAATTGATCGCTTCAGAAAATATCGTCAGCCCGGCGGTGCGGGCCGCGCAAGGCTCCGTTTTGACCAATAAGTACTCTGAAGGGTACCCTGGCCACCGTTATTATGGGGGGAATCAATACATTGATGTGGTCGAGCAACTGGCAATCGATCGGGCCAAGGAATTATTCGGGGCCGAATATGTCAACGTCCAGCCGCATTCCGGATCAGGGGCGAATATGGCCACTTACCGCGCTTTCTTAGAAGACGGTGATAAGGTGCTGGCGATGGATCTGACCGATGGCGGTCATCTGACGCATGGTGCGGCCGTTAGCTTCTCTGGCCAAACTTACCATTTTTACCACTACGGCTTGGATCCAGAAAGTGGCCGCCTCGATTACGACAAGATTCAAGAAATGGCCGAAGCGATTCATCCTAAGATGATCGTGGCCGGCGCGTCTGCGTACAGTCGTGAGATCGACTTCGCGAAGTTCCGTGATATCGCCGATCACGTGGGTGCCTTCTTGATGGTCGATATGGCGCACATCGCAGGGCTAGTTGCTGGTGGCGCGCATATGAGCCCAGTGCCATACGCGGATGTGGTGACGACCACGACGCATAAGACCTTGCGCGGTCCTCGTGGCGGCATGATCTTGGCCAAAGCGCAGTATGGCAAAGCCTTGAATTCGGCAGTCTTTCCTGGCATCCAAGGGGGCCCGCTCGACCATGTGATCGCGGCTAAGGCGGTCGCGTTAGGTGAAGCCTTGCGTCCGGACTTCAAGGATTATGCGGCACAGATCGTTAAGAACACGCAAGCAATGTGTGCAGGCTTCGCAGAAGATCAACATTTGAAAATGATTTCTGGCGGTAGTGATAACCACATGGTGTTGCTCGATGTGACCGGTTACGGCGTCACCGGGCGCGATGTTCAGGACCTTTTGGACACCGTCGATATCACGACCAATAAAAACCAAGTCCCTGGCGAACAAAACGGCCCGTTCAAAACGTCTGGGGTACGTATTGGTTCTGCGGCGATCACGACCCGCGGTTTCAATGAAGCCGAGTGCAAACAAGTGGCTCATTTGATCTCTGCGACGATCGCAAATCGTGACGATCCAGCGAAACTTTCTGAAATTAAGCAATCTGTCCTTGCGTTAACCGCCCTTCATCCCTTATCATAGATAAGGTTTTGCGCAGCACTGCGCCATAATAAAAGGAGGACCTTTTGCATGGGCAAATTTACGGTTTTGAACCACCCACTGATTCAACACAAATTGACCTTGATCCGGGACAAGAACGCAGGGACGAAGGAGTTCCGCCAAGTTGCCAACGAGATCGCCGAGCTGATGGTCTATGAGATCACCCGCGACTTGCCGCTTGAAGACGTTGAGATCGAAACGCCGATGGGCAAGACGATTCAAAAGGAACTGGCAGGTAAGAAGCTGGCTGTTGTGCCGATCCTACGTGCCGGCTTGGGCATGGTCGATGGTGTGCTGGAATTGATTCCGGCTGCTAAGGTGGGCCACATCGGGATGTACCGCGATGAGAAGACCCTGAAGCCGCATGAATACTTCGTGAAGATGCCGACGGATATTGATCAACGTGATCTGATCATCGTCGACCCGATGCTGGCGACTGGTGGTTCGGCCAACATGGCGATCGAAGCGCTCAAGAAGCGCGGCGCAACGTCCATGCGCTTGGTTGTCCTCGTGGCAGCGCCAGAAGGCGTTAAGGCTGTGCAAGAAGCACATCCAGATGTCGATATCTATTCCGCTGCTTTAGACGATCACCTGAACGAAGAAGGCTACATCGTCCCAGGCCTAGGCGACGCCGGCGACCGCCTCTTTGGAACAAAATAACCAGAGCAGAGCATCGCGATTTTAGCAATGTGTGTAAGGCAGCGTGGGTGCGTATCGGCGAAGCCGGTGTGTGACCGCGATGCCACCTAGCTCGATATAACCACCCATAAAAGCCGCAGTGAGCGTTCTGTCTCATTGCGGCTTTTTATGGTTGCTGTCACGTGAAGCATTAGCACGTTGCCATGAAATTTTATCGCGTGATGATCGTTCGGGTATGCGTGATCACAATTTTGCTTCGTTAAAAAGTACACCCCTGCCAATAGTACAGTTTACGAATTGGTAAGAAGGAAAGTAAGGTTAACCTGACGCTGTGACGCGATAAATCTAATGATAAATAGGGGAAACCGGTGTGCATCGCGTCAAGTCGGCAACTGCCAATGCTCAAAATGATGAAACTATTGCACAATTTAATTGAAAACGACGGTGAAAAGTCGTGTCAAAATGTCCCTAAAATCTGTCATTGGGCTTTGTCTTTTAGATCGTTTGGTGATAGAGTAATGGTTGTGTTTTGAAGGATAAGCATCCGGACAATCCGCGATTTTAGAAACAATAGTCAAGTCACTACCGCCAATGTTGGTTGACGATACATAGCGGGCTTTGTTTCGGTTAAGGAGGTGAATTCTGTGAACGAAAGTTATCCCTATCTTAAATTATTCGGGCTAACCTTTAATCTGACGAACGACATCGGCATTTTAGTGACTGCCGCAATCGCCTTTTGCTTGGTTTTCTGGTTAGCACGCAAACCGCAATTACGACCACAGGGAAAGCAAAACGTCTTGGAGTGGATCATCGATTTCACGAATGGTATCGTGAAGCAGCAGATGCCGGGGCCTGAAGGCAATCGGTTCGGTCTGCTAGCATTCGTACTTTTCGTGTTTATCTTCATTAACAACCAAGTAGGGCTGTTTTTGCAGGTCGATGTTAGTGGGAAGACCTGGTTCCGCTCGCCAACTTCTGATCCTGTGGTCACGATGAGCTTGGCCATGTTAGTCCTGGTCTTATCGCACTACTTCGGGGTCGTTTTCAAGGGCTTCAAAGGTTATCTGCAGGGATATATTTCACCGGTGCCGTTCTTGTTACCGATCAACATCATTGAAGAGTTTACGAACTTCGTGACGTTGTCGATGCGTCTTTATGGGAACATTTTTGCTGGTGAAGTTTTGGTCTTGCTGATCCGCCAATTCGCATTCTCAGGAATGGGTGGGCCGACGAGTTTCATCGCTGGTTTCGTGTTGGAAATGGTTTGGCAAGGGTTCTCAGTGTTCATTGGGTCGATCCAAGCATACATTTTTGTCACCCTTGCGATGGTCTATACATCACACAAGGTAGTTTCTGAATAATAGGAGGAAGAGAATATGCAATACATCGCCGCAGCTATCGCAGCCGGTTTCGCCGCGCTCGCCGCTTCTTATGGTAACGGTCAAGTTATCTCTAAGACACTTGAAGGGATGGCTCGCCAGCCAGAACTTTCCGGTCAATTGCGTTCCACGATGTTCATCGGTGTTGGTTTGATCGAAGCCGTGCCGATCATCTCGATCGTTGTTGCTTTCATGTTGATGAGCAAGTAACACACAGCCACATCCTGACGCCTGATCGCGTTAGGGTATGATTCGACTACTAATGGAAGGGAGTGGCACAACCATGGCTTCATTAGGTGATATGCTTTTTCTGCTGGTCACTTTTGCTGTTTTGCTGGTTTTAGTCGGCAAGTTCGCGTGGAAGCCCGTCACCAAGATGATGGACACTCGCGCCGACAAGATCAACAACGACTTAGACTACGCAGAAAACGCGCGCACTGAGGCCCAGGCACTTCAAGAGAAGCGCCAAGCCGAACTCAAAAACTCCCAAGCCGACGCCGTTAAGATCGTCTCTCAGGCGAAGGAAAATGGTGAAAAGCAACGACAACAACTCGTGGACGCAGCGCATACTGAAGTTGCGACCCTGAAGGCCAACGCACAACAAGACATCGCGCAACAAAAGCAAGATGCCTTGAACAGTGCTAAAGATGACGTTGCTGAGCTCTCGCTGGCAATTGCCGGCAAGATCATCGGCAAGGAATTGAATGCGGACGATCAACAAACTTTGATCGATAGCTACATCAAAGGGTTAGGTGATGCCAATGGCACTCACTAATGCCGTCGTAGCACCGCGTTATGCGCGGGCGTTGTTTGAAGCGGCTCAAGATACGGACCAACTCGACAACGTGCACACAGAGCTCGATGCGTTGCGTGAAATCCTCACGCAAAACGCAGGTTTACTGCCGACCTTAACGGCAGTGACCGTTTCTCAAGAGAACAAACAAGCATTGGTGGACACCCTCAAGCAAGGGGCGTCTAGCCTCGTCGCTAATCTGGTGCAAGTGAGTTTTGAATATGGCCGAATTGCTGCACTGCCAGCGATTATCGCTGATTTTGAACAGCGATATGCTGACTCGATCGGGCAACTCGACGCGACCATTACGACCGCCGTTGAGTTGAACGCTACCCAGCAACAGGCCTTAAGCCAAGCCATTGCGGCTCGTTTTGGGGCAAAGCAAGTGCAGTTGACCACTACCATTGATCCGAGTGTTCTCGGTGGGGTGATGGTCCAAACGCGCACAGCCGTCATTGACGGTACCGTGCGCACGCGCTTAGCCAAATTACGCGCGCAATTGTTGGCAAAATAGTAATATAGTTGAGAGCCTGCGCATGTCGTGGGCGTCCAAAAAGAGGTGAACCGGATGAGCATCAAGACTGAGGAAATCAGTTCTCTGATCAAAAAACAACTTGAAAATTATCAAGATGACCTCGATGTTGAAGAAGTCGGCACCGTCACATATGTCGGTGATGGGATCGCCCGTGCGACCGGACTTGAAAACGCGATGGCCAGCGAATTACTGCAATTTAGCAATGGCTCATACGGGATGGCCCAAAACCTTGAAAGTAATGATGTTGGTATCATTATTCTCGGGAATTTCGATGACATCCATGAAGGCGACCAAGTTAAGCGTACCGGTCGAATCATGGAAGTCCCAGTTGGCGACGCGATGATCGGTCGCGTTGTCAACTCTTTGGGTCAGCCAGTTGATGGGATGGGGCCGATCAAGACCGATAAGACCCGTCCGATCGAAGTCAAAGCGCCTGGCGTTATGCAGCGGCAATCCGTTACGGAACCCCTGCAAACTGGGTTGAAGGCGATCGATGCCTTAGTACCGATCGGCCGTGGTCAGCGTGAATTGATCATCGGCGATCGTAAGACGGGGAAAACGTCGATCGCGATCGATACGATCATTAACCAAAAAGATCAGAACATGATCTGTGTGTACGTGGCGATTGGCCAAAAGGATTCAACGGTCCGTACACAAGTGGAGACCTTGAAGAAGTATGGCGCGATGGATTACACCATCGTTTTGACTGCTGGTCCTTCTGAACCAGCACCAATGCTGTACATCGCACCTTATGCCGGCGCGGCGATGGGTGAAGAGTTCATGTATAACGGCAAGCATGTCTTGATCATTTATGATGATTTGACCAAGCAGGCGACCGCTTATCGTGAATTATCCCTGTTACTGCGGCGGGCACCAGGTCGTGAAGCTTACCCAGGGGATATCTTCTACACCCATTCTCGTTTGTTGGAACGGGCGGCGAAATTATCCGATGAGTTAGGTGCCGGGTCGATGACCGCGTTGCCGATTATCGAAACGCAGGCTGGGGATATCTCCGCTTATATCCCGACCAACGTGATCTCGATTACCGATGGCCAGATCTTCTTACAAAGTGATCTGTTCTACTCTGGCACACGGCCAGCGATCGACGCTGGGTCTTCCGTTTCTCGTGTCGGTGGTGATGCGCAGATCAAGGCGATGAAGAAGGTTGCCGGGACTTTACGTTTGGACCTGGCGTCCTTCCGTGAACTCGAAGCCTTCACCCAGTTCGGTTCTGATTTGGATGCGGCAACGCAAGCTAAGTTGAACCGTGGACGGCGGACGGTCGAAGTGCTGAAGCAGCCAGTGCATAAGCCAATGGCCGTGCAGTATCAAGTTGCTTCCTTATATGCCTTGACCCACGGTTATCTTGATGCTGTGGCGATCGATGATATCGCAGATTTTGAAGCCGGTTTGGCTGATTATCTGGATTCCAATGACGCCAAAGATCTGGATACCATTAAGACCACTGGCACATTGCCGGAAGGCGATTCTTTCGATAGCGCCATCAAGGCTTTTGCTAATGGGTTCACTGCCAGCACCGACGCTAACTAAGGAGGTGCCGCATGGCTGAATCATTAATGGACATCAAGCGCCAGATCGCTTCGACCAAGAAGACCGGCCAGATCACCCAAGCCATGCAAATGGTTTCCGGTGCGAAGCTGTCTCAAATCGAAAAGCGCGCTGGTAACTACCAAGTGTATGCCAATAAGGTGCGCGAGATCGTGACGCATTTGGCTGCCGCACAGCTCTTGCAACTGGAAAAAATGCAAGAAGGCGGGGGCAAAGACGCCAAGCAAGGGTTTAAAGTGGCGAGTCTTTTACAACAGCGGCCCGTTAAGAAAACCGGCTATCTCGTGATCACCAGTGATCGTGGCTTAGTCGGCGGTTATAACAGCACGATCTTAAAGGCCATGATGCAAATGATCAAAGACGACCACAAGTCGCCAGAGGAATATTGCATCTTGGCAGTTGGCGGCACCGGGGCAGACTTTTTCAAAGCTCGGGGCGTCGATTTGGCCTATGAATATCGTGGCGTCTCCGACGTGCCGACCTTCAACGAGGTCCGCGAAATCGTGAAGACCGCGGTGACGATGTTTGATAGTGGTGTGTTCGACGAACTTTATGTTTGCTATAACCACCATATCAACTCCTTGACTTCGGCGTTCCGCGCAGAAAAGATGTTACCGATCACTGACTTGGATGTTTCTGAAGTCGCTGATAAGAACATCGACTACCTGACTGAACCAGATCCAGACGCCGTGTTGGAAGCAATTTTGCCTCAATATGCGGAAAGTTTGATCTTTGGCTCAATTATGGATGCCAAAACGGCGGAACACGCCGCTTCGACAACTGCAATGAAGAGCGCCACCGATAACGCCAACGACCTGATCTCACGGCTATCTGTGACCTATAACCGGGCACGACAGGCAGCCATCACCACCGAGATCACAGAAATCGTGGGCGGCGCCAACGCACTAGAATAAAACAGAGCGAAGCTGAGCGCTTTAAGCGGTGTGTGTAAGCCAGCCTGGGTGCGTTATGGCGATAGCCATGGCGTGACCGGGATGACTTACACGCAACCGCGGTGCTCAGCGGCGCGGTTATGGGTGACGGGCTAACAGGGCTTGGTGGTGAGTGGCGACAGCCACACGGCGCCGAGACCGGTTAGAACGCGCACCCATGCGCCGAGAAGCTCGACTAAGAAACAGAGCGGCACAACCCGGTCTTAGGCATGTGACTAAGGCGGCTTGGGTGCGTTATGGCGACAGCCATAGCGTGACCGAGACGACTTAGACGCAATGCCGTTGGGTTGAGAAGCTCGACTAAGAAACAGAGCGGCGCAAGGACGGGTTTAGGTGAGTGTATAAGACAGCGTGGCACGATGCGGCGATAGCCGTAGCGGGACGCGATGACTTATACGCCTCACCGTTGTCCTTGAGAAGCTCGACTAGAAACAGAGCGGCACAAGGACGGGTTTAGGTGAGTGTATAAGACAGCGTGGCACGATGCGGCGATAGCCGTAGCGGGACGCGATGGCTTATACGCCTCACCGTTGTCCTTGAGAAGCTCGACTAAACAGAGTAAACAGCACCCGTTTGGCTCTGAATTAACGACAGGGAGGACGATTTCATTGAGTAACAATACTGGTAAAATCGTACAAGTGATCGGCCCTGTTGTCGACGTTGAATTTCCTATTAACGGCGAAACCCCTGCTATCAACAACGCCTTAACGTTACAACGAAACGACGGCAAGCAATTGGTGCTTGAAGTCGCTTTGCAGTTAGGCGATGGGGTATTGCGGACTGTTGCGATGGACTCTACTGATGGGCTCCAACGTGGGATGGTCGTCACCGATACTGGTGGTGCTATCTCCGTGCCTGTTGGTAAGGACACGCTTGGCCGCGTCTTCAATGTTTTAGGCGATACGATCGATAACGGCCCAGAATTTCCCGCTGATCACCGTCGCGATGCCATTCACAAAGAAGCGCCAGCCTTCGACGACTTGAGCACGAGTTCCGATATTCTCGAAACTGGGATCAAGGTCATCGATTTGCTGGAGCCGTATCTGCGTGGTGGGAAAGTTGGATTGTTCGGTGGTGCCGGTGTCGGCAAAACCGTTTTGATCCAAGAATTGATCCATAACATCGCCGAAGAACATGGGGGGATCTCTGTGTTCACCGGTGTTGGCGAACGGACGCGTGAAGGGAACGACCTCTACTTCGAAATGCAAGGTTCAGGCGTTTTGAAGAACACGGCCATGGTGTTTGGTCAGATGAACGAGCCGCCTGGTGCCCGTATGCGTGTGGCGCTGACTGGGTTAACGATCGCGGAATATTTCCGTGATGTCGAAGGTCAAGATGTGCTGTTATTCATTGACAACATCTTCCGCTTCACGCAGGCCGGCTCTGAAGTTTCTGCCTTACTTGGCCGGATTCCTTCCGCCGTTGGTTATCAGCCAACTCTGGCGACTGAAATGGGTCAACTGCAGGAACGGATCACGTCGACCAAAAAGGGTTCTGTCACATCGATTCAGGCTATTTACGTGCCTGCCGATGACTATACTGACCCGGCACCGGCAACGACATTCGCCCATTTGGATGCAACCACTAACTTGGAACGTCGTTTGACGCAGCAAGGGATCTACCCAGCCGTTGATCCTTTGGAATCGACTTCTAGTGCCTTGGCACCGGATATCGTTGGTGAAGAGCACTACCAAGTGGCGATGAAGGTCCAACAGGTCCTGCAACGGTATAAGGAATTGCAAGATATCATCTCTATTTTAGGGATGGATGAATTGTCTGACGACGAAAAGATCACCGTTGCGCGTGCGCGGCGGATCCAGAACTTCTTGTCCCAGTCCTTCTCTGTTGCGGAACGCTTCACTGGTTTGCCAGGGAAGTACGTCAAGGTCGAAGACACGGTTCGTGGCTTCAAGATGATCCTTGACGGCAAGATGGATGACTATCCAGAAGAAGCCTTCCGTCTGGTCGGCGGTATCGAAGATGTCGTGGAAAAGGCTAAGACGCTGGGTTACGATCCAGATGCCAACGCCCAAGACGATCTGCAAGCCGCTGCTAACTAAGGAGGCGAAGCAACTTGGCCGAACTTTCTAATGTTGTAACGGTCAACATCGTGACTCCTAACGGGTTAGTGTACGATCACCACGCCGACTTGGTCGTTGTCAAAACGATTGCAGGTGAGCTGGGGATCATGGCTAACCACGAACCTGTCGTTGCCCCGCTGGTGATCGGTGAAGTGCGTGTGCGCCGCACCGATAACCCTGGGCATGAAGACGTGATCGCGGTCAACGGTGGCTTCATGGAGATGTCCAATAATACGGCCTCCATCGTGGCTGATTCTGCTGAACGTGAACGGGATATCGATTTGACCCGTGCGCAAGCTGCGCGTGATCGGGCGCAACGCCGGATCGAAGAAGCGAAGACAAAATCCGACCCAGACGAGCTGCAACGCGCTCAGGTCGCTTTACGTCGCGCGATCAACCGAATCAACGTCAAGACTGGCAAGTAGCCAAAATAAGAATGGGCTGAGACTAGTCCATTATACGAGCGTCCTCGCATCACGATTCGTTTTTGAATCGCGATGCGAGGACGTTTGTGCTTTCAGCCGATGGTTCTTGGGCGGTGGTGACTGATGGCCATGGGGTGAACAGGATAGTGTATAATGGGGAAAGCGAATGGAGGAATTTCAATGTATCAATCTATGGGGCTCTCAGCGGCATTGACGCTGATCTCACACTTACTGTTTATCTTGGTGGCGTTCCGCCTATTATCGACTTCAGTACGGTTTGACAAACTCTTACGACCGAATCATGTCCGTGAAAGTCGCTTGTTAATGTTGTTTATTGCCATCGGACTGGGGTATTTGGTCAGCTCCTTTTTCCTGTCGGTCATCGAAGCGTCACGCAACCTGCCGTACCTCTTGCGCTAAGTCACTGGTACGCCTGAATTCTTAGTTGTTGCCGCGTGCGCCGTATGTTATTATCGAAGGGTTGAATAAAATTGGCCTGCGTGGGCCAAAAAGCCAGATCAAGGAGAGTAATAATGGCAAAAGACATCGGCATCGATTTGGGGACCGCTAACGTTCTCATCAATGTGAAGGGCAAAGGCATCGTGTTGAACGAGCCGTCTGTCGTTGCGATCGACACCAAAAACGGTAAGGTACTGGCAGTCGGTACCGAAGCATATAAAATGGTGGGTCGTACTCCCGGTAATATCAAGTCGATCCGGCCGTTAAAAGATGGCGTGATCGCTGATTTTGATATTACTGAAGCGATGTTGGAATACTTCATCAACAAGCTGAATGTGAAAGGCTTCATGTCTAAGCCAAACATCTTGATCTGCGCACCGACGAACGTGACGAGCATTGAGCAAAAGGCGATCATTCAAGCGGCCGAGAAGTCTGGCGGTCGGCGTGTCTACTTGGAATTTGAACCGAAAGTCGCAGCCGTTGGGGCCGGGCTGGACATTTTCCAACCGCAAGGCAATATGGTGATCGATATGGGCGGTGGCACCAGTGATGTCGCTGTCTTGTCGATGGGCGAGATCGTGACGAGCCGTAGCCTGCGCTTAGCCGGGGACAAGATGGACGCCGCGATCGCGGCTTACGTGAAGAATAAGCATCAGTTGTTGATCGGGGAACATACCGCTGAACAGATCAAGATCCAGATCGGCGCAGTGTATGAAGCTGATCCAGAAGAAACGATCGAAGTGCGTGGCCGCGACATTGCGACCGGCTTACCGCGCGAAGTCGTCGTGACTTCGGCTGAGGTGTCTGATGCCTTGCACGAGACCATGATGCAGATCGTCGCTGCGGCCAAAGACGTCTTGGAACAGACACCACCCGAGTTGTCTGCAGATATCATCGATCGTGGGGTCATGCTGACAGGGGGTGGCGCACTGTTGAAAGGCGTCTCCAAGCTGTTTGCAGCGGAGCTCAAGGTGCCGGTCTTGCTGGCAGATGATCCACTGGATGCGGTCGCTTTAGGCACAGGGGTCTTGTTGGATAACATCGCGCACCATAAGCAGTATTAAGCGCGTAAGACCACAAGGAGGACAGCATGAGTGCAGGTTATGCCAAGCGGATTTTACGCAAGTTAGGGTGGGGTGTTTTGATCGCCTTAATCGTCTTGATCATTGGCGCGATGGCTGGATTTGGCATCGGTGGCGGTAACCCGTGGCGGGTCTTTTTACCTAGCACGTGGGGGCACATCGCTGACTTCTTGAAATAATGCGGTACTTACTACTGGCGCTCGTGCGCTTTTATAAGCTGGCGATTTCACCGCTATTGCCGCCAAGCTGCCGTTACTACCCGACGTGTTCGACGTATACCTATCAGGCATTGGTCAAACACGGGGCATTCAAAGGCAGTTTAATGGGGATCGCGCGGATCTTACGGTGCAATCCTTTCGTGCACGGCGGGGTCGATCCAGTGCCGGATTATTTTACCTTACGGCGGAATCCAGACCCAGACCGTAACATCGATGAAGCGTTGAATTGGGATCATTATCATGGGAGGAAACATGGCTAAGGAACAAAAAATTCAGGTCGTGCAAGAAGACGTGACCAGAAATGGACACACCGTCTCGGTCTTGACCGTTAACAAAAACGAGATCGGTTACGTTGAAACCACCGACGACCGCTTCAATGCTTATCTGGCTGGGAACACAAGCGCGAACCACTTCAAGTCCATGGACGACGCGGTCAACTTCTTGATCGCGGAGTACCACCTCCATCACAGTTAAGAATAAGTTGCATTCACCACGCCGGAATTGTTTTCTGGCGTGGTTTTTGGTGTAATGGAGACCGTAGCATGCGTAAATTTATAGAAGTAGTGACGGGAGAATTATTGTGGCACAAGAAATGACGGAGAATCAAAACGAGAATCGGATCGACTACGGGATTATTTTGTCGGTCATGCTACTGGCTTTGATCGGCATGGCCGCGATCTACATGGCAGTCGACAATGATACCAGCGCGAGTTCATCGCCGCTGCACGCGTTGATTATGCAAGGCGTGTGGTACGTGATCGGCGGTGTCGGGATCTTTTTCGTGATGCAGTTTGATACCGAGCAACTCTGGCGGATCGCGCCGATCCTGTATGGTTTGGGCATTTTCTTGCTCGTGGCGGTCCTGTTCTTATATGACCGTACCGTGGCGGCCAGTACGGGGGCGAAGAGTTGGTTCTCGATGGGGCCGATCACCTTCCAGCCTTCAGAGGTCATGAAACCCGCCTACATTCTGATGTTGGGCCGGGTGGTTACCAACCACAACAGCAATTACACGCATTCGACGGCCAACGATTGGCGCCTGATCGGTGAGATGTTGCTGTGGACCTTGCCTGTGTTAGTCTTGATGAAGTTGCAAAATGACTTCGGGACGATGCTCGTGTTCATGGCGATTTTTGCCGGGGTCGTGCTGGTTTCTGGGACGACATGGAAGATCATCGCGCCGATCGCAGGGGCCTTCGTCGTGGTCGGTGGCAGTGCGATCTTGCTGGTGACGCAAAGCTGGGGGCGTACGATCTTATCGCACATCGGCTTCAAGGCCTATCAGTTTAGTCGGATCGATTCGTGGATGAACCCGTCTGGTGCGACTAGTGGCGATTCCTATCAGCTATGGCAATCGATGAAAGCCATCGGGTCGGGCCAGTTAACGGGACGTGGCTTCAATAATATCAAGGTGGCCGTGCCGGTGCGGGAATCAGATATGATTTTTTCGACGATCGGCGAAACCTTTGGCTTCATCGGTTGTGCCGTCGTGATTTTGTTATATTTCCTTTTGATTTATCAGATGATCCGCGTTACCTTTGATACTAAGAACGAATTTTATGCGTATATTTCCACTGGGGTCATCATGATGATCTTATTCCACGTTTTTGAAAACATCGGCATGAACATTGGCCTGTTGCCATTGACCGGGATCCCGCTGCCGTTTATCTCGCAAGGGGGCTCCTTCCTACTGGCGAATATGTTATCGGTGGGCATGGTCCTATCGATGCGCTACCACCATCAAAGCTACATGTTCAGCGGAGAATCAGAAAACTTCGATTAACCAAAACCAGAGCGGAGCATCGCGGTTTTAGCAATGTGTGTAAGGCAGCGTGGGTGCGTACCGGCAACGCCGGTGCGTGACCGCGATGACTTACACGCAATTGCGTTGCGATGCGCAGCTCGACGAGAAACCAGAGCGGAGCAAGCCGATTTTAGCAATGTGTGTAAGGCGGCCTGGGTGCGTCGCGGCACGCGGCGTGACCGGGACGACTTACACGCAATTGCGTTGGCTTGCGCAGCTCGACGAAGAACCCCAGAGCGGAGCAAGCCGGTTTTAGGGGTGGGTATAAGGCGGCGTGACGCGTTATGGCGAAGCCATAGCGTGGCGCGACGACTTATACGCAACCCCGTTGGCTTGCGTAGCTCGACGAAAAAACCCCAGAGCGGAGTGGCACGGTTATGGGTGACGAGCTAACAGGGCTTGGTGGTGGGTGGCGACAGCCGCACACCGCCGAGACCGGTTAGAGCGTTCGCCCATGTGCCACGTAGCTCGACGAAGAAAACCAGGGCGGAGCAAGCCGATTTTAGCAATGTGTGTAAGGCGGCCTGGGTGCGTCGCGGCACGCGGCGTGACCGGGATGACTTACACGCAATTGCGTTGGCTTGCGTAGCTCGACGAAGAAAACCCAGAGTGGAATGGCACGGTTATGGGTGACGAGCTAACAGGGCTTGGTGGTGGGTGGCGACAGCCGCACACCACCGAGACCGGTTAGAGCGTTCGCCCATGTGCCACGTAGCTCGACGAAGAGAACCAGAGCGCAGGGCCGCGCATTTAGCGCTGTGTGTAAGGCAGCCTGGGTGCGTCGCGGCACGCGGCGTGACCGGGACGACTTACACGCAATTGCGTTGGCTTGCGTAGCTCGACGAAACCCCATCAAATCCAGGAGGCACAGCATGGCACAATATTTTTGGCAAGAGACAGTAGCAGATAAAGTACGGATCGGCTTGACGGCGAGTGCACAAGAAACCTTCGGCCAAATCAAGTTCGCAGACTTGCCGCAAATTGGGCGGCAGGTGACGGTTGGCAAACCGTTCCTGGCAATTGAGGCGGAAAAGGCGGTCTTAGACTTAGACGCCCCGTTATCAGGGCAGATCGTGGCCGTGAATACGCGTGCCGCAGATGACCCGGCTTTATTGGATTCGACCGCTAAAACGGATAATTGGGTGGCGGAGATCAAGGCGTAGTCTCATATTTTTCTCATCTTAAGCTTGACAACTAGGTGTCAATTCAGTATCATCGTAGACAATTCAACGTAACAAACGAACGATGTGAGAGAGTAAGGCTTGCTAGACTGTACAGAAAACCCTGGCGAATGAGAGAGGGGTAGCGCGCAGGCCTGAAGATGGCTCACGGATCGGTGCACCGAGCTCCTTTGGAGTAAGGCTGCAATGGGTGGCGACCATTATCTCGCAGGCGGGTTACTTGACCCGTTAGTGAGGGCAGCTTAGCTGTCGAATTAGAATGGTACCGCGGGATGACCGCTTCTAACTAACGTTAGGGGCGGTCATTTTTTGTTGCCGATCATGGACGTTTGGGACCAAATTTAGGGGGATTTTAGAATGAAGTTGTGGAAAAAAGTAGTGGCGGCTGTGGCCGTGGCGTTATCAGTTTTCGCTTTGGCCGCTTGTGGCAATAGCAGCACGGCAAAGAGCTCGACGGTGAAAGTCGGGATCATGAGTAATGATAAAGAGATCTGGCAAGATATTCAAAAGCGCCTCAAGAAGCAAGACGTCAACATCAAGCTGGTTGAATTCACCGATTACAACACACCGAACAAGGCGCTGGATGACGGCGACATCCAACTGAACTCCTTTCAGACCGTTCAGTTCATGGATGCTTGGAACAAGAAGCATAAAGACACGATCACCGCTGTCGGCAACACCTACCTTGGCCCGATGCGCGCTTACTCCAACAAGATCAAATCCTTGAAGGACCTCAAGCAAGACGGCAAGGTGTCAGTGCCAAATGACGCGGCTAACGAAGGCCGGGCATTGCAGCTGCTGGAAGCCAACGGGCTGATCAAGCTCAAGTCTGGGGTCACGAACCCAACGATTCGCGACATCAGCGAAAACAAGCTGAACTTGAAGATTTCTGAACTCGATGCCGCACAAACTGCGCGTAGCATGAACGATGTGGACGCTGCGATCGTCAATAACGATATCGCCGCAGCGGCAAAGCTCGATCCTAAAGATGCGATCAACGTCGAAAAAATCGGCAAGAACTCCCAGCCCTTTATCAATGTGATCGCGGCGGCTTCGAAGAAGGATAAGCAAAACAAGACCTACAAGAAGATCGTGAAAGCTTACCAAACCAAGCAAACTGAGAAGCTGATGAAGAAGTACTACAAGGGCTCTACCGTACCTGCCTGGAAGTAACGCAATAGAGCCACATTCAAAAGGGGTGAGCACATGAAATTATGGCAAAAAATCGTGGCGACGGTCGCTGTCGCCTTACCTGTTTTCGCCTTAGCCGCTTGCGGCAACAGTCAGGCGAGTGCGAGCAAAACCGTTAAAGTCGGCATCATGAGCAATGACCGTGAGATCTGGCAAGATATTCAAAAGCGCCTCAAGAAACAAGACGTCAACATCAAGCTGGTCGAGTTCACCGATTACACGACGCCGAACAAGGCGCTGGAAGACGGCGATGTGGATCTCAACGCGTTCCAAAACTACACGTTCTTGGATAACTGGAACAAGAAGCACCATACGCACATCGTATCGATCGGGGATACCTATCTCGGCCCGATCCGTGCGTATTCTAAGAAGATCAAGTCGCTGAAAGACCTGAAACAAGGCGATACGGTTTCGATTCCGAATGACCCCGCTAACGAAGGGCGCGCGTTGAACCTTTTGCAACAAGAAGGGTTGATCAAGTTGAAGGATAAGGCAACGCCGACGACGCGCGACATCACCGAAAACAAGCTCAACTTGAAGCTCACCGAACTGGATGCGGCGCAAACTGCCCGCAGCATGAACGATGTGGCGGCCGCCGTCGTGAACAACGACATTGCTGCCGCGGCGAAGTTGGAAGTGAAGGACTCCATCGCGGTGGAAAAGATCACGGACAAATCCAGCCCGTACATCAATTTCATCTCGGCCAAGTCCAAGAAGGATAAGCAAAACAAGACTTACCAAAAGATCGTCAAGGCTTATCAAACTAAGCGCACCGCTACGCTGATGAAGAAGGTCTACAAAGGCACAACGGTTCCAGCGTGGAAGTAAGCTGGATCGCGGTTTGTGTGGTAAACTAGATAGGCACGCATTGGCGGTATCCTGCGGGGTATCGCCATGTCTATGTCCGGCTTTGGCCGGTGACGACTCAACGAGAAACGAGGAAGAACATGGCTAAAGAAGCAGTCATCACATTAAAGGATGTTGATGTCCGGTTCCATGAAAAGAACCGTGACGTCCATGCTGTCGATCACGTCGACTTGACCGTCGAACGTGGTGATATTTACGGGATCGTCGGGTATTCAGGGGCCGGGAAGTCGACTTTGGTCCGGGCAATTAACCTGTTGCAGCGGCCCACTTCTGGGAGTGTCAACGTTTTAGGCGAAGACATGTTATCGCTGTCGGCTAAAGCCCTGCGCGGTGAACGTAAGCGAATTGGGATGATCTTCCAGCATTTCAACTTGATGAATTCCTTGACCATCGCAGATAATGTCGCCTTTCCGCTGAAAGGCTTACGCCCTAAAGCAGAGATCCAGGCGAAGGTCACGGAGCTTTTGCAACTGGTCGGTTTAGAAGACCGCGCCAATGCGTTCCCAACGGAACTGTCGGGCGGCCAAAAGCAACGGGTCGGCATTGCCCGGGCGTTAGCGTCTGACCCGGAGATCTTGATCTCTGATGAAGCGACGAGTGCCTTGGATCCTAAGACCACTAGCGCCATCTTAGACCTGCTCAAGCAACTTAACGAAACGTTGGGGCTGACGATCGTCTTGATCACCCACGAAATGGAAGCTGTGAAGCAGATCTGTGACAAGGTCGCCGTCATGGACGAAGGGGCGATCATCGAACGCGGCAGCCTGCTGGATATTTTTGCGAAGCCGCAAAAGCAACTGACCAAAGACTTCATCGATACGACCTTGCAGTTGGACGCTGCCATCGCGTCCGTGCGGGACCAGCCGGCGGTCGCGCACCTTCAAGGCGCCGATCAACTCGTGCGCCTGACTTACTTAGGGGCTTCGACCGACCAGCCGTTAGTGGCGACGTTGTATAAGGATTTCAATGTGACCGCGAATATTTTGTTCGGCGATATTCAGATCCTGCAAGGGACGCCGTTCGGGAATTTGATCGTGGTGCTGTCGGGCAGCCAAGATAATATCGACCGCACGTTCAAGTACTTGGCTGACAATGATGTTCAAGTCCAGCACATCGACAAGGAGGCGTAAGCCATGCAATTTTTGAATCACTTATTCCCCAATGTCGTCCCGATTTGGACAGGGGATGGCGGTGTTGTGCAAGCGATCAACGAAACGCTGTACATGACCATCGTCACCACCATCGTTGCAGGGATCATTGGGCTGATCTTAGGCGTTTTGTTAGTCTTGTGGGATGAAGACGGCTTGGTTGCCAACCGGCCAGCGTACTTTGTGCTCGATAAAGTCGTGAACGTCTTGCGGGCGATCCCGTTCATCATCTTACTGGCGATCATGTCGCCTGTGACGCGGGCGCTGGTCGGCACCGGGATCGGCCCGACCGCGGCGCTCGTACCACTGATCGGCGGGACCGCACCGTTTTTTGCGCGGCAAGTGCAAAACGCGTTGCTGACGGTCGATCCTGGTGTGATCGAAGCCGCCGAAGCCATGGGCCTCAGCCCAATGGCGATCGTCTTTCGCGTGTACCTGCGTGAAGGCCTGGGCGAATTAGTCCGGGTAACGGTCTTGACGATCATCTCGATCATCGGGTTGACCGCGATGGCAGGTGCTATCGGTGGCGGTGGCCTGGGGAACTTGGCGATCGCGATCGGGTACCAACGCTACGAAAACGACGTCATCTGGGTCGCGTTGATCTTCATCTTAGTGATGGTGTTCATCATCCAATTCATTGGCGATGTGATCGCACGGAAATTGCATCACTAAACGTCAAAATGTGGCGGCCGAGTAGCCCACAACACAAGCGTCATTGCGTCACGATTGCTTCTTGAATCGTGGCCCAATGACGCTTTTTTGCTAGCATTGCTTATGGAACACGACTGTGAATGCATGTTTTCGTCTCGTTGACGATCCCCGTGCGTATCGCAGGCGTTAGAAGCGCTTAAGTACGTCTAAGCGCTTTCTCAACTTGAAGGGCCCTTTTTCTCATAAAGGAAACGATGCGGGTCAAAAATGGCTCAGGCGTGTTGTCGCCGGTCAGTCGGCAACACGCCTGAGCTTTTTTGCGTTTTTTGTGAAAGCGTCTCCCATTTTGATGCGATATCTGGTAGGCTATAGGCGAACGTTACTTCAGTTTGATCGAAGTAGCGCCGACTCGCTTCAATGATCTTGAAAGAAGGATGCTAGTGGACCTTAAATACTTAAAAACCGTGCAAACTATCCACGCGACCGGCAGCTTCCAAAAGGCGGCGACGTTGCTCAACTACGCCCCTTCGACGGTGACCTTTCAGGTGCAACAAGTTGAAGCCCAACTCGGGGTGCACTTGTTCACCAAGGTGGGCCGCCAAATGGTGTTGACAGGTGCAGGGACGGCGGCACTGCCATTGATCGACCAGCTGTTGGCCGATGCGGCGGCGCTGGAACGCTTTGCGGCCAATGCAGACGGTCCAGTGGGGCGGCTGGTGGTGGCGTTGCCAGAGTCATTATTGACGTATCAATTGCAGCCGCTCTTGCAGTCTTTTCGGGAACAAGCGCCGGGCGTCGAATTGGTGTTGCGGGTCCTGAGTTGTTATGACAGCTATGCCCAAATGGCCGATGGGCAAGTCGACTTGGCGATCCATTATGATGTGCGGGCTTATCCACCGGCAATTCACACCGGCGTTTATGGGCAGTACGGCTTGACCCTGGTTGGGGCGCCGGATCTGCCGACAGACGCCCGCGATTTCGTCACGCCGGGTCAAGATAAGGCGCTGTGCTTGTTGATGAACGATAGCCACGCACGCTATTTAGAGCTGTTCAACGCTTACTTGGCGGCGCGCCGGATCCGGTTGCGGCCCAGCCTCGCGCTAGGGAGTATCGAAGCTATTCGCAAAAGCACTCAAAGTGGCTTAGGGGTCGCGTTTTTACCGCATTTTTGCGTGGCAAGTGACCTGGCGGCTGGCCGGCTGGTGGCACTGGAAACCGAAATGGAGGCGCGGCAGCTGACGGCGATATACGCGTATCGCCAGTTGAGCGCGGCTGGGGCCTTATTCGTGCGGTTGCTAACGCAGGCGGCTAAAGAATAACGGCGGCCAAAATGTTGTTTTAATGATTTTTCCATTTTTTTCTCATTTATGTAAGCGCCTTGATCGTGATGTTGTCGCGATCATGAGGCGTAAGAATGACAAACTTCAATATTTTTGGGGGTTTGCCGTGGGCAATTCAATGTTTTACAATAGGCACTAGATTCATGACATATCGAGAGGGGCGACGTACGTGACTAAATTAGAAATCAAAGATCTGCACGTGAAAGTAAAAGCTGAACCAGAACATCCAGAGATCCTGCGGGGGATCAACCTGACCATCAATACAGGCGAGATTCACGCCTTGATGGGGCCTAACGGGAACGGGAAGTCGACGCTTGCCGAAACCATTATGGGCAACCCAGCTTACGAAGTGACCCAAGGGGACATTTTGATCGATGGGGAAAGCATCTTGACCAAAGGCGTCGACGAACGCGCCCGGGCCGGCTTGTTCTTGGGGATGCAATACCCTGCCGAGATCAACGGGGTCACGAACGCCGAGTTTATCCGTGCAGCGATCAACGCCCGCCGGCCAAAAGACGACCAGATCCCGATCATGCAATTCTTGAAGCAATTGGATGCCACCATGGCCCAGCTGAAGATGCCTGAAGACATGGCGGATCGTTACTTGAACCAAGGTTTCTCTGGTGGGGAAAAGAAGCGCAACGAGATCTTACAGTTAATGATGATCAAGCCACACTTTGCGATGCTCGACGAAATCGATTCCGGGTTGGATATCGATGCGCTGCGAATCGTTGCAGAAGGGGTCAACTCCATGCGGGGCAAGGATTTTGGGACCATGATCATCACTCACTACCAACGCCTGTTGAACTACATCGTGCCCGACTTCGTGCATATCTTGAAAGACGGCGAGATCATCGAAACCGGTGGTGCCGACTTAGCGAAGGAACTGGAAAAGACCGGGTATGAGCACCTCAAGGTAGGTGACGCCAATGCCTGAGACACTGACCCTACCAAATGCCCCTAAGATTCCGCTACGGCGATATCTGAAGGCGGCTAAAGACGAGACGCTGGTCACCCCAGCGACCGTCACGGCCCCCAGCACAGTGGTGGTCGACCACCCGGATTCGGTGACGATGCCGGCCACGACTGATTTTGACACTTGGCTCAACGCTAAACCCCAATCGATCACCACGATCGACATCCCAGCCGGGTTCAGCTCCCAGGAGCCGATCAAGCTGGTGGGGCCGCAAGCTGGTGGTGGCCTGATCCGCGTGACGATCGGTGAAAACGCGGATGTCGCCTTCCAAGAACGCTGGACCAGTACCGGTAAGACGTTAGGCATCGCGGTGGCGATCGAAATCGCGGCCGGCGCGACCGTTAACTGGTTGGCCTATGACGCATTCAATGCCGACACGGTGTTGTTGCAGCGGACGGCGAACTTGGCGGCAGATGCCACCTTGAACATGACCGTCGCCGGCTTTTCCCATAACAGTGGGGCGAGCCTGTTGACCACGAACTTGAATGGTGACGGTTCCCAGGCGACGATCAACGTCGGCGTCTTGGCGTCTGGCAAGCAGCACATCGGCTACGCCACGGCGGTGACCAACTATGGCCGTAAAACTGTGGGCCACATCAACCAGCGCGGGGTGATCACCGACAAGGCCCATTTGGTCTTTAACGGGATCGGCCACATCGTGCATGGCGGGCGAGGCAGTGATGCCCAGCAAGAAAACCGCGTGTTGATGCTTTCTGAGCATGCCCGTGGCGATGCCAACCCGATTTTGTTGATCGACGAAAACGACGTCACCGCCGGCCATGCCGCGTCGGTGTCCCGGGTTGATGAGCGCCAGATGTATTACCTGATGAGCCGCGGCTTGTCGGAAACGGTCGCCAAGCGCTTAGTGATCCGCGGGTTCTTGGAAGCCGGCTTAGGTGATATCCAAGATGCTGAGTTGAAGCAGGAACTGTTTGAGACGATCGATGAAACGTTGGTGAATGCAAATGCGTGAACAATTTCCTTTTTTTAAAGCCAATCCTGACTTGGTTTATCTCGATTCAGCGGCCACCAGCCAAAAGCCGCAAGTCGTTTTAGACGCGTTGCAAGACTACTATATCCATGACAATGCGAACGTTCATCGCGGCTTGTACCGCTTGGCGTATAACACGACGGAAGCGTTCGAAGGGGTGCGGGCCCAAGTGGCCAAGTACCTACACGCGAACCGGCCAAAAGAGATCACTTTCACGCGCAGTACGTCTGACGGGTTGAACTTGGTGGCCTCCAGTTTTGGCCCGACCGTGGTGCAGCCTGGCGATGAGATCTTGGTCAGTGGCGCCGAACACCACAGCAACTTCATCCCTTGGCAACAACTGGCTCACCGCATGGGTGCAACGTTTGTCGTGGCGCCGGTGCGTCCGGATGGGGATACCGACGTGGCGCAGTTGGCGAAGCTGATTACGCCTAAAACTAAGCTCTTGGCGGTCGCCCAAGTGACGAACGTCTCCGGGGGCTTGGTCGATATCCGGCCATTGGCGGATAAAGTCCATGCCAACGGCGGCTACATCGTGGTCGACGGGGCCCAGGCGGTGCCACACATGCCTGTGGACGTGCAGGCAATCGATGCAGACTTCTATGCATTTTCCGGGCATAAGGCGTATGGACCGACCGGGATCGGCGCGTTGTATGGCCGTTATCAGTTCTTCGAAGCGATGCCACCGATCCAATTCGGCGGTGAGATGATCGATGAAGTGCAAGACCAAGTCTCAACGTGGGCCGAGGTGCCGTTAAAGTTCGAAGCTGGTACGCCTAATATTGCCGATGTTTTCGGAATGGGTGCGGCGTTGACCTTCATGTCCCAGCTGGATATGCCTCAGGTGATGAAGGCTGAAAATGCCTTAGTCCGCAGCTTACGCGCGGAATTAAGCACCGTTTCTGGCATCATCTTGTATGGGAGCGATGAGAGCTTGTCTACCGTCAGCTTCAACCTCGAAGGGGTCCATCCCCATGATTTAGCCACTTTCTTAGATGAACAAGACATCGCGGTGCGGGCGGGTCACCATTGCGCCCAGCCATTGATGGCTCGACTAGGGGTGCCAGCGACGGCCCGGGCAAGCTTTGGGCTCTATAACACCCAAGACGATGTGGATAAGCTCGTGACGGCAGTACGTGCGGCAGGGGGGTATTTCCATGGCGTTAACTAAGCTTGATCAAATGTATCGGCAAGTGATCTTGGATGAAGCCTATCATCCACGCCATCATGGCAAGATCGCGGATCCGGACCGTGAGATCACGCTCCGCAACCCGAGTTGTGGCGACGTGTTGACGTTGCAAGTCAAGCTACAAGACGGCAAGGTTCAAGACGCGCGGTTTTCCGGCTCCGGGTGCACGATCTCACAAGCGTCGGGATCGTTGATGACAGACCAGATCATTGGTCAGACGCCGGAACATGTTTTAGACATGGTGTCGACGTTTTCTGACCTGGTGATCGACGGTGACAACCCGAACGAAGACATTCTCGGGGATGCCGCGATCCTAAAAGGTGTCCACCAATTCCCGGCTCGCGTGAAGTGCGCGATGCTCGCGTGGAAGGCGGCCGCCCAAGTATTAACGGAAGGTGATGCCCATGACTGAAACCAAGAATACGAAAAATAACGAAACGGTCGCTGACACCGTCGACTTTTTACCGACAGAAAACCCGGCTGACTTCAAAGATGACGAACATCCCGTCTTCGATACCGGCCGCGGGTTAACGGAAGAAATCGTGCGGGCGATCTCCAAGGAAAAAAAGGAGCCCGAGTGGATGCTCGACTTCCGCTTGCAGGCGTATAAGACTTACAAGAAGTTGCCGATGCCAGATTTTGGCCCCGACTTATCCGACTTGGACCTCGAAAACATGCGCTACTACATCAAGGCCACCGACAAGACGTATAAGGATTGGGAAGATGTCCCAGATGACATCAAGAACACCTTCGACCGTCTCGGGGTCCCACAAGCGGAGCGGAAGTACCTCGCTGGTGCCAGTGCGCAGTACGAGTCTGAAGTGGTGTACCACAACATGCACGATGATTTCGAAAAACTCGGGATCATTTTTGAAGACATGGATAGCGCCGTCAAGGACTACCCCGATATCGTCAAGCAGTACTTCGGCACGCTGGTTCACCCGAGTGACAACAAGTTCGCGGCGTTGAACTCGGCGGTGTGGTCTGGCGGAAGCTTCATCTATGTCCCGGCTGGCGTCCAAACCGACGTCCCGATCCAGTCTTATTTCCGGATCAACGCGGAAAATTCCGGTCAGTTCGAGCGCACCTTGATCATCATCGAACCCGGCGCGCGGATCAATTACGTCGAAGGGTGTACCGCACCGAGTTACTCCAGCGACTCACTGCACGCGGCGGTCGTAGAAGTCTTCGTGCACGACGACGCTTATTGCCGCTATACGACCATCCAGAACTGGTCGAAAAACGTCTACTCTCTGGAAACCAAGCGCGCCCAAGCCTTGAAGAACGCGACCATGGAATGGGTCGATGGCAACCTCGGTTCGAAGACGACGATGAAGTACCCAAGCGTCTACCTCGACGGGGAAGGCGCTCGCGGGACCATGTTATCAGTGGCCGTTGCCGGTTCCGGCGTCGACCAAGATAACGGCGCGCGGATGATCCATAATGCGCCGCACACCTCGAGTTCGATCGTGTCTAAGTCGATTGCCAAAGATGGCGGCCGGACAGATTATCGCGGCACAGTCCGCTTTACCAAAAAGGCCGAGTACGCCTTTTGCCACGTGGAGTGCGATACCATCTTGATGGATGAAGCCTCGAAGTCGGATACGATCCCGTACAATGAGATCCATTCGGCCACCGCGGCGATGGAGCACGAAGCCAAGGTCTCCAAGGTCTCAGAAGAGCAGTTGTACTACTTGATGAGCCGCGGGGTCACCGAAGCCAAGGCGACAGAAATGATCATCATGGGGTTCGTGGAGCCGTTCACCAAGGAACTACCGATGGAATATGCGGTCGAACTGAACCGCTTGATCGGTATGGAAATGGACGGGTCGGTCGGTTGATCGTAGAAACCATGCGTTATTGGCGAGGTCTGAGCTTTGACGTTGCCACAAAATTTCCTGATCGCAACTGACGTACGCAAAACGCCCACCTTCACTGGATAAAGTGAGGGTGGGCGCTTTGTGTGTTATCTCAAATCTTTCATCTGCGATGTATTAGTGACCTGCGAGCGGGCCACCTTAGTCTGCTCAGCGTAGACCTGGACGTAAGGAACGTCATAGCTATCATCGTCAAGCAGTTGATTGCCAATCTGTGCACCCAAGGCAAAGTAATGCTTCAATGTAGCCGTGTCAGCGTTAGCGAGTGAGCCATCTGCCCAGATGGACACGCCCGTTACCATACTGCCCGAGTGGTTGACCTCGATTCGAGACACCAGAGGCCACTCTTTTTCAGAGCCGTTGTCGGTGTAAATCGAGCTTGCTTTAGCTTGCAAGGAGCTAGCGGCACTGTCCGCTGCCTTTTTGCTAGATGCTGCCGCTTTAGATCCGCTAGAAAAATGGCGACTAATGGCATCTTCAGTAGCCTTTTTCGAGGATGCATTTTTATTGGCTGAAGCAGCGCTTTTGCTGGATTGCTTGGCACTTTGGCTAGTAGACTCCTGCGCTTTGCGGTCAGCTTTATCTTCTGGTGTCGTAGGCATAAGTAGCGCACCGACCAGGATCAAGGCCACCCCACCAAGGGTTACCCATTTGATGTTACCGGGCGCTGGTTTTCCCCGTCTTAATTTTCGCCAGCGCAGTCCGCCATAGATTGCGCCAACAATACCCACTAGTATGATTAGGCTTGCTAGTGTTTGCATTCTTTTCCCCCAAAACAGCTTTTAGCGTCGATCCGGTCTGGACGTTAATTTTTAGTTGCGTTCTACGACGTACATTACCAGCTTGCCGATAATCCCAGTCAGGTCTGAAGCGTCACAGCGAAGCCCGCTGGCTGGAAATCCCGGCTTGTTGGAATCGGGCTGAACCGTCTCAGTAATTGAAGAACCGCCTTTGAGCTTAGTAGCTTCAATCTCATCGGCTGATCGTGCGACTGCATCTTCTACCATTTTCAGGATAATCTGCAGCATTCGCTTCTGAACAGTATAATAAAAAAGTGTTGTGTTTTGATATATTGTAGCATATTGTGAACGGAAAGAAGGTGATGAGATGGGCTTATTAGATACTTACTTGGACCATGCCGGTACCACACGTTATCAGGTTGCCAAGGCTAATGGCGTTACGCCGTCAAAGCTCCAGCGTGCGTCCACTTATGAAACGATTGACGGCATCACAACGCGGGTCATCTTATACGTGGCCAACGCACTTGATAAAACGCCAGGGACCGTCTTGGATGAGATGATTGCACTAGAAAGCCAAACAGGAGTCGAGATGGTACATCGGCAATAGCGACAATCTGACCGAATTGTGCGTTGCGGCTCCAATTGCAGACGAATACCATTTCGTCGGCGGTATTGCTGCTAACGAGGCCAACGCTGTGACGATGACGTACATTGCTTAAGGGTGCTGATAGTACCAGAACTGGACGTTAAAGAAAGTAACTCGCAAAAATGGTCCGCGATAGGAATATTAAGGCCGCTATACGTGCCACAAAAACGCATGACAACAAACGACTTCTACAAAGCACCCACCCGCACCGGCCAAGGTTGAGGGTGGGTGCTTTGATTGGATGTGTGGAGAATTGCGCATGCTCTTATAATTGCTTATCGAAATTAGAGCGGATAGCTTGGGGATTTAGCGCATCATATTCCAGACCGATTTTTTATTTCGCAGCTTTCATCGATATTGGGTGGTGGTTAGAGCGCCAGCAGACGCCGCGTCACCGCGGCGCTGTGGTATAATCAACCTGGTCACAAACCGTAAGGAGGGCGCGAATGTCTGACGATTTGAACGCATTTATTAAAGCAAAGGCATTGGGGATCCCGACGATCAAGCCTGACGAAAAGCGCGCGTTTTTGGGGAATTTTCGTGAGCGCGTGGCGATGGCGGTCACGGTGCGGCAGTTGCATGATGAGCGGATCACCCAGCTGTTGGATTCCGTCTTGGCGCGGTATCCAGAATACCGGATCTACTTGAATGGACGGATGCCCCAAGCGTTGATCACGCGCTATATGCAACAGGCGTTGGCGCATGATTATCCTTTCACGGTGATGGCGCAATCGGGGATGCGGGTGCAAAAGCCGATCACGGCAGACGATTTCGGGTGGGTCTTGGCGCATCCAACAGAGAAAATTGCCCGCCCGATCCTTTTATGACGGAGGCACATATGGACGAACTGGCAAAAACTTATCAGGCATTGCAGCAATTGCAGCGCGACTTGCTGGCAGGCAAGCTCTTTGCGACGCTCCCTGAGCAAATCGGGAAGGTGTTGGATGCGGTGCAGCCGCAAGCCGCAACACCGGTGCAAATGCCTGACGATGATGAGCACGCGATCGCGCAAATGCGCGTGATCGTTTCGCGGACGAAGGCGAGCACCAAACCTGAGATCAGTGATGCGGAGCTGCGTTTTTTGGTCGCACACTTAGCGAGCCGTAACCCTTTGGTGCGGGATAAAGGGGCGTTTTTTTGTCTCGGGGACCTCTTACAAAGTGGCGCAATCACGAAGACGCAGCTCGTGTGGCTATTCCACCGGCTGCAAGCGCCGGATATTTTGTACACGCACATCTTGGAGCCACAAAATGATGGCATCTATCTGCGGAGCTTCGCGGTCATGATCTTGAGCGCGTTGGTGTACGCCGACAATAATCGCTACCATGCGTTGACCCCGGATGATTACCACGACCTGGTCTTGCCGTTGGCGGTGTACATCGCCTTGGAACGTGACGGACGCGGGTATGTCGATCCTAACGGGTGGGCGCACGCGTATACGCATATCGGCAACTTGTTGGACGAGTTGACCCAGGTGGCGGCTTTAACGCGCGGGGAGAAGGTCTTCTTGATGACGTTGGCGTTGGCCGGCTGGCAGCGCGTTACCGACCCGCTGGTGTACGGGGAAGACCAGCGCATCGCCTTGTATTTGACCAACCTGGCTAGCAAGCACCAGTTCTATGCCCAGTCGTTGGTTATGGGGCTGACGGATTGGCAGCGCCGGGTACGAGAGTTGCGGCCAAAAGAATCCCAGCGCTTCTGGAATCAGTGGTATAACCGCAACCGTTTGCTGGAGGCGTGCTTGATGCGGGCTGAGATGCCGCAGATCGTGGTCGATTATTTACAGAAAATTATAGATTTCTATTAAGCTGAGAAGGGGTGCCAGTCATTGGTCGCCCTTTTCTTTATTTACCGCGGTTTGTCGCTGCTCGGCGGGAGCACCGGATCGGTTTGTGAGGAATTGAAGGCGCGCAAACCCGCGTGGCGTTTATACAAGTATATTTATTTTAAGAAGATGTTTAAATTTAGTTTGTGCTTTCATTGGTACGGACCAATATTCGTGTATGAGAAAAATAATCCTGATACAATCGCCTTTTTTATACCCCACTCTTACCGGGAATTAACGTCATTTTAATCTAAGTGAGCAAATATTCACAATCTATAGCCATTAATTATACAATAATTATGCTATAATTATGCTATTAAACCGTGACACGACAACGATACTGGTCAAAGACAATATTTTTCAGTATAATAAATGTGTCGAAATGATATTTTCGTTTCGTGTTGACGATTGTGAATGATATAGAATTAAGGGAGTGGACTGCATGCGTAAGGAACAACCGGCACTGCGTATTCTGGGGGATCGCGTCCGCCATTACCGTAAACTCAAGGGCATGTCGCAAGCTGAGCTGGCCAACGGGATCTGCACTCAAGCAACGATTAGTTTGATCGAGAAGCGTAACAAGGTCCCAAGCATGAACATCTTGGTGCGCCTCGTCGACCGGCTAGGGGTCGCGATGACGGACATCGTGGTGGAGAATCGCGACAAGACGCAATTGATTTTGGCTAAGGTCGAAAAACTCGTCCGGCACAGTGATTTTGTTGAGGCCCGCCAAGCGTTGAATGGTATTAGCATTGATAAGCTTGCAGTGGCAGATGATAAGAAGCGTTATTACTATTTCAAAGGGATGATCGAACTCTTCGCGGAACAAGCGCCTGACGAAGCGATTTACTATTTTGGCCGCGTGTTGAACCCGCTGGTATCTCGTGAGCGCGATTTGCTGGCGATCATGGCGACCCTTGGTTTAGGTCTGGCCTATGCGGAAAAAGGGGCCCAAGATCGTGCTCGCGTGTATATTGACCAAGCCCTAGGGCTACTCAATGGTATGCCGTTGCGCGAAGCGAAATATTTGGATGTGGAACTGACGATCTATTGGCACACCGCGCGGATCTACTATGAACTCGGCGACTACAAGGATGTCTTGAAGCACGTCAGTGAAGGAATCTCAGTGGCAGTGTCCCATGACAGCCTATTCCTCCTCGATGAACTGTACGCCTTGCGCGCCTTTGCGCTGCAGGCGTTAGGGGATCAGCAAGCCGCCGGGGCTTATGAAATCGCTAAGGCGTTGGCTCAGGTCAATCAGTCGCAGACTTTGTTCGACCAACTGACCAAAGCCAGCGCGTCAGCGTAAGCGGATAAGAGAGCGTCGCCGATGGTGGCGCTTTTTTGATGTGGCGCGTACAATGGGAAGGAATCCGGGGAAGGCGGGAAGTAAAATGGTAACGATCAGAGACGTGGCAAAGGCAGCGGGAGTGTCGTTGACGACCGTGTCGCGGGCGTACAATCCTAAGGCGGTGATCCGGGCGAGCACCCGGGAGCGGATCTTAGCGATCGCGGAAGAGCTTGGCTATGTGCCGAATCTCAGCGCCCGCAGTTTGGTAACGAATCAAAAATTCGTGCTCGGCGTGTTCTTCTCGAACTTGCGCTCCGGGACGCCAGAGACGTTTCTGTCGACGGTGATCAATAGCGTCTATGAAGTCTTGCCTGATGACTACCTGTTGTCGGTCAACGATATCGCCCACTTGACGAATTTTGAGGCGCGTGTGCAGATGCGGATGGCAGGGGTCTTGGTCGTGAGCCAGTCGCCGGCGGATGATGCCTTCATCCAGCGACTAGCCAAGGCCCAAATCCCGACGGTGGTGATCAATCGTGACCTCGGGGAGCCGAATAGTTACAACGTCTGTAGCGATGACCGCCTAGGCGTGTATCAAGCGATGGCGTATTTAGCCAAAGCCGGGCATCAGCGTGTGGGGATGATTGCTGGGTTGCCGGGGTACACCAGCGCGCAGCAGCGTCGCCAAGGCTTCGATGATGGGGTCCGCGACTATGGGCTGACACGTGTGGCAGAAGCGATGCGGCCAGGGGATTACAGTGTCCAGGCAGGCCGAGAGCAAATGACGGCCATTTTGCAGCTACCAGCGGCGACGCGGCCGAGTGCGGTGCTCTGCGCCGATGATGATACCGCTGTCGGGGCGCTGCGGGCGTGTTACCAGGCCGGGGTGAGTGTGCCGGAAGAGATGTCGGTCGTCGGCTTCGACGATAGCATCTATGCGGCCATGAGCGTGCCGGCGCTGACCACCGTCAAAAAGCCGATCGTCCAAATGGCGACGGCGGGGATCACGAAACTCCTAGCGTTGATCGCGGGCGAAAATGATGCAGTAGTTCACAAAGACGTGATTGCGCCGAGTTTGATCGTCCGGGAATCCATCGCAGATCGGCACAAGTAAACTTGTCCGCTACCGTGGTAGCGGGCTTTTTTGATGGCAGCTATTGTTAGCGTTAACACCATGTGCTATGGTGATGTTGTGTAAAAGTGTTAACGTTAACACTTTTCTGGTTGTGCGGGCCCGTTGGCACCTATTCGGCAGGTGGTGGCGTGGCAGGTGAACATTAAGTTAAGGAGTGAACATAGCATGACATTACCGACATTGAATGCATCGTTTCGCAAGTTGCCGCAGTACCCGACAAAGGTGATTCAGTTTGGGGAAGGCAACTTTTTGCGGGCGTTTGTGGATTGGCAGATCCAACAGATGAATAAGCAAGGCTTGTTCCAAGGTGGGGTCGCGGTGGTCCAGCCGATCGCCAATGGCCGCACGGAAGCCTTAGAGGCCCAAGACCGGCTGTACACCACATTGTTAGAAGGCAAGCTCGACGGCCAAGTGGTGCAAGAACACGAGATCATCGAGGACATCAACCAAACCGTGCGGCCATACGAAGACTGGCAAAGTTATTTGGACCTGGCCAAGAATGATGCCACCGAGTTCATTTTCTCCAACACGACGGAAGCTGGAATCGCCTATGATGCCACCGACCGCTACGCCGACCTCCCGAACGGTACGTATCCGGCGAAGTTGACGGCGCTGTTGTATGAGCGCTTTAAGCTAGGGAAAAAAGGCTTCCAGATCATCCCTTGTGAGCTGATCAACCACAACGGGGATGCGTTGAAGCACGCCATCTTACAATATGCCGAGCTTTGGCAATTAGGTGCCGATTTCACGCAGTGGGTCGCACATGATAATGATTTTTACGCGACCTTGGTCGATCGAATCGTCCCGGGTTACCCCAAAGAGCGGGCGGCTGAGTTAGAAACCGAGTGGGGCTACCACGACGCGAACATGGTCAAAGCGGAACCGTTTTTCATTTTCGTGGTAGAAGGAGACCAGAAGCTGGCCACCTTATTCCCCGCTAAGCAGGCCGGGTTGAATCTGGTGGTGACGGACGACATGCAGCCGTACCGCAACCGGAAAGTGTCCTTGCTGAATGGGCCGCACACGACGATGAGCCCGATCGCGCGGTTAGCCGGGATCGAAACCGTCGGCGACGTCATGCAAGACCCAGACTTCTCTCAGTTCGTGAATGATGAAATGTATCAAGAAATCATGCCGACTGTGGCGCTGCCGCAAGCGGAGTTGGCAGCCTATGCCGAAGGGGTCAAGGAGCGGTTCGAAAATCCGTATGTGCGTCACGAATTGGCCAGCATCGCGTTGAATTCGATCGCCAAGTTTAAGGCCCGTCTCCTGCCGACCTTCAAGCGGTACGTGGCCGCCAACCACCAGCTGCCGCAGCGCATCACGTTGGCTTTGGCTGCCTACCTCAAGATTTATGCAGGTCAAGCCGACTTTGCGCCGCAAGACACGCCGGAAACGTTGGCTGAATTCAAGCGGCTGAAAGGGGAAGCTGACTACCTCGGCGCCGCCTTGGCTGATCAGGCGCTGTGGGGCGAAGACCTCACCCAATATGCGGGCTTGAAGGCCTTGCTCCAAAAGGATTGGGAACTCCTGACCGACGCCGGTGCGCGGGCAGCGGTGCAAGCAATCAACGCCGAAGAAGGGGGTAACCGCGAATGAATAACTTTATCATTTTGGACCCGGCAGATACGGTCGGTGTCGCCTTGCAAGACATTCCGGCCAAGACGACCTTGGCGACCACGAGTGGCACGGTGACGCTGCCCGCCGAAATCAAGCGCGGGCATAAGTTTGCGTTACAGGCGATCGCGGCCGGCACTGATATCATCAAGTACGGCTTTGCGATCGGGCACGCGACGGCGCCAATCGCCGCCGGGGAGTGGGTGCACACCCATAACGTGGCGACCAACCTCTCGGGTGAGCTGGCTTACACTTACCAGCCGCACGATACGACGCGGACGGTGGCGTTGGACACGCGCACGTTCATGGGGTATTCGCGCCCCAACGGCAAAGTCGGGATCCGCAACGACCTGTACATCATCCCCACAGTTGGCTGCATCAACCCGCTTTTGGACATTGTCGTCGACCAATTCAAGGCGTTACATCCGGACAATGGTAGTTTTGACAACGTGATCTTACTGAAGCATCCCTATGGTTGCTCACAACTCGGGGATGATTTTGAGCAAACGCGCAAGATCTTAGTCGATGCGGCCTTGCAACCGAACGCTGGCGGCGTCTTGATCTACGGCCTGGGGTGCGAGAACAACCAGATGGCTGGGATGCAAACCGAGCTGGAAAAAGTTGGCGGGCCGATCGACCATGACCGCATGAAGTTCATGGTCGCCCAAGAAGTCGATGACGATCTCGGAACGGCGCTGGACTTGCTGGAGGAACTCAACGAAGCCGCCGCAAGCGACGTGCGCACGCCGCAACCGCTGTCGGCGTTGAAGATCGGCTTGAAGTGCGGCGGTAGTGACGGGCTGTCCGGTGTGACGGCGAACCCGTTGCTTGGCCGCGTGGCGGACTTTGTGACGGCACAAGGCGGCAGCGCCGTGCTGTCGGAAGTGCCTGAAATGTTCGGGGCCGAGACGATCCTGATGTCTCGGGCTAAGGACAAAGCCACTTTTAATAAAATCGTGGATTTGATCAACAACTTCAAGGCGTATTTTGAATCCTTCCACCAGCCGATTTACGAGAACCCCTCACCAGGCAACAAAGCGGGGGGCATCACGACGCTGGAAGACAAGTCGCTGGGCTGCACGCAAAAGGCCGGGACGAGTCAGGTGACCGACGTGTTGCAATATGGTGAAAAGCTGAAGACACCGGGCCTGAACCTCCTACAGTCACCGGGGAACGACTTGGTCTCCAGCTCGGCTGAAGCCAGCGCCGACTGCCAGATGGTCCTGTTTACCACCGGCCGCGGCACGCCGTTTGCCACCTATGTGCCAACGGTCAAAGTTGCCTCGAATTCATATATCGCCGAGAAGAAAACGCGTTGGATCGACTTCAACGCCGGTCGCTTATTGGACACAGACATGGATACCTTAGCCGATGAGTTCATCGGCTACCTGCTACACGTCGCGAGCGGCGATGTTAAAACCAACAACGAGAAATACGGGATACACGGCATCGCAATCTTCAAAACGGGAGTCACAGAATAGAGCGCGAGCCAAGGCGGGTTTAGGTGAGTGTGTAAGGCAGCGTGGCGTTAGTCGGCGACAGCCGGCTGGCGTCGCGACCGGTTGGAACGCCTCACCGTTGCCTTGGGAAGCGCGTTTAGAATAGAGCGTGACGCATCTAAGCAGCTGATCGTCAGACAAAAGAAACGAGCAGGCCAGCGCTGGCTTGCTCGTTTCTTAGTTAACCTTATTTTTGTTCTGGCTTGTCCTTCGGCTTCTTAGTCGAGGCTAAGGCGGGCTTGTTGTCCAAGTCGGTCCGAACGACCAATACGTCGCAAGGCGCGTTACGGGTCACGTACTCGGTGACGCTCCCGATCAGCAGCCGTTCGACGGCGTTGAGGCCGGTTGCCCCGATCATGATCAGATCGATGTCGTGAGCCTTAGGCATATCGCGAGCGATGATCGTCTTCGGCGCACCGTATTCAATGGTATAGCTGACCTTATCCAGGCCGGCGTCTTTCGCTTGTTGGATGTAGCCGTCCATCGTTTGTTTAGCGGTTTCGGTGACCTGTTCAACCATTGCAGAGTCAAAGCTCGACACATTTTGGAAAGCGCGAGTGTCGACGGTGTGCACCATGAAAAGTTCGCCATCATTACGCTTGGCAACTGCGATCGCTTTTTGGAAGGCGAGTTCGGATTCGTACGAGCCGTCGATCGCGACTAAGATGTGCTTGTATTGTTGTAACATGTCTATCACCTCTTAACTATATTTTAATGCATTGCGGGGAAAAGTGAAAGCGCTAGCCATAGGGTATTGGCCGATTTGGCCTAAAAAAACCGTCATCCTAACGAATGGCGGTTGTGTAAGTGGTGAGGCTGGGGTGATTAGTCCTGATCGGGGGTAATGTATTTGGGTAAATTCAGCCCTAAGATCCCGACGGTTATGGCGCCGAGCACTAAAGCGGTGACGCGCAACCAGGTGAGCGCCACAAAAGCGCCGATCGCCGCGACCAGTGCCGCGATGATCAGGACGGTCGCGTAAGTTGCGAGTGTTTGCCCCAATTTTTCCGGGACGGTTTTAAGCGTCAAAAAATCGTGTTGGCGGTGAGTGTAGAGGTAACCCGCCAAGGCGACAAGCACGAAGGCGTAAACAAGCATGATAACAGTGAGCATAAGCGAATCCTTTCTAGTGGTGATGTATGGCTATTATACCTAACTTACAGGCAATAAAAAAACCGGCTTACGCCGGCCAAAGTCCGAGGACTTCTTGTGAAAGGCTAGTAGTGCCGTTTTCTTCCCGTTCTGTTGAAACCCGCTGAATAGCTAAGTGGGTCCAAACGTCCAACACGTTAGTCACTCAGTGAAAGAGTGCCACGGTATTGAGCTCTTATGGTCCCAAGGTCTCGAGACTGTTCGGTCAACTGAATGATGGGAAGCGCGCACACCTTAGGTACTTCCATGGGTAAAGCATAGCATCCTGTTCCCGAAGATGCAAGTGTTAAGTCCCGCTGTGATGCAGTTGTAACCGTTATCCCAAGAGCACAAAATAACGCTGAGGTCAAGTAAAGTGACTCATTGAGTGGTCAAGTCAATCAACGTTGTCCGTTATCTTGGTGATAAGGCGATGTTTTGCGAGTGGCACGCTGCCCGTCCAGTTAACTGTTTAAGGAGATCATTAGAATTAGTACCAGGCAGAGGCCGTATAGTCCGATGACGGCAATCATTGCGAGCCGTTCTTTGTTCCAAGCCCATTTGGAAGCAGAGGTACTGTCCTTCGCATTCAGATAGGTTAAGAGACTGGTGGCAAAGACAATGATATTACCTAAAAATAGCTGAATGATGGCGAGCGGTAAGAAGATGAGCGTGACATTAGTCTTGTTTTGTAAGGCAAAGGCCTCGCAAAGCCATAGAAAATAGCCGACGAGAACGTTTAGTGAAACAACGATGAGCATGACAGAGGTATATGGACTCGCTTTTAGGATAGTCTGTAAGGATTTTTCTTGGATTAAGGCGGTAAGACCGATGTAGGAAAAATAGCCTAAAGCGGTTAAGAAGAGCATTAAGTAGTTCGAGAGGTAAACACGGTTAATATTGAATGAAGTTAGACGTTTAAACTGGCGACTAATGATAGACATCAGATCACACCCTTTCTAAACTTGATTCTAACTTAGGAAGGAACCTGAGTAAAACTGACTCAAAAAAGTGGCATAAATAACAAATAATTTAAGAAACACGTTTCAATTAGCGCATTGGTATACCTACGATCAATGATAGGTGTCGATATAATAACGGAATAGGGCGTCGACGACAAACTCTAAGCAAGAGAAATAGTTGTACTCGGTATCGGGAATGTTGGATATATGTAGACGTGTGCTGACATAATAGAGATTGAACGTCGCTTGAGAAGATAGACTATTTTGGGATAGGGGCGTGATTGAGATTAAAGTAACATTTTTGACGTGCAGGCGCATCAGGTGGTTATTGATTTCTTGGTTTTCACCAGAAAAGGAGATGACAATTAGTAAATCTTCAGAACCAACCGTGTCCAGCGCCCATTTAAGCTCAGTGATCGAAGGAATGGCATACATACGCTGGTCAACGGCAATGAAATTCCGTGCTAGTAACTCGCAGGCCCTTTTCTCGCCCCAATCTGTCCCATAGAGATAGATGTGTCTAGCCTCGTGAATTGCCTTAACTAGAGGTTGTAGGTCGGTTTGGGAGAGTAGTGACATGGTGTCTTTCATGTCTTTTTCTAATGCCGTGAAATAGTCGGTGCGCTCGGGTTGACTAATATCGCGCTCATGCCGAAGGAAATACTTCATTTCTGATAGCCCATTAAAATCGAGCTTCTTTGAAATACGTGTTAACGTTGCTGGAGATGTGAAGGTGAGTTCACTAAGCTCCTTTGAGGTCATGTGACTGATCGATTCACGGTTCTTTAAAAGATAGGAGAGAATTTGAATATCATTTTTGGTGAGCAGTCCAGTTTTGCTATTGATTAAATCTTCGAACCTCATGTTTTGCCTCCTAAAGTAAAATGAAACGTCTTTCGCGTTTTGAAACAAATTTCAACAATTGTAATTGTAAACGTTTTCTACAAAAAGCGCTAATTCCTGTTATTTTTAACCTATACTGGTGTCGAGCCAAGAAGGAGGCAATATTATGAAGTTCAAAGATCTACATGTTGCGATTGCCGGTGGTGGGAGCACCTATACGCCAGGTATTGTGCAGGCAATTCTGCATAATAGTGATAGGTTCCCGATTACTAAAATTACACTTTATGATATTGATCAAGAACGAAACTACGATATGCAGCTGATTATCGCGTATATGTTGAAACATGATGGTTATGATAACGTTGAGCTGAATGCGACGCTTAATCCAAAAGAGGCGTTTACAGGGGTTGATTTTGTTTTTTCGCAGATTCGTGTCGGTGGTATGCAGATGCGCGAAAAGGATGAAAAGATTCCGCTGTCTCACGGCTTAGTGGGCCAAGAGACTTGTGGGGTTGGTGGCTTTTCATATGGCCTTCGTTCGATCAAAGGCCTGCTAGAGGTTGTTGGTTACGTTCAGGAGTACGCACCAGATGCCTGGATCCTAAATTACACAAACCCAGAAACCTTGATCGCAGAAGCAATTCGGCGTCAATTTCCTAAGGCTCAGATGCTAAATGCCTGCGATATGACGATCTCTATTGAAGAGACGATGGCACGTAATTTTGGGTATGACCGGAAGAATTGGATCGCACAATATTATGGACTTAATCACTTTGGGTGGTATACCTCGATCTATGACAAGTCATTACAACGTGATGTGATGCCAGAGTTGATTCAAAAACTGCTAAAAGCACCGATGCAGATTGCCTCTTTCAACAAGGGGGATAAGAGCTGGCAGGATGCCTGGAACAAACTCAGTATGATTCTGAAATTATTCCCTGATTATTTACCGAACAATTATCTGGAGTATTACTTCTTCCCGGATATTGTGGTCAAAGAGCAGGATCCTAACTATACTCGAGCAAACATGGTCATGGATGGGCGACTGAAGCACACCAAAGATATGGCTAATCAAATCCGTAATAAAGCAGATGGCGAAATTTTAGACTTTGATTTCGGTGAACACGGTCAATATATTGTTGATATGGCGACCTCAATTTTGAATGATAGTCATGAACGTTTCATGTTGATTCAACCCAACATGGGTGCGATTCCTAACTTGCGTCCCGATGCTGTCGTCGAAATTCCAACTTATGTTGGCCGTTTAGGGGGAGAACCGATTGCAATGCGGCACCCGATCAACGATTTTCATAAAGGGTTGATGGAGGCACAAAATGCTGCTGAGAAGCTGCTTGTTGATGGCTACTTTGAGCATTCGTATCAAAAAATTCTTGAAGCCTTCACCTTGAACCAAACGGTACCTTCGGCGGATAAAGCGAAAGAAGTACTTGATGACCTTATTGTTGCCAATAAAGATTACTGGCCGGAACTCCACTAAAAAGAGTAGCGAGGTGCGGGACAATGATGGCAAAATTTCAGCGCTTTGGTGGCGCTATGTTTACGCCCGTGGTGTTCTTCGTATTTTCTGGAATCATCGTCGGATTGACTTCCGTTTTTACGAATCCGACCATCATGGGAAGCATTGCCGGTGACGGCACTGCATGGACTAATTTTTGGAGTATTATTGACGCCGGTGGGTGGACAGTTTTCAACAACATGGAAGTTCTGTTCGTCATCGGATTACCTCTTGGGTTAGCAAATAAAGCAAAAGAACGTGCGGCATTGGAAGCATTCGTTCTGTACATGACGTTTAATAACTTTGTTAACATCATTCTACAGCACTGGGGTAAGGGGCTTGGTGTTAACTTGGCTTCAACGGCTGAAACCAGTGGCTTAAAGGTCATTGCCGGGGTCAAGACTTTAGATACCGGGGTGATTGGTGCCATTTTGATTGCCGGTCTGGTTGTCTGGCTACACAATCGTTATTTTGATGTAAAACTCCCGGATTGGCTAGGGGTTTTCCAAGGCTCTGCTTTTGTTGCAATGATTGGATTCTTTGCCATGATACCAGTAGCTGCACTCTTTTGCTGGATCTGGCCGGCCTTTCAGCATGGCGTTTTACAGCTACAATTCTTCATGGTTAAGTCGGGACGACTAGGGATCTTCATGTATATCTTCTTGGAGAAGGCCCTCTTACCGGTCGGGTTACATCACTTTATTTACGCACCGTTCCAGTATGGCCCCGCTATCGTTGAAGGCGGAACAACGTTGTATTGGATGAAACATATTACGGCGTTTGCAGCGTCAACGAAGTCAATGACGACGCTATTTCCAGAAGGTGGCTTTGCAATGCAAGGCCTATCCAACATTTTTGGGGTTCCAGGGATTGCGCTCGCGTTTTATGCGACGGCAAAGCAAAAAAACCGTAAGAAAGTACTCGCACTGATTGTTCCCGGCGTGTTGACCTCTGTTTTTGCCGGGATAACTGAGCCATTCGATTATACGTTCCTGTTCATTGCACCAGTACTCTTTTATGTCCATGCCTTGTTGGCAGCGACGCTTGCGACGACAATGTACAGTTTTGGCGTTACCGGTGATATGCAAGGCGGTTTGATCGAAATGGCAGCCAAAAACTACATTCCAATGTGGGCGAATCACTGGCTGACATACGTCATTCAATGGGGGCTAGGGCTGGCCTTTATTGCAATCTACTTCTTTATTTTCCGGTACTTAATCTTGAAATTTAATTTTCCAACGCCAGGTCGTACGGATGACGAGATGGTTAACATGTTCACCAAGAAAGATTATCAAGCTAAAAAGGCTGGTAAATCTGGCAAGAATAGCGATAGTCCGTTCAGAGTCGCCGCTGGTGAATACATCAAATTGTTAGGTGGTGCCGCTAATATCTCAACGGTTAATAACTGTTTTACTCGTCTGCGGCTAACGATCAAAGACCCAGCACAATTAGCTACTGACGCTGCGTTTATGGGTGCAGGAGCAAAGGGCGTGGTTCGTAACGGGGATGCCGTTCAAATTATCGTAGGGACTGATGTGACAAACGTCCGCGAAGAAGTCGACGCTTTGATGGATGAAGGAACAGGAGCCACAAGTGTCGCAACCGTGTATGAGCCTGCTAAGCCAGAAAGTGACGAACCGACGGCGACAAAGGCGACGCTATTTGCACCGGTAAACGGTAACTTTATGAATTTAGAGGATGTTCCGGATGATGTCTTCTCAAAGAAAATGGTTGGTGAAGGGTTCGCAATTAGGCCTGCCGATGGGAATATCTATGCCGGGGTTTCGGGCCGCATCACAAGTGTTTTCCCAACCAAACATGCGCTGGGGATCAAGACAGACAATGGCATTGAATTGATGCTGCATTTGGGATTAGATACTGTTGAGCTCAAAGGTGAACCATTCGATGTTGTCGTTAAAGAAGGTGACCGCGTCGCACCAGAAACATTAGTTGCAAAGATGGATATTCATAAGATCGAGATGGCTGGCAAAGATCCTGTCGTCTTGATGGTCATGGTGAATAGTAGTCAGTTCTTGCTTGGTAATTTCAAAGCAGAGGTTGGATCTGAAGTCAACCATGGCACACCAATTTTGGACGTTGATCGTGCGTAGTGTTGATTACTGAAGGATTCTGGGCGTATTCGTTCATAAAAACGGGTACGCTTTTGTTTTGGGGATGTGTAAGGAGTGACTATGGAAAATCTATTATTAGGGCTGATACCGGCAGTTGGCTGGGGATCACAGTCAATCGTCATGCAGAAAATTGGCGGAAGGTTTACAAATAAGGCCTTTGGTATGGTGACAGGCGCCGTTATTTTTGCCGTAATCGTTACCTTGATCAGGCAACCGGTCAATTTAACGCTACCCTTAATCGTTGGTTCGACGTTGAGCGGTATTTGTTGGAGCATCGGACTGTTGATGCAGGTCTATTCCTTCGATTTACTAGGTATTTCTAAAGCAATGCCGATCAGTACTGGCGAGCAACTTATAGGGACTGTGTTGATTGGTGCCTTGTACTTTCACGAATGGACAACGGTCAAGCAATTTAGCATTGGTGTGTTGGCAGTCGTATTAATTATTGTCGGTGTTGTGATCATTGCGCTGAAAGGACGCGGCAGGGCAAACGGTGGTAATGCGGGACAGTCACTAGCGTATGCTTTAGGTGTTTTGACAATTTCATCGTTTGGTCTGATTGGATATGCTGTAATTCCGCGAGTTTTTAATTTGAATGGCTGGGATATGTTGTTGCCACAGTCGCTGGCAATGTGGGTCTCAATGTTCCTCTTTATTTCGGTTGTTCCTGGTAACCAGATATGGTCAGCGAAGAGTTGGCAAAACATTGTGACGGGAATGTGTTTTGCCGTTGCCAACTTAGCAATCTTAATATCGAATCAGGTCAATGGATTAGCCATTGGCTACACGCTCTCGCAACTTAACGTCGTTATTGCGACGTTAGGTGGTCTATTCATTCTCCATGAACATCATGGTAAGAATGGTCGGCTTAGAATTTCTGTAGGCCTTACGTTGGTCATCGCTGGGGCTATCTTTATCGGTACAACTAGGTAGATACGATCGATCAATTTGTATAGCGGCCCGGATTGATAGCACAAGCGCCGTCATCCCACATAATAATTTGTGAGGTGACGGCGCTTTTTTGGTGCTACTTTGTGGAGAGTGGGTATTGATTGCTATCGCGCTTTAAACGCGTTCACCAGCACAACGGTGAGGCGTACAAGGCATCGCGTCAGCGTGTGGCTGACGCCACCCACTGCCACGCTACCTTACACCCATGCCTAAATGCGCCTTGGCTCACGCTCTGCCGTTTTGTTTTTTCCGTATTTGTTCTAGCCTTTGTGCTAAGGCTTGTTCGTATTTGCCTGTGGTTTTGGGGTCGTAGTAGTGTTTGCCGCGGAGGGTTTCTGGGAGGTAGTCTTGTTGGACCCAGTCGCCTGGGTAGTCGTGCGGGTATTTGTAGCCGACCCCGTGACCGAGGGCTTTGGCGCCTTTGTAATGCGCGTCGCGGAGGTCGTCGGGGATGGCGCCAGCGTGGCCACCCCGGACGTCTTCAAGTGCGGCGTCGATCGCGGCCATGGCTGTGTTGGACTTGGGTGCGAGGCACAAGTCAATAACCGCGTTGGCCAAGGGAATCCGGCCTTCAGGGAGGCCGAGGCGTTCAGCGGCTTGGATCGCGGTCAAGGTGCGGTTGGCGGTTTGGGGGTTGGCCAAGCCGACGTCTTCATAGGCGATTACCAATAGCCGCCGTAAAATGCTGGGTAGGTCGCCGATGGTGATCAGGCGCGCGAGGTAATGTAAGGCGGCGTCGACATCCGAGCCGCGAATGCTTTTTTGGAAGGCCGAGATCAAGTCGTAGTGGGCGTCACCGTCAGCATCCCCGTCGATTGCCCGCTTTTGTAAGGATTGGTGCATCACGTCTGGGGTGATGGTGATGTGGCCGTCGGCTTCCGGCGTGGATAAAACGGCGAGTTCCAAGGCATTCAAGGCACTACGCAGGTCGCCGTTGGTCGCATGGGTCAAAAAGTCGCGGGCGGCAGCTTCCAAAACGACCGGGTAGTCGCCAAGGCCGCGCGTTTTGTCGGCTAAGGCGCGGGTGATAGCGTCGTCGATGTCGTCAGGCGTCAGTGGGAAGACCTGGAAGATCTGCGTCCGGCTACGGATCGCGGGTAAAATGCTCATGTACGGGTTCTCAGTCGTCGCCCCGACCAAAACGATGCGGCCGGATTCTAGGTGTGGCAGCAGGAAGTCTTGCTTGGTTTTGTCTAGGCGGTGAATTTCGTCGAGTAATAAGATCACGGTGCCTGACATGCGCGCTTCTTCGGCGACGATCTGCAGGTCCTTTTTGGTGTCGGTCGCGGCGTTGAGGGTCCGGAAGGCGTACTTGGTCGCACCGGCGATCGCACTGGCAATGCTGGTTTTGCCGGTGCCAGGTGGGCCGTACAGGATCATTGAGCTGAGGCGATGGGCCTTGACCATGCGGCGGATGATCTGGTCTGGGCCGACCAGGTGTTGCTGGCCGACGACCTCATCGAGGTTTTGCGGCCGCATACGGTAGGCAAGCGGTTGTGGCATGTTCTCATTTCCTTTCAGGTAAGGCTTTATCCGTCAATGATAACACAGGCCGTTTCCAACCGGCCGCCACCGTGGTAGCATAGAGTTTGCAGAAAAACGGATAGATGGGAGCATTGTTGGCTATGTATGATTATGAGCGGATGATCACGCAGCTCAATTTGATCGGCCTTTTACCACAGACCCAAGCGCGCTTGCAGGTGCGCTTGGCGCCGAGTGCGGTGGCGTTGCCGCAGAGCCCTTATTGGCACGCTGATGAGCAAACGGTGGTGGTGACGTTGCCGTGGGAAAGCGATTTGCGGACGCTGACGCGGCAGTTGACGGCGGTGTTGACGACGTTGCGTCGCGCAGGGGTGGACACAACGTTAAGCAACCAGCCTTTCACCATTGCTTGGGTGTTGCCGGAGACGCTGTTTGAGCGCAGTTATGCCGCCATCGCCGACGCCAAAGACGCGCCAGATTACCTCGCGTTTCGCAATGCCTGGTACGTGCGGTTCGCCCAAGTTTGGGGCAAGGCGCAGCCGCAGCTGCAAGCGCAATTTGGCGTCACAGCAGGGTTTGACTTGCACTTGTTAGGGGATGACCCCGAGACGCACGGCGTCGTCGGGGTGCAGTGGGAAGCGGTACCGCTGTTGGCCAATACCGATACCGGTAGTCAGACGCAAAGCTTACTGTGGCTACGCGGCGCCTTATGGGGCTTATTGTGCAACCAGTTACCGGCACAGTTGGCGACCTGGGGGCCACGCGTGGTTTTGGATTTGGAGACGGTGGCGAGCCTGCAGCGCTTGCAGCCTGGCGCCAAGCGGCAGGTCCCCACGCTGGATGACGGGTTGCACTTACCGGGGTATCCCCAGTTGACGCTCGACAGTCAGCTCTTATTGGGTGCGGCTTTGACAACGGGCCATTCGGTCACGGTGTTAGATGAGCGCGCCGAGGTGTTGCAGATCGACACGCAGCTCATCGCGGGTGGGGCGCTGTTGAACAGCGCGGCTTCGGCGAATGCGGCGCGGTCGAAGCCGGCGCAAAAAGCGCTTTTGGCGACGCGCGGGTTGCCCGTTCCGCCAGCAGCGGTGTATGTGAACCAGGCGACCGCGCTGCACGACTTCCACACCAGTTACACCCATAAGGCGCTAGCAATCAAGCCCACCACCGGGCAAAATGGGTTAGGCGTCTCGGTCTTCCGGCTGCCGCCAACAGAAGCAGCGTTCAAAGCAGCGTTTGACCAAGCGGCGCAATACGGGCCCGTTTTGATCGAAACGTATGTGACCGGGGCCAGCTATCGCTTTTTCGTTCAAGATGGGGCAGTCAAGGCCGTCATGGAAATGACGCCGGCCAATGTGGTCGGGGACGGGCGGCGGACGGTGGCGGCGTTAGTCAGCCACAAAAACGCCCGGCGGCCTGCGGGGTGGCAACCATTGGTGTTAGATGCTACCGCGGAAGCGACGCTAGCGAGTCAAGGCGTGACTGCAGAGACGGTGCCGGCCCGCGGCCACCAAGTCTTCCTGCAAACCGTGGCCAATACCCGCTTCGGTGGGGATGGCTACGATGTGACCAGCGACTTGGCCGCCGGCTATGCGGAACTGGCGATCCAAGCGGCCGCCGCTTTGGGCCTACGCGTCGCAGGCGTCGATATGGTGATTGCCAACCTGTATCAGGCTTACACGCCTGAGCATGCTGGTTTGGCCGCCATCTTGAGTGTCACCCCGACACCGGCGCTGTGGCCGCATGCGGTCGCCCAGATGGGCACTAAGCGCCAGCTGGCGCCCGCCTTGGTCACCAGCTTGTTAGCATAGCCACATAAAAAGCGCAAAGTCGTCGCAGACTTTGCGCTATTTTTGCGGGTTATTCATGATGGAAAAGATCGAATAAGCCGTGCTTTTTAGGCTCGGGTGCTTTTTCAGGATAGTGGAGCCGGATATCGTCGCGATTGATCGCGGTTTGGTTGACGACGAGCAAGGCGAAGGCCTCGGGCGTCGTTTGGGCGGTGTCATCGTTGATGCTTGTGAAAGCCAGATCAGCTTGGCCGGCGGCTTGCATATATGGGGCAGTTTGTTGTGGTTCTAGCTTACCGTTGAGCAAGACCTTATAGTCGGCTTGGTGGGCAAAAGCCTGTAGCGCTTTTTGGCACAAGGCGAGGGTCTCCGGGCGTTCGAGTTCGGCGTTCGTGACCGCCAAGGCCACCCGCTCACGCAAGGAGCCGAGGTATTGCCGGCGCTCGTCCGGACGCGTTTGTGGCGTCCCGTTGAGGCGATCGAGGAGGCGGTCTTGGAGTTCATCATCAGACATTAGGCGACAACCTTTCTATGGTAGAATTGTCCCCAGTATAACATGGAGGGGAAATGTGATGTTTGATCGCCAAGATTTTGCAGTATTTGATGATCCCACCTTGGCGGGCCGGTTGGGCCGAATTCGCCAGGAGTTGGATCCTAAGTTCGAACAAGCGGGCCCGGTTTTAGCGGCGCTGTGCCGGCAAGCCGGCCTGCCACCGCAAACTGTGCATATTGCCAAGCATGCGCGGCGGCACAAGAATCCGCCGGTGGACACCTGGCTCGCTTTGTCAGCTAACGCGCGCGGTTATAAGATGACGCCGCACCTCGAGCTGGGCTTTTGGGACGACCGGTTATTTCTATGGGTAGCACTGCTGCAGGAAAGCAAGCCCCAAACCCCAGACTGGGCCGCGGTCACCCAAAACGCCTTGGCCTTGCCAGCCGATTTCGAACTCTCAGGAGACCACACCAAGAAAACGGCGGTGCCGCTGACCGCTGCCGCTTTGGCCGCCCAGATCAAGCGGTTTGAAACGGTCAAAAGTGGGGAATGGTTACTGGGAAAAACCTACTTGCGCGAAGATCCAGCCTGGGACGATCCGGAGGCGTTTTGGCAAGCCTTACAGCAGCGGGTGCAGGCGTTGTTGCCGGTGTATCAGCTGTTGAGTCGATGAAAAATCCCTCTGTTTACCACGTGATGCGCGGTGAACAGGGGGATTTTTGGTGGGAAACGCGCTCGCCTAAACGCGCTCCTCAGCACAACGGGGGAGCGTTCTAACCGGTCGCGACGCCAGCCGGCTTTGCCGACTAACGCCACGCCCAGTTAGCCCGTCCCCCTAAAAGCGTGCTGAGTCGCACTCTGCACGACAAAGACACGTTGGGTTTCCCCTAACGTGTCTCGGGCGGTTCACTTGGTTCCCCAGGTGCGCGGTTTGCCGTGCCGCGATCGGCGTTATGCCGGGGTTTGATTAGGTTGCCCGCTGGTTTCGCGGGGCTTTGACTGGTAACCATTCTGGTGAGGGTTGAGCTCACCGTCCTGGCCACGACGTCATCTCCAAACGTCAGGCCTTTGCCCAAGAAAGTTCTGGGCCATCTCGAGGGTCTACCCTTAAGCGTGTTGCGAGGTCCGGTTACCCGGCAGGAGTCCCCGCTGTCAAAGAACGGAAAAACGTATGATGTGTACCAGCACCATATCCGTTCCCATGATCTTTCTAACAAGATACCACAGGTTACCGATAAAAGAAAGTAAAAAGTAAGCCTTTACAAAAACTTTAGAAATCGCTAACCCAGGAATGACATAACCTCGTGTTAGCCGGTATTTAGATATTAATCTCAAACTCGCAATCAAAGCCGCTACCAGATGTTACATCAGCCATTTATTCAAGGCGGTAAGCGGGTTCTCTTTGGCATGTAGCCTCTTTCACACAATGGCCGATGCGCTATACTTGTTCACGTAAGCACAAGAGGGAGGATATGAATATGAAGGTCATTCAACTAACACCTCAAGATAATGTCGCGGTGCTGGTCGAACCAGGGAAAAAAGGCGATCACGTCGATAATATTCCTGGCTTGGTTCTGCAAGAAGATATTCCGCAAAGCCATAAGATCACGCTTGAAGACGTTGCCCAAGGCGAGCCGATCCGCCGCTATGGCGTTGTTTTGGGTTATGCCTTGAGAGATTTCCCCAAGGGGTCGTGGATCAATGAGACCAGCTTGAAGCTGCCAGCATCCCCGGCATTGGATGCGCTGCACGCGAACCCCGAATTCAAAGAGCCGCAAAACATTCGGCCTGTGAAGCAAGACTACTTCATGGGTTTTACAAATGACCCCGAGTTCAGTGAGTATGCGGGCACGCGTAACATTTTGGCGATCCACACCACGGTGCAATGCACCATCGGCATCGTTAACGCGGCGATCAAGAAAATCAAACAAGATTTGATGCCGAAGTACCCGAACGTGGATGATGTCATCGCGATCAATCACCAGTACGGGTGCGGGGTCGCGATCAACGCCGAAAATGCGGAGATCCCGATCAACAGCTTGCGGCATTTGTTGCACCACCCGAATTTTGGCGGGCAGGTGATGTGCGTGAGCCTGGGCTGTGAAAAACTGACCCCACAGATGTTGCTAGGGGATTACTGTACCCCAGAGAACCTCGTGATCTTGCAAGAGCAGCACGGTTTCAAGGGGATGATCGATGCGATCTATAACATGGCGGACACGAAGTTGGCTAAGCTCAATCAGCGGACGCGGACCAAGCAGCCGCTGTCTAAGTTGTTGATCGGCTTGCAGTGTGGCGGCTCCGATGCTTTTTCCGGCGTCTCTGGGAACACGAGTGTCGGCTACGCGGCTGATATGTTGGTCAAGGCCGGCGCGACGGTGATGTTCTCCGAAGTCACCGAGGTGCGCGATGGGGTCCAATTCATCGCCAACCGCATCACCAGCCCGGCAACTTGCGAGAAGTTCAAGGAACAAGTCGGCTGGTACGACGATTACTTGGCCAAGGCCAAGGTCGACCGCTCTGCCAATCCTTCCCCAGGGAACAAAAAGGGTGGCTTATCTACTATTGTTGAAAAGTCGATGGGGTCCATCGCCAAATCAGGCTCCCTTGAAATCAAAGAAGTGTTGACACCAGGAGAGATTCCGTCGAAGCACGGGATGATCTTCGCGGCCACCCCTGCCTCTGATCTAGTGTGCGGCACCGAGCAAATGTGTTCCGGCGCGACCCTGCAAGTCTTCGTCACCGGTCGCGGGACCCCTTATGGGCTGGCAGCGCTCCCGGTCTTGAAGGTCTGCACGCGCAACGAACTCAAGGAAAAGTGGCACGATGTGATCGACATCAACACCGGCTCGGTTTTGACCGATGACACCTCGATCCAAGACATGGGCGAATCGATCTGCGACACGATCTTGAACGTGGCAGGGGGCACCGAAAAGCCATTCACCGAGCAATATGGGATCTACAACGATATCTGCTTATTCAACCCGGCGCCGAACACCTGATCCTGGCGCTAGGCACAAACATTGAAATCCTCAGTCATGCGGGTCCGCTTCGGTAGAAGCGGACTTTTTTGTGTATTGGTATAGTAGAATGCCTTGCCTAGTTTTCTTTTTCACTTGTCCATAAATTTAGATATACTGGGGTATGTGTCCCTTTTGTCCGCTGCAACCGACAAATTTTAGGAAAGCGCTTTATATAACGGGTGGCATAATAAATGGTGGAAGGAGATGAAACCCTTTATGACAGATCAAAAGACTCGCGACCTTTTAACCTATCTCTCTACCAATAGTGGTTTCTTCACTTCTAAGGAATTGGCCGAGGTACTGAACGTCTCACCTAAGACGATTCAGCGGCTGGTGCCAAAGATCAATGCAGCAGCAGGAGACTTACTAGTGGTTTCCGAGAAGGGAAGAGGTTATCGGCTGAATTATGAGTTATATCTGCTTCGTCGTGATCGAGTCATGACTACCAATGATTCCAGTGCCTATGACCGTCAACTCGGGGTGTTGCGTGAATTACTCCTCACATCCCCCAATTCAGTACGTATCGACCGTTTATTCGATCAATACTATGTTGGCGAATCGGTGATTCAAGGCGACGAACGCAAGATTGAAACTATTCTTAAACCATATCAGTTAAAACTGATTCGTGAACATCGGTTCTTACGCATCGCTGGTCAGGAAAAAGACATTCGAGATGCCTTAATGGAGTTGATTCTTAAAGTGGATAAGGAATCTGATCTACTTACCATGCAAGCAGGCGCCGATCAAAGTAGTGCCGATGTGCGCTTTGCTTTAACGCAAATGACCGTAGCAGAAAAAATGCTAAAGGCCATTATGCCATATCCTTACAATGTAAACTTTTTCGGCCATATCTACATCCTGTTGAATCGCACTCGTCGCGGAGTGAAGCTGTCGCTGAGAAACGAGATTGCGGGGCAATTGACCACCGATATTGCCAAGAATCCTGAGATTTACAGTGTCTGTGTGCAGATCGTGACCAATATAGAAAACTATCTCCACGCGACAGTAGCTTCAGATGAAGTCTATTACTTGTTTGAGTATCTGATTTCGTCTCGTATCAGTAATTTTGGAATCGAAAGTGCGGAGAAAGACACCGCAATGCAGATTTCCCGGCGTTATGTGGAACTGGTGAATGCGGAGTTGCACTTGAGTATTCCGCAAACAGCTATGGTAACGGAACTCAATCGTCATGTCTTGCCAATGTTGAATCGGCTGAAAAACAGCATTCGCTTATCCAATGCCTTACTTAATGAAATTGAAATGGAATACGGGAAGCTTTTAGCTGGGGTAACGCATGCTAATCTCGTCATCGCTACTGAGTTCAAGTTACCACCGATCTCTAAAGATGAGGCAGGGTTTATCACGCTATATTTTGCCAAATATATGGAGATGCACCAGGACAAGACGCGTATCTTGATCATTTGCACGACTGGTATCGGTACTTCAGAGTTGATTGCCGCTAAGATTCAAAAGGAATTACCCAACGTCACCATTGTTGATGTCGTGTCAAATTTGAACCTTGAAGCGCAATTGAATCGGACACCGAACGTAGATCTGCTGATTTCAACGATTCCGTTGAAAAATTCGTTTGGCTTGCCATCTGTCTTGGTCAGTGCAGTTTTCACCAAGCAGGACAAGGAAAAAGTCCAGCGGGTCATGAATGGAGATTAGGAATATATTTTGGACAATAACATCTTTCACGCTGTACCGTTGGCGCCAAATCAACCGAATAAGGCCGAGGTCATTCAAGCGCTCAGTGCCAGTCTGGCGGATCACTTACAGCTAGAGTTACCAGTAATTCAAGAGGCACTACTAGCTAGAGAACGTCTCGGAGGAACGGTTTTGACGGCGGGTATCGCGACGCCGCACGCGACAGTCGACAGGGATACCCCGGTGTATGTTGCTATTAGTTGCCTCCCGCAACCGATATTGACTTGGCGGGACATGGATGATAATCCGATTCACTTGCTGATCACTTTTGTGGTACCGGAAAACGTTAGCCCAACAGCACCCGCAGTGATCAAGCTCAAACAATTTTTTCGTTGTTTAGCCCAAGGAGCTTTTGTTGAAATGCTGAGTCAAAGCGACACGGAAACTGCCGCCCTGGCCTTGATTACTCACAAATTGGAGGAAATTTAATATGTTAGTATCTGGTGATCGTTTACTACAAGTTGCCCATAAGAATCACTTTGCTATTCCGGCATATAACGCTGGCAGCGGTCAGCTCTTTACTGCTACTTTGGAGAAGTGTATTCAAATGCAATCGCCTTTTATCATGGCAATTCATCCAACGGAACTGGAATTTCTGCGTGATAGCTTTGCCGCACAAGTGATTGATGCAATCAACAGTACTGACTTACCAATTGCCTTGCATCTAGATCATGGCGCTTCATATGAACAGTGCATTCATGCCATTCATCTGGGCTTCACCAGCGTGATGATCGACTGCTCGAAGGATTCATATGAAGAAAATGTGGCAATCACTCAAAAGGTTGTCGAAGCAGCACATGCCACTGGCGTGTCTGTTGAAGCAGAACTAGGTACTATTGCGGATACTGGGAACGATGTTGCGGGGCACTTAACAGATAACGTCCAATACACGAAACCAGAGGTCGCTAAGGACTTTGTGGAGAAGACTGGCATCGATTCTTTGGCTATTGCCATCGGAACCGCTCATGGCTTGTATCCAAAGGATGTCACCCCTAAATTGAAGCCGGAAATTACCAAGGCAGTGGCTGAAGCAATCGATATTCCGCTAGTGCTACACGGCGCTTCCAATAATCCTGACGATAAGATTGCTGAAGCCATCAAGTATGGCATCAATAAGATCAATATCTCTAGTGATATCAAGATTGCTTTTGCCCAGGAAATGCGCAAAGTCATGGACGAAGGTGATCCGGCTGAACTCCGTGAACCAAAGATCCTCTTCCCACGGCCGATGATCGAAACGCAAAAGATCGTTGCCCACAAAAATCACCTGTGCAACGATGTAGATCGCACTCGTCTGTATTTTGCCAACGAAGACGTTAACGAGATTCCATACGACATCAAGAATTTCCAGGAAGAACATTTTAGCGCCTAAGTCACTGTTTGGAAGAAGTGGATAAAAATGGAAGAAATTCGCGCCGTTCTTGATCCCCGTGTGATCAAGCTAAACTTGAACGCAATAGATAAAAAAGACGCCATCACCCAGCTTGCTCAGGGGCTGAAGGCAGCCGATTATATTGATGACGTGGCGGCCTTTATAAAGGATATCTATGTCCGTGAATCCGAAGGCATCACCGGCATCGGGCAAGGCGTCGCGATTCCACACGGAAAAAGTGACGATGTTCAAAATGTCGGCGTCGCTATCGGCATTTTGAATCATGGTATCGAATGGGAAACGTTGGACGATCAGCTCGTCAATATCGTCATCTTGTTTGCTGTCAGCAACGATCAGGAGGCATCACGAAACCAGTTGAAATTGTTGTCATTATTTGCTGGCCGACTGGGATCGGATCATGTCATCGAAGCCTTGCATGAAGCAACCACAGTTGAAGAGGTGATCGAAACCTTTACCAAAGAGAAACGCGTAAGCTAATGATTGCCTGGCGCGCTCAAAATGCGTGAGACGCTGTCTTACGTATTATTGAACGCGCCAACCTTCAAGAAAAAATGAATGCGCTTACTTTTAACGACAGAAGAGAGGAATAGACATGAAAATCGTTGGAATTTCTGCCTGCTCTGCGGGTATTGCCCATACCTATATCGCCAAGCAAAAGTTGATTGATGCCGCAAAAAAAGCTGGCGACACCATCAATATGGAAACCCAAGGTACTATTGGCACCGAAGACGCTTTGACGCCCGCTCAAATTGATGCTGCCGATGTCGTTTTACTTGCCGTTGACGTCAAAATTTCCGGCCGGGAACGCTTCGAAGGCAAGCGAGTTATTGAGGTGTCCACCGACACAGCCATTAAGAGCCCAAACAAACTACTTGAGAAAGTTCACCAGGTCATCGGCAAATAGCCGCGGAGGGGTAAAATCATGGACTGGAAAAATTTCATGAAGAAGCAATTGAAGGAACCGGCCTTAACCGCGATTTCGTATCTAATTCCTGTCGTGGTTGCCGGTGGTTTTCTTCTGGCGATAGGTAGTATTATGGGCGGCGCTAGTGTCGCTAATACGAAGCATGTTATTGGCCTATGGGACGCCTTTTCTACCATGGGTGGACAAATTCTTGGCTTGTTGCCCATGGTGGTGGGGACTGGCGTTGCCTTTGCCATTGCTGATAAGCCAGGGATTGCTCCTGGAATGTTGGTAGGATTGATTTCCATTGTCGTTAATGCTGGCTTCTTAGGCGGTTTAGTTGGCGGCTACATTGCCGGGTGGGTAACCGTCGCCATTATTAAGTATGTTAAGTTGCCCAAGATCATGGATGGGATGATGCCGACCTTAATTATTCCGTTATTCGCTTCTGGCATTGCCGGATTGATCATGTTCTATATTATTGGTACACCAATTAGTGCATTGATGACGTGGCTAACACACTTTATGAATGGGCTAAACAGTCATCAGTTATTCTTTTATGGTGCCATTATTGGCTTGCTGGCCTCCGTCGATTACGGCGGCGCCATCAACAAAACCGTTTTCGCCTTTGTCTTGGCGCTACAAAGTCAGGGAATCAATGAACCCATCACTTGTCTGATTCTGGCCTCTATGGTAACGCCCTTTGGATACACCTTGGCCTTCTTCTTAGGTAAGATTTTCCGCAAGCGCATTTACACTGATATGGAAGTAGAAACTCTTAAAACCGCTTTTCCAATGGGTATTTTTGAGATCACTGAAGGCTCTTTGCCGCTTGTGCTAAATGATCTGTGGCGTTCAGTTGTCGCTACTGGTGCTGGTGGTGCTGTTGGTGGTGGTTTCTCGATGTTATGGGGTGCTGATTCACATATTCCGGCGACCGGGATGCTGGCTATTCCGACGATGACCAAGCCAATGGCTTTTATTGGGGCGCTTTTGATTGGGACTGCGGTCACCGGTATTGTGTACTTCTTGCTGAAGAAGCCAGTAACCGCCGAAACGGTTGTCAAGGAAGAGGAAGATATTGACCTGGGAGACTTAAAGATTGATTAATGAATATCAGATAGCAGATTTTCTTGGACGGCTTGAGCAGCTCAACGGGGTACACGCCGTTACTTTTAACCGCGGCAAGGCTAGGGGGATGCAGGCCCTTCGGGTGTATACGCAGGCTGGCTTGTCACTTCTCATAACACCTGATCGTGGGCTTGATATCCCAGAACTGAAGGTACGCGGGAACAATATCGCCTTTATGGCCTCACCGGGACTCGTAAATAGTACCTATTTTGTTGAGGATCACGCTCGTGGATTTATGCGTAACTTCACCGTGGGTTTTCTCACTACGGGTGGGCTAAGTTATATGGGGGCGGCGCCGGTGGACAGCCCACAAGGACTACACGGCGTAATTGCGAACACTCCGGCGGAGAACTTTGATTATGTAGTAAAACCGGAATTGATTACCATTACTGGCGACGTTCGTGAAGCGGAGATGTTTGGCCCGAATCTAATCTTACATCGGTGCATCAAAATCGCGACGCAAGCCAATGTCATTGAAGTTCACGATGTGGTGGAGAATCAAGGCCCGCAACGCCAGTCATTAATGATGCTATACCACACCAACTTTGGTTATCCTTTCTTTAGCCCAGCGACACGAATCGATATGAAGCCAACGTCGTCATATTACCGTAGTGGCGTACCAACGGATGATTGGAACACCTTTACCAGTCCACAACGAGCTGCCCAAGAAGTGGTTTATTACCATGATTTGCCATTGGGGCGAGTGATCGTAAAGAGCCCCACGACCGGCTTACAGCTGAAGTTGACCTACAGTCGCGATACGCTACCAGTTTTGAATCAGTGGAAATTACAACAAACGCATAATTACGTGCTTGGGATCGAACCTGCCACCAATAATGTGAATGGTTTTGACCAGGCTAAAAAGGAACAGACACTGGAATATCTCGAACCTGGTGAGCAACGTACTTTTGATTTAAGCTACGAATTTACACCTTTGGAGGGTAAGTAAGCACATGAAACGCTCTGAAATCAATGCTATTTTAAAAGAATCTATCGCTTTTGCGAAGCAGCATCAGGTATATTTACCAGCTTTTGCCGACTGGTTACCGAGTGACTGGGAAAACTTGGGAGAGGATTATCGGGAACTGATTGACAATATGCTTGGTTGGGATGTCACAGACTTTGGTAGTGGCGACTTCGAAAACTATGGCTTGGTTGCCTTCACATTCCGTAATGGGAATTACGGTAATCCCCAAAAGTATCCGAAGCCTTACTGTGAAAAACTCTTGATTTTGGCTGAAGGCCAGGAATTGCCTTTTCACTTCCACAAACTGAAAGAGGAAGATACCATCAACCGTGGCGGTGGCAATCTGCAACTAACCGTCTATAATTCAACAGCGGATGAGGATCTCGATAAAAAAACGCCGGTGACCATGGTTAAAGATGGCCATCGTATCACGGTACCGGCAGGAGGCGTGATCACCTTGCATCCGGGTGAAAGCTTGACGACCACGCAAAGAATCTATCACAAGTGGGATGTGGAACCTGGTACCGGCAAAGTTTTAGTATGGGAAGTGTCTTCTACCAACGACGATAACATTGACAATCGCTTCTTGAAAACGATCCCTCGGATCCCGACCATTGAAGAAGATGAAACACCATACCGGATTTTGTTCGGTGATTATCCGCAGTTGAATACGAACTTTTAACCGTGGTGGCCCGGAGTTGATCCGGGTCATTTTTGAAAGGAGCGAGTTATGAGCGAATCAGTAATCGGTATCGATCTTGGTACTAGCGCGGTTAAGGCTGTAGCGCTCAGTAAGGATGGAAAGGTGACCACTGCCAGTGCCCCCTTGACCATCCTCACCGCGCAATCTGGCTATAGTGAGGAGCAACCAGCAGAGTGGGTCAATCAAACTGTTGAGGCGTTACACCAACTAGTTGACGTTAATCTCGGCACGGTTAGGGCAGTGAGTTATTCGGGACAAATGCATGGGTTGGTTTTACTTGATGCGGCTGGAAAGGTGCTACGGCCGGCAATTTTATGGAACGATACTCGAAGTACTGCACAAGTCGCGCAGATCATGGCAGATTTTGGGGAAGACTTCGTGGCAATTACTGGTAATCGGCCGGTGGAAGGTTATGTTTTGCCGAAGCTCATGTGGGTCAAAGAACATGAACCGACCGTTTGGACTAAAATCGCGACGGTAATGTTACCGAAGGATTATGTTCGCTATTGTATGACTGGTGTAATCGGCACGGAGCGGTCTGATGCTACTGGTACGGGTTTGTATGACATTCATGCTGGGGGATGGAGTGAGCGAATTGCAACGGCTTATGACATCCCCTTGGGCTGGTTGCCACCCATCACCGAATCAACGACAGTCGTGGGGCAGGTAACATCGAGTTTCGCCAACACCAGTGGCTTGGCGAAAAGGGCACGGGTGGCTGCAGGGGCGGCAGATAATGCAGCTGGGGCCGTTGGTGCGGGAATTACCACGTCGACACAACTAATGGCTAGCATCGGGACCTCTGGTGTGATCCTCAAGGCGGAAGGACGGCATATCCCAGCTTCTGGTGGTGCTTTACAAGGAGAGTGTGCGGCCGTTCCTGGCACCTATTATTCAATGGGAGTTACTTTGGCAGCAGGACATTCGCTGGCCTGGTTTCGGGACACATTTTGGGCTGGTCACGCGTTTGACGATTTGACTGCGGCGGCTACCAAGTCACCAATAGGCGCGCACGGCGTTATCTACACGCCATATCTCACAGGCGAACGAACACCATACTTTGATGCAGAAGTGCGGGCGTCATTCAGCGGTATCTCAGATCTGGTCGATTTGTCCGATATGACTCGTGCGGTTATGGAGGGGATCACTTATTCGTTGAATGACGTGATCATGCTGTATCGAAAATTCGGTGGCGATTTGCAGCAAGTGATTGCAATCGGTGGCGGGGCCAAAAGTGCTTTTTGGGCACAAATGCAAGCTGATATCTTCAATTTACCTGTGATGACCTTGGTTCACGATGAAGGGCCGAGTTTGGGAGCTGCAATTATCGCTAGTGTCGCTGCTGGCTGGTTTGCAGATGTACCAGCAGCCACTAAGACGTTGGTGGTAGTGGCAGACACTTATCTCCCAAGGCCTGAAGCGGTGTCTGAGTACCAGGCTGTATATTCGCATTATCAATTAGTTTATCCAGCGACGCGAGTGTTATAAATGGATCATGGACGGCCGCGTCTACGG